>FR891339.1 GCA_000435335.1 Clostridium sp. CAG:964
CGAAAAGTATTTCCTAAAAAGGTATATACTTGACGGTGCATTTGCAATTCCTGACGATCAACCTGAACTTGTTGATGTTTTGGAAATAAACCTTGACGATGTAGAAACCTCGGCTGAATAATTTAAACTGTTCAAATGCTTAGCGGTTAAATAATAACAAATAAAACGCAAGCACTGTATGAAAAATGCAGTGCTTGCTGTTTTTGTTTTAGGAGATGCTTATTTTTATTTTTTGTATTTTTAAAGCCTTGCTGTATATATCTGCCTGCATTGCCAAAGGGCTTACTTAGCGTTTATGTTTATAAATTCTGCTTTTAGCTTTGAATACATTATTTTCTGACTGCTGTACAAGCCGTAGTAGCCGCTTAGCATATAGCTTACCGCACAGCCTATTGCAAATAATATTATACCCTCTGCACCAAAAATTTCTACGCTTAGCATTATAGAGGCAAACGGACAGTTTACAACACCGCAGAACAGGCATATCATTCCCAGTGCCGCTCCAAAGGCGGGGTTAAGCCCTAAAACCGCACCTAAAACGCAGCCAAAGGTAGAGCCTATAAACAGTGTAGGTACAATTTCTCCGCCCTTAAAGCCACTGCCTATGGTTATGGAGGTGAATAATATTTTCAGCAGAAATGCCTCCGGCTTGGCGGTGCCGCCTATAGCCTCGGCTATAATATGAGAGCCTGCACCGTTGTAGTCGTGACAGCCAACCGCAAAGGTTAGGGCTATTAGTATTACGCCGCCTGCCATTACTCTTAAATAGTCGTTTTTTATCAGCTTTTTCAGCAGCAGCGGCATTTTACGCATAGCCACACAGAAAATTATGCTTACAACGGCACAGGCGGCTGCAAGTCCCACAACCAATGCCAAAGAATTAAAGCTTATTTCCGGCAGTGCCCCTGCAATATTAAACCTTGTAGGCTCTATGCCCATAAATACAGCCAAAAAGTACGACACAGTGGCAGATACCAGGCACGGCAAAAGTGCCGAGTAGTAGGTAATGCCTACGCTTATTACCTCCAGTGCAAAAATTGCCGCAGCAACAGGCGTACAAAAAAGTGATGAAAACACGCCGCTCATACCGCAAAGCACCGCTATATGCATATCCTTTTCATCTAAATGAAGAACTCTGCCTACCACAGAGCCTAAGCTGCCGCCAAGCTGCAGTGCCGCACCCTCTCGTCCGGCAGAGCCGCCTGCCAGGTGCGTAAGCGTTGTGCTTATAAATATTAGCGGAGCCATAGCCCAAGGCACCTTTTCTTTACTTCTTATAGAATCTATTACGCAGTTTGTACCCGGATCGTTTTGCAGCTTGCACAGCTTGTAAAGAAAAACAATCACTACACCTGCTACAGGCAGTAAAAACACAAGCCACCAAATGCCGCTGTTCAGACGGTTGGCTATTTTTAAGCATATACTGAAAAGAGAGCCTATAAATCCGCCTATAAGTCCGGTAAAGGCTGCTATAATTACCCACTTTGCAAAGGTAATTACGTAGTTAAAGGCGGATTTTGACTTACGCTTACATAAATCCGCCAGCTTTTTAAAAAACATATCTATCCCACCCTCTTTTAATATTTTATCATACAGAACTTGTAAAAACAACCTTGTATAATTTACGAAAAGTTAATTTAAAGCTATTGTTCAATACTTTGGTGTAGGATATAATATAGATTGAATATTATTTATGAAACGAGTTTTAAAATGAAGAAAATTTCAGTGGGAATACTTGCTCATGTTGACTCAGGCAAAACCACACTTTCAGAGGCGTTTATGTATGCTTCGGGTGCAATAAACAAGCCGGGCAGAGTTGACCACGGCAATTCCTTTTTAGATACCTTTGAGCTTGAACGCAGTCGGGGCATTACTATTTTTTCTAAGCAGGCTGTATTTAAGTACAACAACACACAGTTTACATTGCTTGACACGCCGGGACATATTGACTTTTCGGCAGAGGCGGAGCGTACCTTGCAGGTGCTTGACTATGCTGTTTTGGTAATAAGCGGCACAAGCGGAGTGCAGGGGCATACATATACTCTGTGGCGGCTTTTAAGCAGATATAATATTCCGGTATTTGTTTATGTAAATAAAATGGATTTAGACGGTGCAGATAAAGCGGCGGTGCTTAGTCAGCTAAAGGAAAAGCTAAGCGACAGCATAGTTGACTTTAGCAGCGATATACCTGTAAATCAGCTTTACGAAAATATTGCCCTGTGTGATGACAAGCTGCTTGAAGGCTACTACGAAAACGAAATTTTGAAAACCGAGGATATTGCAGGTGCGGTAAGGGAAAGAAAGCTGTTCCCTTGCTTTTTCGGCTCGGCGTTAAAGTTTGCAGGAGTTAAGGAGCTTTTGCAGGGGCTTGACCGATACACCGTTATGCCAAGCTACGGCAGTGAATTTGGAGCAAAGGTTTACAAAATAGCAGAGGACTCACAGAAAAATCGGCTGACATTTTTAAAAATAACAGGCGGAAGCCTTGCTGTGCGTGAGGTCTTAAAAAGCAAGAACAATACAGAGGGTGAAAAAGTTAACCAAATAAGAATATATTCCGGAGAACGGTTTACCACAGCCGACAGAGTAGCTGCCGGTACAATATGTGCCGTTACAGGCATAAGCTTTGCACATACCGGCGACGGCTTAGGCACAGAGCCAAATTCCGACTTGCCGATGCTGGAGCCTGTGCTTACATATACCGTACAGCTTTTAGACGGAACAGACGCACACACAGCAATGAAGTATTTTAAAATATTGCAGGAGGAAGACCCGCAGTTAAATGTAGTATGGAACGAGGAGGCAGAGGAAATACAGCTGCAGCTAATGGGTGACATTCAGCTTGAAATACTTAAAAGCATACTTTCAGAACGCTTTAATTTACAGGTCGGTTTTGGTACGGGCAGTATTATCTACAAAGAAACTATAAAAAATACCGTAGAGGGTGTGGGACATTTTGAGCCGCTAAGACACTATGCAGAGGTGCATTTGCTTTTGCGTCCCGGCAAAAGGGGCAGTGGTCTTACCTTTACAAGCGAGTGCAGGGAGGATGTGCTTGACAAAAACTGGCAAAGGCTTATTCTTACCCATTTGCAGGAGAAAGCCCATATAGGCGTGCTTACAGGCTCCCCTATAACCGATATTGAAATTGTCCTTGCTTCAGGCAAGGCACACCCAAAGCATACCGAGGGCGGCGATTTCCGTCAGGCTACCTACAGGGCTGTAAGGCAGGGCCTGCGCAGTGCCGAAAGCCTGCTGCTGGAGCCGGTGTATAATTTTACACTGGAGGTGCCAAGTGAAAATGCAGGCAGGGCTATGTCGGATATTCAGCGTATGTACGGCAGCTTTGCTCCGCCTGAAAACGGCAGTGAAGCTGTAGTGCTTACAGGCACGGCACCGGCGGTAACTATGGCAAATTACTCAAAGGAGGTTGCACAGTATACCCACGGCAGAGGCAGTCTTGTATGTGTGCTAAAGGGCTATGAGCCTTGCCACAATGCAGAGGAGGTTATTGAAAGTATAGGCTATAATTGCGATACAGACGGTGACAATCCCTGCGATTCTGTTTTTTGTTCGCATGGTGCCGGGCATACCGTTAAATGGTACGATGTACCTAAATATATGCATCTGCCAAGCGCTTTACAGCCGGAGGAGAAAGCTGCGACTCAGCCTACCGGAGCCGGTGACAGAGTGTTTGCTCGGTTTGAAACCCAAAGCGGGGATATATTTGCACAGGACAAGGAGCTTATGGCGATTTTTGAAAAAACCTACGGCCCTATAAAAAAGAAAAATTATAACGAGGAAGAAGCCTCGGCAAAGCGTGTAGTAAGCTTTGACAACAAGGCAAAGGCTAAAAGGGCTAAACAGCAGTATGAGGGTAAAAGCTATCTGCTTGTGGACGGCTACAATGTTATATTTTCGTGGGAAAACCTAAAAGAGCTTGCCAAAGACAGTCTTGATACTGCACGAAATACACTGATAAATATTATGTGCAACTATCAGGGGTATAAAAAATGTGAGCTTATTCTTGTGTTTGACGCCTACCGTGTAAAGGGACAGCACCGAGAGGTGGAAAAAATAAATAATATTAATGTTATTTATACCAAAGAAGCAGAAACAGCCGATATGTACATAGAAAGGGCTACTCATACTTTGGCAAAGAATAACAGGGTACGGGTAGTTACCTCCGACGGTATGGAGCAGCTTATTATACTCGGTAATGGTGCTTTGCGTGTGTCGTCACAGGCGTTTTTAACGGAGGTTGAGCTTGCACAAAAAGAAATAAGAGAAATAATAGAAAGCCAAAATAAATAATTAGATTGGAGCTTTAAAATGTCATTAATGAGAATATCAAACAATGTGTACAGTGTAGGGGCAATGGCGCCGCTTGTAAGAAAAGAGGAGCTTATAAAGGCTTGTCCCTATGGCACAAGCTATAATTCATATTTTATAGACGACAGAAAAACAGCAGTAATTGATATGGTGTACGGCGAATACTTTGATGATTTTCTGTACAACCTAGGTCTGGTTGCGGATATAGGTGCCGTTGACTATTTAATACTGAACAGAATACGGCCGCAACATTCTGAAGGCTTAAAGAGATTTTTGGAGGTTAGCCCAAAAACAGTTATTGTATGCAGTGCCTTGGCAAAGGATTTGCTTGATAATATTATTAACAAGCCATATAATTGCGTTGTGGTAAATAACGGTGATAAGCTGAAGCTGGGCGTAAGTGTGCTTGAGTTTGTAGTACAGGAGGGAATAGCTCCGGACGCTATGTGCACCTATTTTGAAAATGACTGTGTTTTATTTTCCGGAAATATATTTTCTGCTGACTTTTGCGAGCCAAAGGTAACTGACCAGGAGCTTATCTTTGAAAAAGAATTTATGACAGAGCTTTCCGATTATTACAGATGCTATTTTTCACACTGCAAGAGTGCGGTAAACAGCCTGCTTGAAAGCCTTGCCCAAAAGCAAATTTACTATATAGCACCGGCAAAGGGTGTGGTAGTGGCTGACAGGGTAGATATAGTTGTTGAAAAATATAAAAGCCTCGGCAAAGCTGAAAAAGGCGCTGCGGCAGTTGTACTGTATGCGTCGGCAAGCGGCTGTACAGAGGCTCTTGCTAAGGCGGCAGCAGAGGCCTTTGCCGAAAAAAATATAAAAACATTGCTTTTGGATATGTCCGTAAGCAATGCCGCAGAATGTAAAAGGGCTGTTGATACGGCTGACTATATAGCGGCGGGAAGCTGTACCGTGCACAATAACTTGCCTGCCTGTGTATGGAATGTGCTGTCAGAAATAAACGGAATGCACAGCGGGAAAAGGTTCTTTGCGTTTGGCTCATACGGTTGGTCGGGCGAGGGGGCAGACCTGCTGAATGACAGATTTGCAAGGCTGGGTATGACCTGCATATGCAATCCTGTTAAATGCTGTATGGTTCCAACCCAAACAGAGCTTAACAGTATTAAGCAGGCAGTTGATGAATTGCTGAATTTATAAATTTGTTTAGAAAATCAAAAAGCCGCTGTGCAGTTTAACTTCTGCACAGCGGCTTTGCTTGTAATATTAAGCTAAAATTTGCCCTAAAATAAGTGCGTTAGGGTGTAATGCTTTTCTAAACTCAGCCTTGGTTTTCTTTTAGCTTGTGCTTAATATGCTTAAGTGCCTGGTTAAGTATATCAACCACATGCTCATCGTCTAGGGAATAATAAATGTTTTTGCCCTCTCGTCTGGTTTTTACCTGACCTTCCATTCTGAGCTGCTTTAGCTGGTGAGAAACGGCAGACTGAGAAATACCCAAAATTTCCGATATATCGCCTACACACATTTCCCCCTGTGACAATGCATATATAATTCTAACTCTGGTTTCATCACCGATTACCTTAAAAAACGATGACAGCTTAGATACAACTGACGAATTTAACGGCTGTAATTCTCGGGTGCTGTTCATTACATATGCCTCCTTAGTTTACTATACATCTATTTACTATTATAAATCCTTTGTGGGCATTAAGTCAAGGGCAGCTGCAAATATTTACTTATTATCATCAAAAAAGCTTTTTATATCGTTGTATATTTCAACAATTTTAAGCCTGTATTCGTATTTATCCTTATTTTCGGTAATGTCGCTTTGGCTGTCGTTCAGTACGCTATCAAGCCTTTTAGAGCTGTCGTCCTCGGCGGCGGAAAAGCACATAGGGGGAAACATAACGCACCACCAGTTGTGCCCCTTGCCCTCGCCAATAGTAATACGCAGTGCGTCATACCTGCCTGCCGGCACCGAAAAGCCCTGATAATCTCTGGTATCAAAGTACATATTGTACCGCATTTCTCCGTTTACCTTATAGTCAAAGCCCAGACTGTATACATACTGCTGTGCCTGATTTACAATTTTATCCACATTAGTTGCGGCAATATGCTCAGCCTCAATTTTATTATCTGCATTTTCAAAAATATCACCGGCTATAGATAAAATGTAATCTCTGACCTGCAGCTTAAGCCTTTGGTCTGCTTCGGTGTCGGAGTTTGCTAAAATGTGCAGACGGACAAGTCTGTTTGGAATGTCCTCACATTCGGCTGTAAAAAATGTTTGTGTAAAAATAAACGACAGCACCATGGCTGTAAGCATTGCTTTAGCTAAAATTTTCATAATAAAAACTGTCCCTTCTTATGTAATCTTTTTGGTAACATAATTATGGACAGCTTTTTGTATTGCTATTCAATTCATTTTTATATTACTACAGCACTGTACAGCCGCCGTAGCAGCTTGCCTTATAAACATCTGTATATTCCCGGCCTAGTATGTCATATGCCTTGTCGGCTAAACAGCTGTCTGTAAAAATTCCGTATACAGTAGGGCCGCTGCCGCTCATTACAGAGGTGTGCGCCCCGTTTTTTAGCATAATTTCTTTAATATGCTGTACCGGCTCAAGGCCAAGCAGACTGTCAAAGTCGTTGTACAGTCCCTTATAAAATTCAGCCTCGTCACCGCTTATAAGTGCATTTATTACAGCTGTGCTATGCACGCTGCTTGAAAACGGTCTGCTGTCAGAGATTTTATATGCCTGTGGCGTTGACACATTTATTTTTGGCTTGCAAAGCAAAATGATGTATTTCTGTAAATCTAAATTCGGCTTGATTTTTTCAAGTTTTGTTCCTATGCCTGTGGCAAGCATTGTTCCGCCGTATATGCAAAAGGGAACATCAGCCCCTATTTTGCCGCCAAGCTCTGCAAGCTGACTGTCTGACAAGCCTTTATTATACAGCTTGTTTAACGCCACAAGCACTGCCGCACCGTCGGTGCTTCCCCCGGCTAAGCCGGCTTGTGCCGGAATATGCTTTTCTATATTAACACTTACATTGCAGGCCGTGCCTGTCAGGTTTTCAAACAGCTTTACAGCCTTGTAGGCAGTGTTGCTGCTGTCGCAGGGAATGGAGTCCTTGTTGCAGGTTAGGATAAGCTCTTGGCTTTTTTCAACTGTAACAACATCGCATAGATTTACCGACTGCATAACCATATCTACAGTATGGTAGCCGTTTTCCAGTTTGCCGGTAATATCCAGAGTAAAATTTATTTTTGCCGGTGCAAGCACCTTTACCATACAATCTCCTCCTGTAAAAGAAATGCATTTTTACAAAGATTAAATTACGAAACCTTATTTTCTTTCCTGCAAAAACTCTTCAATACGCTTTAGAGCTTCCATAATGTGCTTAACCGAAAAGGAATAAGACACTCTTACAAAGCCCTCTCCGCTTTCTCCAAAGGCGTTGCCCGGTACAACGGCTACGCTTTTAGACTTTAGCAGCTCCATACAAAAGTCCTCGGAGGTCATACCTGTGCTTTTAATACACGGAAAGGCATAGAACGCACCCTCCGGCTCAAAGCAGGTTAGTCCCATTTCGTTGAACTTTTCAACCACCAAGCGTCTGCGCATATCGTATTCATCACGCATAGCGGTAATATCCTTGTCGCCGTTTTTAAGAGCCTCTATGGCAGCATACTGTGCTGTTGTAGGGGCACTCATAATGCCAAATTGGTGCAGCTTTGTCATAGCGTCTGTAATAGGCTTTGGCGCTAGGGAGTAGCCCAATCTCCAGCCGGTCATTGAGTATGACTTTGAAAAGCCGCTTACTACTACTGTACGCTCCTTCATACCCTCAAGCTCCGCTATAGATACATGCTGCTTGCCGTTATATGTAAGCTCGGCATATATTTCGTCCGACAGCACAAAAAGGTTATGCTTTTTAATAATAGGTGCAATTTTTTCAAGGTCAGACCTTTCCATAATTCCGCCTGTAGGGTTGTTGGGGTATGGCAAAACAAGTATTTTTGATTTTGGTGTTATTGCCTTTTCCAAAAGCTCGGGTGTAATCTTAAATTTATCCTCTGCTCTGGTTTCAACAACTACAGGCTCTCCGTCTGCCATTTCTGCCAAGGGCTTATAGCAGACAAAGCTAGGCTCCGGTATAAGCACCTGATCGCCTATATTTACAAGTGTACGCATGGTAAGGTCAATAGCCTCCGAACCGCCTACGGTTACCAGGCAATTTTCATTGCCCTTATAGGATACATTAAATCTTCTTTTGTAATAACCGCAAATTTCTTCTCTTAATTCAGTTAAGCCCTTGTTGGAGGTGTACCTTGTGTTTCCAAGGCGAAGAGAGTTAATACCCTCCTCTCTGATATGCCACGGGGTTTTAAAATCCGGCTCACCTATTGAAAGTGATATTACATTATCCATTTCGCTGGCAATATCAAAAAATTTTCTTATACCCGACGGCTTTACTGCTTTTATTTTCTCGTTTATTACCTCATCGTAGTTTATCACAGTATAATACTCCTTTTGTCATCCTCATCATTACCGCTGTCGAATTCTATGCCGCTTTCCTTGTAGGTTTTCAGCTTAAATCGAGTGCTTGTGGCAACAACTGCGTCAATGGTAGAAAGCTTTTTGGCTACAAACATAGCAATGTCTGTTACACTTGCACCCTTTACAAGCACAAGCAAATCGTAAGAGCCTGCCATTAGGTATACCGACTCTACCTCGTCAAAATTCATAATTTCCTGTGCAATGCTGTCAAAGCCGGTATCCTTTTCAGGTGTAACGGTAAGCGCTATATAGGCTGTTGCGTCTGCACCCTTTACCTTATCGTAGTCAATTACGGCTTGGTAGCCTTTTATAACGCCGTCCTTTTCGTATTGCTTTATTTGCTTTTCAATGTAGTCTTCAGGCTCGCCAAGCATTGTGGCTATTTCTTTATATGTTAAGTTACTGTTTTCGCTAAGAAGCTTTAAAATTTTATCCATAAAACACAACTCCTATTCATTTTAAGTTTAATGTAATTATATAACAAACAGTCGTTACTGTCTACAGCAAAGCCGGTTACTATGCTGTAAATATTGAATTAGGGAGGGCTTTATGTTAGAATTACTACTGTAAAACTTGCAAGGGCAGAGGTGCTGTGTGTGAAAGAAATAATTATTACCAAAAATGACGCCGGTCAGCGTTTGGATAAGTTTATAAGCAAACGCTTTAAAACAATGCCAAAGTCGCTTATGTATAAATACATACGAAAAAAATGCATTAAGGTAAATAATAAACGCTGTGATATTTCTGCCTTTTTAAATGAAGGCGATGTGCTTAAGCTGTTTATTAAGGACGAATTTTTTGAGGAAGAAGAAAATGAAAGCTATGAATTTTTGAAAGCACCTGCCAAGCTGGATATAATTTACGAGGACAGCAACATTTTACTTGTAAATAAAAAACCGGGAGTAATAGTACACCCGGACGAAAAATATCACTTTGACTCTCTTATAGCCCGTGTTTTGCATTACTTGTATGACAAAGGGGAGTACGACCCTAAGCAGGACAAGGCGTTTACACCGGCACTTGTAAACAGAATAGACCGCAACACCGGCGGGATAGTTATTGCCGCTAAAAATGCTGAAAGCTTGCGGATATTAAACGCAAAAATGAAAACCAGAGAGCTTACAAAGCTCTACCTTTGCTTGGTGCAGGGTACGCTTAAAAGGCAAGAGGGGCTGCTAACAGGGTATTTAGAAAAAGACCAAAAGAAAAATAAGGTTAAAATACTGAAAAAGCCTACACAAAACAGTAAAATTGTAAAAACAAAATATACCGTTATAAAAAATATGGGCAATAACAGTCTTGTTGAGGTGGATTTGCTTACAGGAAGAACCCACCAAATAAGAGCACATATGGCAAGCATAGGTCATCCTCTTTTGGGCGATACAAAGTACGGCTACAAACGCAAGGGGGAAGATGATTTTTACAAATACCAGGCGTTGTATGCTTACAAGCTTACATTTAACTTTGAAACTGACGGCGGCTGTATGAACTACTTAAACGGAAAAAGCTTTCAGGTGAGCAATGATAGTATTTGGTTTTTACACTAAACAAAAAGGTCACGAATGCACTTACTTAATGCATTTGTGACCTTTGCTTTTTGGTATTAATTAGTTGTGAAAATCATCAATACAGTCAGGGCAGTCCGGCATATCAAAATCATCAGGCATATGCGGGCTGTGTGCAGGGTGGGGCATACCGCCCACTACCTCGCCACGGCGTACCGACAGCCTCTGCTTTTCTTGCTCTGTAAGCTCTGACAGGGTATCCTTAAATTCTCTGGAATTCTTAATATTCTTTATTACAAGGCTTGGAGAGGTAACATCCTGTGAATGCAGGGTAATTGTGCCTAAGCCAAACATTTTCTGAAACAGCGAGCGGGAATACTCCATATCAAGTATTCTGTAATGCAGTATTTCATTTTCTTTTGTTACCAGAAGACCTGTTTCTACTACCAGCTTTTTCTTGTAGATTATATACTTCGTAAAAGTAAAGGGAAGTCCAAAGAAGAGCCAACGCTTTCTTTCACGGGTAATTTCTGTATCTGCCATATAAGCCTCCCTTTATTATTGGTCACCAAAGGATATACCTACGGCTCTTGCACACTTAATTTCGTCGCAGTCAACCGGTACTGTTTTCAGCTTGCCTGCAACCTCCTCCAGTGGAACAGGAACAATTTTGTCGCCCTGCAGTGCCACCATATTGCCGTATTTTTCCTCTACAATAAGCTGTGCTGCGGCAGCACCAAGGCTTGTAGACAAGAAACGGTCATATGGGCAGGTTTCGCCGCCTCTTTGCATGTGGCCCGGTACGGTAATTCTTGTTTCGTGTCCTGTTTTTTCCTGTATTTGTGCTGCAAGCTGTGAAGTAAATGTTCCGTTAGGCTGTGCCATAACAGCAGCCTTTCTGTCTTTTTTGGAAAGCTCTGCAACCTCCTTAGGTACAGCACCCTCTGCCATTGCAATTACTGTAAAGTGCTTTCCGTTACGCTCTCTTTCCTCAATCTTTTTAACTATATTGTCAACAGAATAAGGAATCTCCGGCAGCAGTATAACATCTGCTCCGCCTGCTACGCCGGCATATAGAGTAAGCCAGCCAACCTTGTGCCCCATAACCTCTACAACAAAAATTCTGCTGTGAGATGTAGCTGTGGTGTGAATAGCGTCTAGGCAGTAGGTAGCTACATTTATGCCGCTTTGGAAGCCAAAGGTTTTGTCTGTGCCCCATAGGTCGTTGTCTATTGTCTTAGGCAGAGAAACAATGTTGCAGCCCTCTTCTCTAAGTAAATTGGCAGTTTTTTGAGAGCCGTTGCCGCCTAAAATAACAAGGCAGTCAAGCTTTAGGTACTTATAAGTTTTTTTCATACAGGCTACCTTGTCTATACCGTCTTCACCAATAATACGCATTAGCTTAAACGGCTGGCGGGATGTTCCCAAAATTGTACCGCCAATGCTCAAAATTCCCGAAAAATCTTCAGGCTTCATCTTTTTGTAGTCACCATGAATTAATCCCTTGTAGCCGTTCAAAATGCCTATAATTTCAACATCTTTTTCACCGTAATACTCATACAGTGCCTTAGCCACGCCTCTCATAGTTGCGTTAAGCCCCTGGCAGTCGCCGCCGCTTGTTAAAAAGCCGACTCTTTTCATATTAAACATCCTCTCTAGCTATATATTTATGCCTGCCGCCCCTGCATACAGCAAGGCTTTATTTGTGCAGGCCTATTATACTACCCTATGCTCAGGAAAAAAGCATTAATAATTCGGTATTTTACAAGATTTTTTCGCAAGAAAAGGGTTGTACCTACCGACATACACCGGTAAATACACCCCTTGCTTCATAACAATATTTATGAATCCAGACAAGTGCTTAGTGCCTTGTATGCTTGCTCAAAAACAGCGTCAGTTACCAGTACAGACACCTGCACCTGTGACGTTGTAACAATACGCAGGTCTATATTAGAATCGGCAATAGCTCTGAAAATTTTTGAGGCCACGCCCGGATGGTCTGCCATATCGTTATCTGTTAGACTTATAATAGAGTTGCCGCTGCTGACTATAGGTTTAATATTCTTGCTTTTAAGCTTTGAGGTATAGCCCAGCAAAGGCATAAGATCGTCATCGTTTATAGTGAACGAAACAGATGTGCTGCTCCCCTGTACAGGGGATAATGAAATCATATCAATATCGATATTCAAGGCGGCAATGTCCTCAAATACCGAAGCAATAAAATCCATATCCACAGGAGCATTTCTTAGTGTTACAAGCGTAACATCGCTAGATACCTGAATTTTTGCACTCATATTATACAACTCCCATATTTATTATTTACCCCGCAGCATATCTGACATATTGTACATACCCGGAGCTTTGTCACTTAAATAAACAGCCGCATTAATTGAACCGATAGCAAAAACCTCTTTTGACTGTGCCTGGTGCGTCAGCGTAACAACCTCGTCATGACCGGCAAAAATAACCTGATGCTCACCTACTATAGTGCCGCCACGAACGGCATGAATACCGATTTCGTTTTTCTCTCTCTTTTTTCTGTAGGAGTGGCGGTCATATACATACTGAGGCTCGTTTTCCATTACCTCGGATATGCCGTCGGCAATCATCAAAGCAGTGCCGCTTGGTGCGTCAAGCTTTTGGTTGTGGTGCTTTTCGATAATTTCAATATCAAAGGCACTGCCTAAGATTTCAGCAGCCTTTTTTGAAAGCTCAATCAACAGGTTAATGCCCAATGACATATTTCCGGAATGGAAAATAGCCACTTTTTTGGACGCCTTCTCAATATCTGCAATTTGTTCCTTGGAAAAGCCTGTTGTACAAATTACAGCAGGTACATTTTTGGAAACAGCATAATTTAAAAGTCCTGCAAGCACAGCCGGATTAGAAAAATCTATAATAGTGTCTGCTTTTTCCTGTACCTTGCTGAAATCGTCATATACAGGAAATTCAGCCGAACCGTCAGAAAAAACATCAACGCCGGCTACTACCTTGCAGTCATCTCTTTTTGCGATTTCTCTGGCAATTACCCTGCCCATTTTTCCACTGCAGCCACTTAAAATAATATTTGTCATTTTAAACTTTCCTTATACTTATATACTACAAATTACTTTACTAAACCGTACTTCTGCATTACAGCCTTTAGCTCTGCCTTTTTGCTGTCACTAAGCGAAACTAACGGAAGTCTGCATTCACCGCAGTTAAAGCCCATCATATTAACAGCCTCTTTAACCGGAATAGGGTTTACATCGCAGAACATTGCGTTCATTAGCTCTAAATAGTGCAGGTGCTGCTTTGCTGCTTCTGCAAAGTTACCGTCAAGACACAGCTGAGCAATGTTGTGCATTTCCTTTGGCATAATATTTGAAAATACAGAAATTACACCCTTGCCGCCCAACGACATAATAGGTACTGTAAGGTCGTCGCAGCCTGTGTACATTGTAAGGTTGTCACCGCACAGTGCCAGTGTTTCTGCAGCAGCGCCTACATTGTCGTTTGCCTCTTTAGTGGCAACAATGTTAGGGTGCTTTGCAAGCTCTGCGTATGTTGCAGGCTTAATATTACAGCCTGTTCGGCTAGGCACATTGTAAACAATCATAGGAATGTCTACAGAATCCGCAATTTTTGTAAAATGAGCAACCAAACCTGCCTGTGAGGTTTTGTTGTAGTAAGGTGTTACCGACAATACACCGTCAGCACCCATATTTTTAGCTTCTTTTGTAAGCTCTACGGCATAGGCGGTGTCGTTGCTGCCTGTGCCTGCTATTACAGGAACTCTGCCGTTTACCTTTTCTAAGGTGTATTCTATAACCTTGCAGTGCTCTTGGTGATCCATACAAGCCGACTCGCCTGTAGTACCGCAAGCCAAAATAGCATCTGTTCCGTTTTCTATTTGAAAATCTATTAATTTACCGTACTCACTGTAGTTAATTGAACCGTCAGGGTTCATAGGTGTAACAATAGCTACACAACTACCCGTAAAAATAGGCTCTTGCATTAATATTACCCCCGTTGGATATTTTTATTAATCGTCCAGGTAACCCTCGGCGCACAGCAGTTCTGCCATAAGAACCGCACCGCCTGCAGCACCTCTTAATGTGTTGTGTGACATACAAACAAACTTGATTGTATACTGTGTGTCCTCTCTAAGTCTGCCGATAGAAACAGCCATACCGTTTTCAAGATTTCTTTCACTGTTAATCTGTGGTCTGTCAGGCTCTGTAAAGTAGTGCAGGAACTGCTTTGGTGCACTTGGAAGCTCAAGCTCCTGTGCTCTGCCCTTGTAGTTTTCCCATCTTGAAATAATCTCGTCCATAGAAGCCTTTTTCTCAAGCTCTACAAACACTGCGGCTGTGTGACCGTCGCTGATAGGCACACGGATACACTGTGATGTAATAGAAGGAACTGTTGTGTCAACAATCTTGTCGCCCTCAATGTGTCCCCAAATCTTTAGAGGCTCCTTCTCGGACTTTTCTTCCTCGCCGCCGATGTAAGGAATAATGTTGTCTACCATTTCAGGCCATGTTTTAAATGTTTTACCTGCACCGGAAATAGCCTGGTATGTACAAGCAAGAACCTTTTTAACACCTAAATCCATCAAAGGATGAATTGCAGGCACATAGCTTTGAAGCGAGCAGTTTGACTTTACAGCAATAAAGCCCTTCTTTGTTCCCAAACGCTTTCTCTGTGCAGGAATAATCTTTGCATGGTCAGCGTTAATTTCAGGAATAATCATAGGAACATCAGGTGTGTGTCTGTTGGCACTGTTATTTGACATAACAGGGCACTCTGCCTTTGCATAAGCCTCCTCAAGAGCCTTAATTTCGTCCTTCTTCATATCTACTGCACAGAATACAAAGTCAACCTTTGATGCAACAGCCTCAACATCAGAAGCGTCCATAACCGTCATATCCGCAAACTTTTCAGGAATCGGCTTAGTCATAGCCCACTTAGCACCCACAGCGTCCTTGTATGCCTTGCCGGCAGAACGCTTGCTGGCAGCCAACGCTGCTACCTCAAACCAAGGGTGATTTTCAAGCAGTAGCGCAAATCTTTGGCCAACCATACCTGTTGCACCGATAATACCAACCTTATAATGTTTCACAATAAATATCCTCCTATAATATACAATATGAAATTACTAATTATTATTTGCCTGTCAGACAAAAATATTGTAAAAGCCCATTAGGCACTGCCCGACAGCTATATAATCTTACTTTATAATATACCACCTGCACCGATATATGTCAATTTATAAATAAAATTTTAGCATGCTATCTTTAAACATTGTGCATATGCTTGCTTTTTGCTTATACAGTCAAAACAGCACGGCACCAAGGGTATGTATAAAACGCCGCAGAACAGGAGTTTATTTATTAATGTGTTGTCAGTTGCTTTATGAGTCTGTTGGTGATATAATTAGCCTGTATAATTTTCGCCTTTTAGGAAACAATGTTTTCTGGGAGGTGCATATAATTGGGAAGCAAAAGCAGTAAAAATGACGCAGAGCTACAGCAGGAGGACGAATTTTCAGAGGAAGACAGCCCAATAAGCCACAACGCACTTGAGCAGGTAAAGGAATGTGGGGCAATTATTGCAGACGGCGGACATATAATACATTGTCTGACCATCATAGGGCAGATAGAGGGACACAATGTTTTGCCTCCGCAAAACAAAACCACTAAGTACGAGCATATTATACCCCAGCTTGTAGCTATTGAGGAAAATAAAAGCATAGAGGGTGTGCTTGTTTTGCTGAACACCGCCGGCGGCGATGTAGAGGCAGGCTTGGCTATTGCCGAGCTTATTGCCGGTATGAAAAAGCCGACGGTTTCTATTGTACTGGGCGGCGGTCATTCTATAGGTATTCCCTTGGCGGTAGCGGCTAAATATTCCTTTATAGCCCGTTCGGCTTCAATGACAATTCACCCTGTACGCAGTAACGGCCTTACCCTGGGCGTTCCACAGGCCTTTGAGTATTTCAGAAAAATGCAGGAGCGTATTACTACCTTTGTAAGCAGTAATTCAAAAATTCCCCACAGGCGGTATAACGAGCTTGCTATGAATACACAGGAGCTTGTGCTTGATGTAGGCACAATACTTGAGGGCGAGGAGGCTGTGGAGGAGGGGCTTATTGATAGGGTAGGCACTATTCGAGACGCCCTTGACTGCTTGTATAAAATGATTGAAGAAAACAAAAAGTCCAAACGAAAAAAGAAGTAAGGCTGTATAATTAATTATATATCCGTAGTGCCGCCCTGCATAATCGGGGCGGTATTAACGGGAGAGGAGCTACATAATGAGCATATTTGACGCAATAATTCAAGGCATTGTGCAGGGACTTACAGAGTTTCTGCCGGTTTCCAGCAGCGGACATTTGGCAATATCACAGCACATTTTGGGTGTGGATGAGGGTAACTTGTTCTTTAATGTTATGCTGCATTTAGGTACGCTTTTGGCGGTAATAGCCGTTTATTATAAGCTTATAGGCAAGCTTATAATTGCATTTTTTACCTTAATAAGAGACATAGTAACGGGCAGATACAGGTGGAGCAAAATGACCGAGGAGCAAAACCTTGTGGTTATGCTGATTATAGGACTTATACCGCTGTTTTTGCTTTTTATTCCGCTGCCCTTTGGCAACGGACTGACAGCAAAGGACTTGGCTGAAATGTGGTCGGGCAATACAGGCTACTTTACTCTGGTGGGCTTGGCACTTATGGCTACGGCAGTATTGCTTGCTCTCGGCATTGTGTCAAACAAAGCAACGGAGCGCAGCTACAGGGAGCGTGGCATTGTCAGAAAAAAAGGTATGGGCAGACATAGAATGAATGTTATAGACGCCCTTAGCATAGGCTTGGCACAGGCCTTTGCGGCTGTGTTCCCGGGCTTGTCACGCTCAGGCTCTACACTTGCAGTTGGCGAGCTAAGGGGCATAAACAAGCAAAAGGCACTTGACTACACCTTTGTGCTGGGCATACCGTCGATTTTGGCGGCGGCTCTTTTAGAGGGCAAGGACGCAGTTCGGCAGGGTGCTGTAACCTCCGACATAATGCTGCCTGTTGTAGTAGGTATAATTGTTTCTGCGGTGGTAGGCTTTTTTGCAATACTGCTCTTTAGGTGGATGCTAAAAAAAGACCGTATGTACATATTTGTAGCTTACACCGCAGCAGTAGGACTGATTATAGCTATTATAGGCATTGCAGAGCTAAATTCCGGAGTGAATATTTTTACAGGCAAGCCTCTTGTATTTATGTAAATTTAAAATGCGGTTGATTTTGCCGCTATAAAATTCAGCGTCAAAACGCTTGTCTGTAGGGTGTTTTGACGCCTTTTGAATTATGTGCTTTAAGCTGTATTAGGTGACAATTTAAAGTGTTGAATTACTACAGAAATCAGAAAATGAATTTTAACAGAGGTGATAAAATGGCAGTAAAAAAGCAGTCTGCAAAAGCGGCCGAAAAGCCTGCCGCAAAGGCCTCCGACAAAAAGGCAGACAATAAAACGGCAAGTACAAAGCAGGCAAAAACAGAGGAAAAAAAGACACCCGAAAAGTCCGGCAATAAAAAAACAGCTGCCAAAAAGAAAAAAATGCCTGTGCAGGCAAAGGCTATTATTATGTTTTTTGCGGCGGCTATACTTTTAGTGCTGGTGCTGTTTCCGGGCAAGAATTTATGGACTATGGCACACGACCTTCTAAAGGGATTGTTCGGTCTGGCAAGAATTTTGCTGCCTGCAATTTTAATATACCTCGGGGTAATTACCGCAATGGAAAAGCAGATAAACGGCAAAATAGCTTATAATCTCTTTTTTAGCTTAAATGCAGTGCTGCTTATATCCTGCTGTGTTTTCCTTTTCGGCTGCTCCGAAAATCTTTTGACATCCGATTATTTTGCCTGCTTGGGAAGTCTTTTTATAAACGGAATAAATGACTACTCAAACGGTGCCGGTGCCGGTGTGTTTGGCGGAATTTTAGGCTATCCTCTTGCTTTTTTGTTCGGCAGAGAGATTGCGGAATTTCTTTGTGCTCTTACCCTTGTTGTAGATATATTCTTCCTGTGCGGGCTTACTATAAAGGACTTGGCGGAAAATTTCAACAAGCTTGCGTCGGCAATTAAAAAGCAGGTAAACAAAAAGACGGCAGAAAGCAAGGGAAAAAACCAAAAGAACGGTTTAGCAGTTGCCGATAAATCAAATGACGGCCTACAGCAGGAAACAGATGCTCAAGACGATGACATAAGCTCCGAGGCTATAGACATTACCGGAGTCAGCACCGGTGTAAATGCCATAAAGCAGGCAAAGGAGGGCAAAAAAACTAAATCCCTTACATATAACGAGGGTGTAAGCAGCGGTGATATAAGCTCAAGCTCCGGCAGTAAAAGCAAGCTGCTGGAGGCTGTACAAAGAATGAACGGCACTCAAAATAACAAAAAGCAGTCCGGAGGCATTCTTGACAAGGTAAGCATTAATTCCGAACAAAAGGGAGGAAAAAAGAAGGAGCTTCAGCAGGCACAGGAGGAAATAACACGGCTGGTAAGCGAAAGCAGTCAGCAGGTGTCGGAGGGTGGCTACCATTACCCGCCGTCTGACCTTTTGTATCCCTCAAGCAGTGCCGAAAACACCCAAAGAGCAATGGAGGAGCTTGAAAGAAACGGCAGTAAGCTGGAAACAACTCTGCAAAGCTTTGGCGTAAATGCAAATATAATTAACATTTGCCGAGGGCCGTCCGTAACACGCTTTGAGGTACAGCCGGCGCCGGGCGTAAAAATAAGTAAAATTACAAACCTTGCAGACGATATTGCCCTAAACCTTGCTTCAAGCGGCGTGCGTATAGAAGCACCAATACCGGGCAAGGCGGCTGTAGGCATAGAGGTGCCAAACAAGGTTGTTACAATGGTAAGTATGCGAGAGCTTATAGATTCGCCGGAGTTTATTACGGCAAAAAGCAAGCTGTCTGTAGTGCTGGGCAAGGATATTTCCGGCAATACAATAGTTACCGACCTTGCAAAAATGCCCCATTTGCTTATTGCCGGTACTACAGGCTCCGGTAAGTCTGTATGCGTAAACTCAATACTAATCAGCCTGCTGTACAAGGCAAATCCCGACGAGGTTAAGCTTTTGCTTATTGATCCTAAAATGGTAGAATTTTCAAAGTACAAGGGCATACCGCATCTGCTTATTGATGTTGTAATAGACCCTAAAAAGGCGGCAGGTGCTTTGAACTGGGCAGTAAACGAAATGGAAAACCGCTACCGTACATTTTCTGCCTTTGGCGTAAGAGATATTGCAGGCTATAACGCTATGGTGGACTCTTACAATAAAATTCGTGCAGAAAAAACGGAAGAGGAATTAGAGGCACAGCCTATTGTGAACAGTAACGGCATACCTGTGCCGGACAAGAGAATGTTCAGCATAGTAATAGCTATTGACGAGTTTGCAGACCTTATGATGACCGCCCCTACAGAGGTAGAGGACTCCATATGCCGTTTGGCACAAAAGGCAAGAGCCGCAGGTATGCATTTGGTAGTTGCTACACAAAGACCTACCGTTAATGTTATTACAGGCGTTATTAAATCGAATATTCCAAGCCGTATTTCACTAAAGGTTTCGTCACAGCTTGACTCCCGTACTATTCTTGATGTAGGCGGTGCAGAAAAGCTTATAGGCCGAGGAGATATGCTGTTTGCACCGATAGGTGCGGCAAAGCCTATGCGTGTGCAGGGCTGCTATGCTTCTGACGCAGAAATCGAAAATGTTACAAGCTATGTAAAGAAAGACCACACAAGTAATTACGATATGGAAATTCAGGAGGAAATCGAAAAGATTACCGAGCAGGAGCTTACAAAGGGCAAGGACAGCGACAGCTCGGCATCCTCCGGTGCAGTCAGTGACGACGAAATGATGGAGGAGGCCATAAAGCTTGTGGTTGAAAACGGACAGGCCTCAACCTCACTTTTACAGCGTCGTTTGCGTTTAGGCTATGCAAGGGCGGGCAGACTTATTGACGAAATGGAGCAAATGGGCATTGTAGGCCCTCATGTAGGCTCAAAGTCACGAGAGGTGCTTTTAAGCTACCAGCAGTGGCTTGAAAGAAAAAATAATGTAAGCAAGTAATATTTAAGACTTAGCGGTGCTGTATTTATTGCATATTGATATTTAGGAGGGGCTTTAGCAATGGCTTTTTTGCCTATAACAAGAGAAGAAATGGAACGCCGAGGCTGGCAGCAGCCGGACTTTGTGTTTGTTACAGGTGACTCATATGTAGACCACCCAAGCTTTGGTGTAAGCATACTGTCAAGGGTGCTGGAGGCAAAGGGCTACAAGGTAGCTATATTGCCACAGCCAAACTGGCACAGCGACAAGGACTTTAAACGCTTTGGCAAGCCAAGACTCGGCTTTTTGGTTACATCGGGCAATATAGACAGTATGGTGGCACACTATACCGCCGCCAAACGCAGAAGAAGTGACGACGCCTACACAGCAGGTGGCAAAAGCGGCGGCAGACCGGACAGAGCCGTTATTGTTTATTCAAAAATAATAAAAAGAATATACCCAGATTCTCCGGTAATTATAGGCGGACTTGAGGCTTCATTAAGACGCTTTGCCCACTATGACTATTGGGACGATGCCGTAAGACCGTCTATACTTTTTGACAGCGGTGCAGATATTCTTACCTACGGTATGGGCGAAAATCAAACAATGGAAATAGCCGACAGGCTAAACAACGGCTGTACCGTAGAACAGCTGCACGACATACGGGGCATTTGCTATGCCGTAAGAACACAGGACTATATTCCGTCACACGCCACAGAGTGTGCAAGCTATGAGGTTGTACGGGAAAACAAAAAGGAATATGCAGTTTCCTGCCGCAAGCAAATGGAGGAGCAGGACGCAGTACGGGGCAAAAAGATAATTCAACGCCACGGCAAGTACATACTTGTACAAAACAAGCCTATGCCGCCCCTTACACAGCCGGAGCTGGACTGGGTGTATTCACTGCCCTACGAAAGAATGTACCACCCGTCCTACGAGGCCTTAGGCGGCGTGCCGGGCATACGGGAGGTTGAGTTCTCTATAACCCACAACAGGGGCTGCTTTGGCGCCTGCAACTTTTGCTCTATAGCCTTTCACCAAGGCAGGGTAGTTACAACACGAAGTGAAGAATCCGTTATAAAAGAGGCGGTTTCACTTACAAAAAATCCACGCTTTAAGGGCTATATTCACGATGTAGGCGGCCCCACCGCAAACTTCCGTCAGCCCTCCTGCAAAATTCAGGAAAAAGCAGGTATGTGCAAGCAGAAAAAATGTCTTGCACCACAGCCCTGTAAAAATCTGCAGGTAACACATACCGAATATTTACAGCTGTTAAGAAAGCTGAGAAATCTTGATGGCGTAAAAAAGGTGTTTATCCGTTCGGGCATTCGCTTTGACTATATGATGGAGGATACATCGGACGAGTTCTTTAAGGAGCTTGTAAAGTACCACATAAGCGGTCAGCTAAAGGTTGCACCGGAGCATTGCTCAGACGCTGTACTTGACAAAATGGGCAAGCCGCACATTGCGGTGTACAAGCGTTTTATGGATAAATTCTATGAAATAACAAAGAGTATAGGCAAGGAGCAGTATCTGGTGCCATACCTAATGTCATCTCACCCGGGTTCAACTCTAAAGGACGCAGTAGAGCTGGCACTGTTCTTGAAAAAGGAGCATATCCGTCCGGAGCAGGTGCAGGACTTTTACCCTACACCGGGTACAGTGTCAACCTGTATGTTCTATACGGGCCTTGACCCTTATACACTGCAGGAGGTTTATGTGCCTACCTCGCCAAAAGAAAAGGCAATGCAAAGAGCCTTACTGCAATATTTTAACCCTAAAAATAAAGAAACAGTTGTTAAGGCGTTGCTTGCCGCAGGCAGAGCCGACCTTATAGGCAACGGCAAAAACTGCCTTGTAACCCCTCCGCCGGGCTTTAACACCTATAAAAACAGCGGCAAAAACGGCAAAGGCAGTAAGAACGACAGAAACGGCAAAAATAATAGGCCGTTAAAAGGCAAGGGTGCAAAATATGCCGGTAAAGGAACCAAACAGGGTACAGGCGGACACAATCACCACAAGGGCGGCAAAAACAGCTACAAGGGCAGAACATAATACGGGAGGAGAAGCATAGTGAAAAACCTAATTATAGACAGATTTGAAAGCGGCTTTGCAATTTGCGAGGGCGAAAACGGCGAGTTTTTCGGCATAGATATTAAGGAGGTGCCACAGTCTGCCAAAGAGGGCAGTGTGCTTACCATAAACCAAGAGGGACAGCTGACTTTAAACGAGGAGGAAACAAAGAAACGAACCCAAAGCATAAAGGGCAAAATGGACAAGCTGAAAAACAAAAGCCGTAAATAACAGCTTAAATTTTTTAAGGCTGTTATTTATACAAAACAACACAGAAATAAAAAAGGCGTTGCCGCTGTAGGTGTAATACAGGGCAATGCCTTTTTTGGCTTTTCGAGGCACTGCACACAAAAGATAGGAGTGTTTATTATGTGCAGCGCCCTTTTGGAAGAGGAGCTATAAATCAGCTTCACTTTGTATATGGGGAGTAGTTGTTGGTAGACTGTTAATATTGTGTAATTTATGCGGATTGTCAGTTAAAGGCTTTGTTGTTAAGCCTGCTTTTTATTTACTGTTTTGTAGTACAACCTTGAGGTTATAGCAAATATAATTCCGTACATTAGGGCAAAAACCAAGAAGCATATTACGGTGCAGGTTATATACAGCGTAACATTTATAAGCCCCAAAAGTGAAAGTACCCTGGACATAATAGGGAACGCAAAGGCTACATGTACACCGGCCACAATAAGCGGCAGGAAGAATACCGTAAGCACCTGAGAGCGTATAGTCCTTTTTACCTCGGTGTGGCTCATACCTACATTCTGCATAATTTCGTAGCGTTCCTTGTCGTCGTAGCTTTCGCTTATTTGCTTGTAGTAAATAATAAGTATGGTTGCCATAATAAACAGAATACTCAGGAAGATGCCTAAGAAGAACAAAGACGAATAGGTATCACGGAATGCTTGAAGGATTCCTGACTTAAAGGTTGATGATATAGAGTCGTGGTAGTAGCTGCCTTGATAAAGCTCAGAATTTTTGATAATTTCGTTAAATTCAAGCTGCTTTTTCAAGTCGGCGTCTACATTAAAGTTACATTCATAAAAATAGCAATTATGTTCATTATATTCGTTAGTTTCGCTGTTTTTATAAAAGGAATTGTAATACTTGCTAATCTGCTGAAGCTGACTGTTATCCTTTACAACGATGCCGTAGCTGTCATAAATTGAGTAGCCCATACGGCTTTTGCCCGGTATAAAGTCGCTTATTTTGCGGCTTTCCTTTACCTTGTACCTTTGGTCAAATATTGTAAGGTCAGAGTATGGGAAGCTGTTTGGATAAAACATCATTACCTGGTCGTCGCTTAAATCTACATTGCTGTTTGTCAGCATATTGTAGTCCTGTTGGGTAACTATTATCAGTCCCACAAGGTTTTCGCTTTCGACACTGTAGTCCGACGCAGTTATATTGTTATAATTTAAATCGGCATTAAATTCAAGGTATTGATAATCTACAAATTTTGTAATTTTTAGATTGTTGTCAGCGGCAGTATTTTTTATATCATCTTTAACCTGTTGATTGGTTTTTCCGTCAACAACACTAATGCTGTAGTCATAAGGTGAAATTGTATTAATAGTATCTTGCATACCTATAACCAGTGATGAGGTGGTAGAAACCATAACCAATACCATAGTTGAAAGCACACATATGTTGGCAAGTCCTACGGCGTTTTGCTTCATACGGTATATCATACCCGAAACGCTTATAAAATGGCTGGTTTTGTAGTAAAAGCCTTTGTTTTTACGCAGAAGCTTCAGCAGTGCTATAATGCCGGCAACAAAAATAAAATATGTGCCTATTACAACCAATACAATAGCTATAAACAGCAGCCCAATAGCACTTACAGGGTTTTTGCTGATTATTGATATTGTGTAGCCGCCGCCTAAGCACAGCACACCAAGAATAGCTAAAAGCCATTTTGTTTTAGGCTCTTTTTCGCCTGTGTTTGAACCGTGCAGCAGGTCTATGGTTTTGGTGGTGTACACAATGCGTACAGAGTTAAGTAAAATTGCGGCAAATATTATACAGAATAAAACCACTGTATGTAAAATTGCTTCGGGAATTATAGTAAAGCCCAAAGGGGACTGCCCATCAAGAAGCTTAATAACTATCATAAATATAAGCTTGTCAAGGGCTATGCCTATTATTAAGCCCAGTACAAGGCTTATAACGCTTATAATCAGGCTTTCTGTGGCAATAAGTGCAGACATATGCTTTTTTTCCATACCCAAAATGTTGTACAAACCAAACTCCTTTTTTCGCTTTTTAAGCAAAAAGCTGTTGGTGTAAAACAGAAATATTATTGCAAATATTGCCACCACTATGCTGCCAAGGCTCATTGATGTTGCGGCGGATATACTTGACAGGTTTTTGTCTAAATTAAAAGCCAAGGATTTTATAATGTAAAACATTGCTATGGTTATTACACAGGTTATAATGTAAGGCACATAGCTTCTTGCGTGCTTTTTAATATTTGTAAATGCCAGTCGAAAGTAGAAAGAGTTACGCATTGCAGTCACCGCCTGTAGCAATTAATGTAAGTGTGTCTGATATTTTTTGGTACAGCTGCTCGTTTGTGCAGCCGCCGCGGTAAATTTGGTGGAAAATTTCGCCGTCCTTTATAAATAAAATTCTGCCTGCATTGCTTGCCGCTTTTACGGAGTGCGTAACCATTAGAATTGTCTGTCCCATTTGGTTAATTTCGCTGAAAATCTCAAGCATATCGTCGGCAGAGCGTGAGTCCAGTGCACCTGTAGGCTCATCGGCAAGTATAAGCCGTGGTGAGGTTATTAAGGCTCTTGCTACAGCTGCACGCTGTTTTTGTCCGCCGGAAACCTCATATGGGAATTTATTTAGAATATCGGTAATCCCGAGTTTGGTTGCTATAGGCTGCAGCTTTTTTTCCATAATTTTGTAATTATCTCCTGATAAAACCAGAGGCAAAAATATGTTGTCCTTTATAGAAAAGGTATCAAGCAGGTTGAAATCCTGAAAAACAAAGCCTAAATTGTCACGCCTAAAGGCAGAAAGCTCTTTGTCTTTTATTTCGGACATTTTTTTGTTATCTAAAAAAACCTCACCCTTTGTTGGCTTGTCGAGGGCGGCCAAAATATTCAACAGGGTGGTTTTTCCCGAACCGGATTCACCCATTATAGCCACATATTCTCCCTCGTTTACTGAAAAAGATACATTTGATAATGCCTGTACACGGTTGCCGCCAAAACGGGTGGTATATATTTTTTCCAGACATTGTACATCAAGCAGTGCCATAAAAATCCTCCTTGTTTTCTTGATATAATTATTATACCTTTTTTAGTTGTCGCATAAAATTTATTTGTGTTACATTTTGCAGGGTTAATGTGACATTTTTGTAAGACGGCCTACTCCGCCTTTAGGTCGTAGGTGTTGAAGTCAATAAAAAATGTACTGCCCTTGCCCGGGTAAGAGATTACCGTAAGCTTGTGGGAAAGCTTTTTGGCGGCCCGGTGGCACAGGTAAAGTCCCAGTCCGGTTGATTTTTTATCTGTTCTGCCGTTGTAGCCTGTAAAGCCCTTTTCAAAAATCCTAGGTAAATCCTCCGCCGCAATGCCTATGCCGGTGTCTTTAATTTCTAAAATGTTGTTACTGCCTACGGTAATGGTTATGCCGCCGCTTTCGGTGTATTTTATGGCGTTGTCAATAAGCTGTTCTATAATAAACAACAACCATTTTTGGTCTGTAAGAATTAGAGCTTCTGTAGGGGTGTAGTGCAGGCTTAGCTTTTTGCGTATAAACTGTGGGGCATAGTGGCGTATTGCCAGCTTTATAATAGGATCCAAAGGCTGAAGTTTTAGTACAAAGTCGTTTGGCCCGTTTAGCCTAAAATAGCACAGTACCATTTCAACATACTGCTCTATTCTGAAAAGCTGTGACAACAGCTCACGATTTTCGTCGGTGTCGTTGCTTTGCAGTACCATCTTCATTACAGATATAGGGGTTTTAATCTGATGCACCCAGGTAGTATAGTAGTCTATGCTTTCCTGGCGGGCTTTTTCAAAGTTTGTGGTTGCCTCACGGTTAAGCTGCCACATTTGGTTTATTATTTCCCTATAGTCTTGCTCCACAAGGCTTCCCTCTATGGTAAGTGGCTCTGTTTGCAGTTCTGCATTGTGCAGCAGGTACCGGCACTGTTTGTGGCGTTTGTAGTACCTGTAGAAATGGAACGGTATAATTAAGGCAAGTATAAGTGCCGACAGTGCGTAGCCGTACAAAAGCGGTTCCAACGGCACAGCATATGCCCAAAGCATAAGAAACATTATTATGTACAGTACAGCCACAGCTATAATGGCAAGCAGGTGGCTGTACAGGTATGTGCCTATAAGTTTAATGTTTTTTTTCATACGGTACCTCCTTAAGAAATAATATACCCTTGACCTACCTTTGTGGTTATAAAGCCCTCAAGCCCTATTTGCTCCAGCTTTTTGCGCAGTCGGTTTACATTTACCGTAAGGGTGTTTTCCTCTACATAAGAGTCCATCTGCCACAGCCTTGTCATTAGGCTGTCACGGCTTACTATTTTTCCCTTGTTTTCCATTAAGGTTTGCAAAATACGGAATTCGTTTTTGGTTAGCTCCAGAGTTTGTCCGTTGTAGCTTAGGGTAGAGTCGTTTAGGTTCAGTACTGCACCTCCTCGTTCCAGCACCGGCACTTTTCCGGCAAGGTCATAGGTGCGCCTGAGCATAGCCTGTATTTTAGCCGTTAAAACGTTTAGGTCTACAGGCTTTGGTATAAAGTCATCCCCGCCCATATTCATAGCCATTACAATGTTCATATTGTCGGCGGCAGAGGATAAAAAAATTATAGGCACATTTGATACTTTGCGTATTTGCGTACACCAATGGTAGCCGTTGTAAAAGGGCAGCATTATGTCCAGCATAACCAAGTGAGGGTCAAATTCAGTAAATTCCGGCATAATCTCTTGCAGATTGCCGGCACAGTGCACAGTGTTGCCCCAGCTTTCTATTTGCTTTTTCATAACTCCTGCCAAGTCGGCGTCGTCCTCAACTATAAATATTTTATACATAGCTTGTACCTCGGTTTTTTTATTGCTTTCAGTATATTCTATTTTGAATTTTATTGCAATGAAAAAGGAGGCAGATTTTACTGCCTCCCAAATAGTCGGATATTTAATATTTTATATAACGGATTCGCTCATTTGCTCAGGTGTTTCGTACACAGGCTCCGGCTTTGGCTGTTTGCCCTTGTTTTTGCTGTTTTTGTCTGCAAATACAAATTTCAGTATTACAGGGGCTACTATAGTTGTTACTACCACGACTATTACAATAGGTGCAAACAGGTCTTTGTCCATTAGTCCCATTGAAAGTCCCTTGTCGGCAACAATAAGTGCAACCTCACCACGGGAAATCATTCCTGCGCCTACCTGCAGGCTTTCTTTGTTTGTAAAGCCGCACAGCTTAGCGCCTAAGCCACAACCAATCATTTTTGTTATTACGGCTATTATTGCCAGTAAAACGGCAAATATAATAATGGTAGCGGACATTGCAGGCAACTCTACCTTTAAGCCTATGCTTGCAAAGAAGATAGGCGACAGCAGCATATATGAAAGGGTGTCGAAACGCATTCCCAAATATTCACGCCTGCTGGTGTTGGACAGTATCAAGCCGGCTATATACGCACCGGTAATATCTGCCACGCCGAACACAACCTCAGACATCCACGCCATTAGCAGACAGAATGTAAAGGCAAGTATAACAAATCTTCTGTAGTCCTTTTTGTAGCGGTCCATATACATCGAGAACAGCTTGTAGCACACAAAGCCTGCACCGCCCGAGAATGCAAAGAAACCAAGTATCTTTAGGAATACCACCAGCATATCAACATTAGGGTCGGCAAAGCTTGAAATAATGGTAAGGGCTACAATACCCAAAATATCGTCAATAATGGCGGCACCCAATATAGCGTTGCCGGCACGGGTGTTCAGCTTGCCCATTTCCTTTAGTGTTTCTACCGTAATACTTACCGATGTAGCCGTTAAAATTACGCCTATAAACATTTGCTTTAAGAATGTAAGCTGAGAGCTGTCGCCCTGTGTAGGCGGCATAACAAGGGCTGTAAGCAGATAGCCGCCTATAAGCGGTATTATAACGCCCAGTAGTGCTATTATGGCTGAAGCCTTACCGGTTTTTTTAAACTCTTTTATGTCTGTTTCCAGTCCGGCAGAGAACATAAGCACTATAACGCCCAGTGAGGATACCTGACTTATAAATTCGTCCTCGCGCAGTACACCCAGTAAAGCAGGGCCAAGTATTAAGCCTGCCAGCAAAGCGCCTACTACCTGCGGCATATGAAAGCGTTTAAATACTAAACCAAAAATTTTTGTGGAAATAAGAATAAGAGCTATGTTAAGTATAAACATATATTCTTCCATTATATTTCCCCTCTTTTCCTTTTAAACTGAAACCGCCAAGCAGTCTGCATAAAACGGGCTGTTTCGCGTTCGTAAGCTATTATATTACTTTTTGCACATAAGGTCAAGGAGAAACCGTGACTACTTTTGTAGATTTGCTGTAGAAGCTGCCAATTTGTTAATAATGTATATGTTGTTTGTAACATTTTATTGACATTTGCACATAATTTATTTATAATTATCAGTGATATGACAGGTTGTCACTTGCATACCGTAGTGTGTCGGTGCAGAATTAAACAAGGAGGGGAATAATGCTTGATAAAGCAGACCTACTACAATCTTCCAAAGGATAAAAAGGAAAGAATATTAAAGGCTATAATAAGCGAAATTGATAAATACAACTTTGAGGATATTTCAATAAACCGCATAGTTCATACGGCAAAAATATCCCGTGGAAGCTTCTACCAATACTTTGACAATAAGACAGATTTATTTCATTTAATACTTGAGGATTTTAGGCTGGATATGTGCAACACTTGTAAATCCGCACTAAATAAGACAAACGGGGATTTAATTGGTGCCTGCAAAATTGTGTTTGACTATGTTGTGCAGGTTTCCGCAAAGCAGTATTATGCATCGGCATTTAAAACAGTGTTTAGCTTTACCGACTATAACAGTCAGTTTTTAATTGAAAAATCCTGCCCTCAGGGTGAGCCGGTTATTCAAGAAATTATGCAGCTGGTAAACAAAAGCCTGTTAAATATTGAAAGTGAAGGCGACATAGAGGTTATGCTGGAAATAGTAGTTGCTGTGCTTTGCAAGTCATGGTTTGAAATTTTCGTAATGAAAATGGACGCTGCGGCTGTTAAGAATAAATTAGACCATATGCTTCTTTTAATGAAGAACGGTTTTTACAGGAGGTAAAGATGTTATCAAAATTCAGTGTTAAAAAACCGTTTACGGTGCTGGTAGCCGTAATAATGGTTATAGTGCTTGGCGTTGTTTCGTTTATAGGTATGACTCCAAACCTAATGCCAAATATGGACTTCCCGTATATGATAGTTGTAACTACATATCCCGGTGCAAGTCCTGAGCTTGTAGAAACAACCGTAACCAAGCCTTTAGAGCAGGCGTTGGCTACCCTTGACGGCGTAAAGGAGATTACCTCTGCATCAAGCGACAACTATTCTATGGTTACTATAGAATATGAAGACGGTACCAATATGGATACTGCCACAGTAGATGTAAGCGGCAAAATAGACACTCTTGAGGGAGGCTGGGACGATACCGTAGGTACGCCAACCCTTATGAAAATTAATCCGGATATGATGCCGGCGTCTGTTGTTGCCGTTGATGTAAAGGGTATGGAGGTAGCGGAGCTTACCGATTATGTAAACAACACCCTGCTTAACCGGCTTGAGGGTGTAGACGGCGTTGCCTCAATTTCTACTATAGGCGATGTTGAAGAGGGCATTAATGTATCTATTAATCAGAAGAAGCTTAAGAAGATTAATAAAAAGGTGCAGGACGCCATAGACAGCAAGTTTGACGAGTCAAAAAGCGAGCTTAACTCTAACCTTACTAAGCTGAATGACGGTCTGGAGCAAACAAAAGAGGGTCAGCAAAAAATACAGGACGGCAAAGAACAGCTTGAAAAACAGCGTAAAGAGGTAAACCAACAGCTTTCCTCTGCACAAAGCCAGCTTGACCAAAAGCAGTCTGAAATTTTAAACGGAAAAATGCAGATACTCAACACGCTGTCCTCATTAACGGCTCAGCGTACACAGCTGCAAAGCACCTATCAGCAGTTGGTGTCTATTCAAAAAATAGTGCTTGAGCTGCAAAAAAATATACAGGATATGACCTCCGCCATAACTAAGCTGGAGGCGTATAAAACCACTGCAGACAGTCTGAACACCGCTATTGAAACACTTACACCGGGTACAGACGAGTATAATCAGGCAAAGCAGCAGCTTGAGGAGCTTGACGAACAGCTAAAGAAAATGGGCATTACCTCTGCAAATTTGTCAGACAAAATTGACGAGTACAGCCAAAGCCTGGCATCGCTTCAAGGCTCTATGGAAGCTATTAAGCAGTCGTTAAGCACACAGGGCTTTACTGCCGACACACTGCAGGACGCTATTGACGAGCTAAAGGGCGGTATAGACAAAATAGACGCCGCCATCGAAGGGCTTAACACTACTCTGAAACAGCTCGAGGCAGGCACGCTGACACTAAGCAGTGCCTTGCAGGAGCTTAACAGGCAAAAGGACGAGGCAAGCTACAAAATGAACTCTGCCTATGTTGAGCTGCGTGTAAACGAGGCCACTCTTTCTACTACACAAACACAGCTGGAGTCTACAAAAAAGGAGCTTGAAACAGCCCTTGATACTATAGACGAAAAGCAAGAGGAAACAAAGGATAAGTCCGACCTTACAAAAACCATTACCCTTGAAATGGTTTCCGGTATTTTAACGGCAGAAAACTTCTCTATGCCGGCGGGCTACATAACCCAAAGCGGCGACAAGTATTTGGTGCGTGTAGGCGACAAGCTGACAGACCAAAAGGAAATTGAAAATCTTCTGCTGTTTGACCTTGGTATAGACGATTTAGACCCTATATATCTAAAAGATGTTGCAGATGTTTTCGTGAAGAATAATTCTGACGAGGTTTACGCAAAAATAAACGGCAGTGACGGTGTAATGCTTTCCTTTACAAAGTCCTCTGAATCTGCCGTTGCCACTGTTTGTGCAAACATTGAAAATAAGCTGAAAAGCATAAAGGAAGATAACCCTGATTTTAACTATACTGTTCTTATGGATCAGGGTGAATATATAAATGTTGTTATAAACAGTGTTCTTGAAAATTTAGTAATCGGTGCGGTGTTTGCCGTTATAATACTTCTGCTGTTCCTGCGGGATATTAAGCCTACGCTTATAGTCGCCTGCTCTATACCGCTTTCGGTGGTATTTGCCATTGTGCTTATGTATTTCAGCGGTGTAACACTGAATATTATCTCGCTGTCCGGCTTGGCGGTAGGCGTAGGTATGCTTGTGGATAACTCGGTAGTAGTTATAGAAAATGTTTACCGGCTGCGTAATATGGGTATGTCGGCCGTACAGGCGGCTATGAACGGCGCAAGACAGGTTGCAGGTGCTATCACGGCGTCTACACTTACTACAGTGTGTGTGTTTTTGCCTATAGTTTTTGTACAGGGCCTAACAAGACAAATCTTCTCTGACCTTGCCCTTACTATTACATATTCGCTTATGGCAAGCTTGATTGTGGCACTTACACTTGTACCGGCAATGGGTAAATCCTTGTTTAAAAGGGTAAAGCCACGCTCACATAAATTTATGGACGGTATGCTGAAATATTACGAAAAGGCAGTGCGCTTTACTTTGGCACACAGGGCAATTTCACTTATTGCAGCATTTGTACTTCTTGCAGGCAGTACGGCTCTTGCAATGTCAAGAGGATTCAGCTTTATGCCAAGTGCCAGCAGCTCTGAAATACAGGTAAGCATATCAATGCCAAAGGGTAGTAAAATGGCAGACACTGTAAAAGCCTCCGAAAAGCTGTTAAAGGTTATAAACGAATCCGACAAATACGAAACCGTAGGCGCTATGGTAGGCAGCACTATGAGCATTATGGGTATGGGCGGAAGTACCGATACGCAAAACGCTACATTATATATGGTGCTTAAAGATGAATTTGCAAAGCAAAGTAACGAAATTTCTACCGACTTGCAAAAGCAAGCTGACGAAATGTTTAAGGACGGTACAGAGGTAAGCGTAAGCGGCGGCAGTATGAACTCTATGTCTGCACTTACAGGCAGCGGCGTAGGCGTTAAAATATACTGTGACGACCTTGACAAGCTGCAAAAGGCGGCAAATGACATTACAAAAATAATTTCTGATGTAGACGGCATAGAAAAAGCCGACAACGGTATTTCAGACACAACCTCTGAACTTAGAATAACCGTAGATAAAGAAAAGGCTATGAAAAACTCCCTAACTGTTGCACAGGTGTTCCAGCAGGTGGCGTCACTTATTAAAAGCGAAAACACAGCCACCTCTCTTACAACCGACAACGGCTCTGCTATAGATGTAGTTGTGGTAGACCAGCAGAAAGAGGAGTTTACCCCTGAAAAGCTTATGGATCAAAAGCTTACCTACACCACAACCGAGGGCGATGAAAAAACCATAGCCTTAGGTGAAATATCTACTATTAAAAAGGCAGACTCTATGAGCTCCATCAGCAGAGAAAACCAAAAGCGTTACCTAACCGTTACAGGAGATATTAAGGACGGCTACACCACAACCGATGTTTCCTCAAGAGTTCAGTCGGCGGTTGAAAAATATCAGCACGGCTCCGAGATAACTATCGACTTTAGCGGCGAAAACGAAACCACTATGGAGTCGGTATTTGAGCTGTTCAAAATGCTTGTATTGGGTATAGTGTTTATTTACCTGATAATGGTGGCGCAGTTCCAAAGCTTAAAATCACCGTTTATAGTTATGTTTACAATCCCTCTTGCCTTTACCGGCGGCTTTATAGGTCTGTTTATTACAGGCTTTGACATAAGCGTTGTTTCACTTATCGGCTTTGTTATGCTGTGCGGTGTTGTAGTAAACAACGGTATTGTGCTTGTAGACTACATCAACCAGCTGCGCATAGAGGGTATGGAGAAAAAAGAAGCGTTGGTTCAGGCAGGTAAAATAAGAATGCGACCAATACTTATGACAGCCATTACCACAATTATAGGTCTGTTCTCTATGGCACTGGGCATAGGCGAGGGTGCAGAAATGATGCAGCCTGTAGCTATAGTGTGCATAGGCGGCTTGCTGTATGCTACTATAATGACGCTGTTTATAGTGCCTGTTATGTATGACCTGTTTAACAGAAAGCCAATGCGTGCGGTAAGCGAAGAGGACTTAAAGGAAATTGACGATTAATTTTCGGCACGCTTTCAAGATTACAAGCCCGGCGGATATTTAACACGAAAGCCGGCGCAAAAGACCTTTAAATCTTGTGTACCGGCTTTAATATTGATAAAGGATTAATCATACAATATATAATGTAAGAGTTTCATCTGTAATACAATATTTAGTAACTGCGCGTTTGTAATTTATCATAATAAATATCTATATATTATATGCGTTTTGCACAGTTTACCAAAATAATTTTTGCCACTTGATTTTGCTTCAAGCCAATGTTATCATTTGAAATAGAGTTTTTTGTGTAATAATTTACGGAAAAGCGAATATACATTAGTATAGGTATATAGAAAAATATCGGAGGTAGAAAAATGACATTTCAGGACGCTTTTAATGAAATTAAGGGGATTTTTTCACACGCAAATGTACAAGACTATAGAGGACACCTTGCTATACAGGTTACTATGACAGGCGAGGGTGGCGGAACCTTTTACATAGAATTTAGTGACGGCAATGTTGCCATAGAGCCGTATGACTATAACGACCACGATGTTTGGTTTATTTCTGATACTAACGACTTTTTGCAGATAGCAAGGGGCGAAATGAATGTAGTAGCCGCTTACACAGTAGGCAAGGTAAGAGTAGAGGGCGACTTAGGCAAGGCGTCTGAAATTCAGCGTTTAGTAGGTTGGACACGCCATTGATATACAAAGCGCTCCACAAGCGGCATTCTTTATGCCGTGAATATTTAAGATGAAAATTTTAAAAAATTTTTTGTAGGGTTAAAATTATACAGTCTGTATAATTTTAGTAAATCCTTAATTTTTATAAATAAACAAGCGATAAAAAAGCTCCGCCCACGGTTGACATTTACAGTCAAAGGGGCGGAGCCTTTTGCTATATTTTAGCAATTATTTAATGGCAGAGTTTAGTCCCAAAATTACTCCCACAGCTATGTTTTGCTGTTTTGCAGGCAGTCGGCGAAAGCCATTCAGTAGTACACATTCATCTTCTGAAAGCTGTTGTTGTACCAGCTTGTCAATAGGTTGGCGTACTTCTGTATAATTAATAATATAATCAACGGAGGTCTGAAACAGGTCTGCCATCTGCTTTAGGGTGGCAATGCTAGGCTCGCTTTTTCCGTTTTCGTAGGCGCTTATCATTTTTTGCGACAGGTTAAGCTCCAGTGACAGTGCAATTTGGCTCATTCTTTTTTCTTTTCTAAGTTCAGCAATTTTGTTCATAATTTTTATCCTCTTTGTATAACTTATAGGTATAATATTATGCCATACACCTTGACAAATTATCCGCAATGAGTATAATATTACTTGTAAATGGTATAAATTAATACTATGGGTACAAATTTATTTTTTAGGAGGAAAAATTATGACAAAATTAAACAAAATAGCCTCGGTGTTATTGTCGGCAATTATGGTTATAGGCATATTCAGCGTTATACCGTTTGTGGCAGGGGCCGAAACAAAAGGTACAAGCGGCAGCTTTGAATACAGCGTATTAGATGACGGTACTGCCAGCATAACAAAGTACAACGATAACGGCAGTAAAACAGTAACCATACCACGCTCTGTTGACGGACTTAAGGTTACAAGAATAGGTAGTGATGCGTTTGTTGGCTGCACAGGCCTAACAAGCGTAACCATACCAAGCAGTGTAACATTCTGCCTCCCCGGGACCAACGGTGCCAACACCTACTCCAACAAACTCGACAAATCCAACACCGTCTGACAATAGCAATAACGGAAGTAACAACACAAACGGCGGTGCAGGCAACACAAGCGTAGCAAAAACCGCAGGCAAGGTAGCTACAGGCGACAGCGCTTCGGTAGCGGCTATGGTATTTGCGCTGATTTTATCGGCAGGGGTGGTGCTTGTGCTGATTTTATCGGCAGGTACATCATTTGTATTGTTAAGAAAAATCAGCTTTAAAAAGCACTAAGCCGATTGTTTTCGATAAACACATTGAATAATTATTAATAGCTGTGCAATCCTATGCACAGCAAAGCCACAACTGTAACACAAAAGTGTTTACGGTTGTGGCTTTGTTTGGTGGTGGTTATTATGCTCATAATTTTTATTCTCTTTGTATAATTTATAGGTATAATATTATGCCATACACCTTGACAAATTATCTGTAAAAAGGTATAATAATACTTTAAGATAATATAAATTGATACTATGGGTACAAATTTATTTTTAGGAGGAAAAACTTATGACAAAATTAAACAAAATAACCTCGCTGTTGCTGTCGGTGATTATGGTTGCAGGCATATTCAGTGCTGTACCCTTTGTGGCAAGTGCCTTAACAAGCGGCAGATTTGAATATTCTGTATTAGATGACGGCACTGCCGGAATAACAAAATATAACGACATCGGCAGTAAAGCAGTAACCATACCAAGCACTATTGACAGGTATAAGGTTACAGGAATAGGTTGGAGTGCATTTAGTGGCTGCACAGGCTTAAAGAGCATAACCATACCAAGCAGTGTAACAGAAATAGGCGGGTAATGGCTGCACAGGCTTGAAAAGCGTAACAATACCAAACGGTGTAACAAAAATATGTAGTGATGCGTTTTATAATTGCACAGGCTTAACAAGTGTAACCATACCAAACGGTGTAACAAAAATATGTAGTGATGCGTTTTATAATTGCACAGGCTTAACAAGTGTAACCATACCAAGCAGTGTTACCGAAATAGGTAGTAGTGCGTTTTGGGGTTGCGCAGGCTTAACGAGCATAACCATACCAAGCAGTGTAACAGAAATAGGTAGTAATGCGTTTAGTCGCTGCACAGGCTTAACAAGCATAACAGCAGACAAAAATAACAAGAATTACACATCGGTAGACGGTGTACTGTTTAACAAGGATAAGACCAAAATTTTGGTATACCCAAATGCAAAGGGTTCATCATATGTAATTCCAAGCAGTGTAACAGAAATAGGTTATGGTGCGTTTTGGGGCTGCACAGGCTTGAAAAGTGTAACCATACCAA
>FR891340.1:0-577 GCA_000435335.1 Clostridium sp. CAG:964
GTCTTTATTATATCACTTTCAGTCAATTTTGCTACAGCTTCACTTGAAATCTTGTTGATATTTTCTGCCTTTTTCACCTTTTCTTCAAGCATATCCGCCTTATCGTGCCATTCATCCGCTCTTGCCTGTGCAATGCGTTTGTTATCTTCGTCAAGGCTGTATTTTGCAGTAATTTTTGACCATTCAAATTGATATATTTTGCTGAATATCCTGTTTGTTCTGCACTTTCAGGGGCGTTACCGCTCTGTACATAGTATTCAGCAAACTTTTTTTGCCTTGTGTTTAAGTTTTTCACGGTACCACCTCTCTTTATTAAAAATTCTAAAAATAAGCAAAAGAAAAGACAGCACATTGCTGTACTGTCTTGTAACGGGCACTCGGATTTGCACCAAAGACCTCTCAAAAATGAGCGTACTCCTCTTATACTATGACCCGCTACCTCTATTATTCCATATTTTGTTTATTAAGTCAACCATTATTATCAAGCGTTACATATACCCGACCTTTAGTCATCGTTTCTATCGGTGCAGTTACCGCACCTTCGTTAATCTTGATAAATTTGATATTACCTGATTGA
>FR891340.1:652-2740 GCA_000435335.1 Clostridium sp. CAG:964
CACTTATACCACTCGAAGAGCCTCGTCCGCCCATTACTCTGACCTCCTGAATTTCTCTTGAAATGATTTAACATGAATAATATTTCCTGTACATTCTTCGGGAACTCTGCCGTAGAAGATGATAGTTTCAGGCTGTAAGCGTTTTATCATTTCGTTGTAGCCTTTCAAAAACAGCTCTTTTGCAATCTTGCTTTTCTGTGTTCCAACACTTGATATTGCAACTGTTCCACCAACAGGCTCGCCATCAAAACACCATTCAAAGCTCTTTTCATCGCTCCAACAAATTGTAGGTATCACCTCAATGCCGTGAAGCTGTAAATATGCTCCTGCCCAATGCTTACGGTAATGATTATAAATTTGCAACGCTCTCGGATAGTCAGCGTAAAGGCTGAAATCAGGTGACAAAACGCAATTGTATTTTTGTAACAATTCTATGTACCTGTCAGGGTTATTCCACAGGCGTTCAAATTGGTAATCATCAAGGAAAAAATGGACGCCGCAATCTGTGTGCTTGCTGCTCATAGCCTCGTTAAAACCAATAAAATTACTCTCTTCTATTTTTGTAGGCTCTTTTCCTTACCTAAACTTTTATTATAGAGCCATATTTTTTCACACCAAAATCAAAAACAAGTGGCAACCTAGTCCATCGCCACTTGTTAAAATCAATTTTCTTTTTACGGTTTTACCCCAACTATTGACACAGAGCCCTTTTATTAGGTGCAATAAAAAGCGGCAGGTCAGCACAAACCGACCTGCCGCTAAAATGCAGTAAGTATGAAATTTTTAAATTAAATCAGTAAACAAACAGTTCTTCTCTTTTCCTAAAGTAGACAACATTTACAAATATCATAACTACGCTTGTTATAATTGACGGGACAAAGCTAATAAAGCCCAACAGGCCGGTTTCAAACGTAAACATTATAGATATGCCATATAAAAGACCTATTACCAAATTAAGCACATACATCAGTATAAACAAAAACGGGCCTCGTCTTTTAAAGCCTGAAAGCTGAAACCTTGTGAATATCGCATAAGCGGCAAGTGCTATAAGCAAAACGCCGTAAATAACATCAATCATTTTTGCAGTTGGATAGAACATATACAGCGCCTCTACATCACTCATAGTCATATCCTCACCTAAATATACGCTTCCTGTTAGATATGTAACAGCTGTAAATATGTTTATTGCCGCATTTGCAAACAGCATAAAGTAAATTAAAAATTTAAACCACGCCATAGGGTAGTCACCGGCATAACCGGGACACGGTTTACTGTGTGACCTTTGTGAGGTTACAGTTGGATTATTATTCATATATGCAGGACGCCCTTGTTGATACGGTGAGTGTCCATACGGCGATGTATTCTGTCCATACCGTGACTGTCCGTATGGTGAAGTATTCTGTCCATACTGCGACTGTCCGTATGGTGAGGTGCTCTGTCCGTACTGTGACTGTCCGTATGGTGAAGTGCTCTGTCCGTACTGTGACTGTCCGTACTGCGATTGACTATATTGACTATTCGACTGTTGTTCCTGGGCAGCCTGCTGTGAATTTCCCGCCTGCTCTTGAGCTGACTGCTGTGAATACATTGACTGCTCCTGTGTCGGTTGCTGTGAATAGCCCGACTGAACAGCTGCTCCACAATGCGGACAAAAAGCCTTTGTTTCATCACACTGTTTGCCGCAAGATGTACATTGCATAAAATCCCTCTTTCTTTATCCTCAATATCTTTATAATAATGTTTTCTGCATACACATTATACAGTATGCCGTCAACAAATATTGCATAACTACTTATATAATAAAGCGTCTGTCATGCAGATTTTTTATTATATGTATAAACATTATACAATTCTTTCCAATTAGTATAATATCACAGTGTTTCTTGCAAGTCAACAAAATGCATTTTTGTGTATCTAATATCTTCTTCATGGTTATGGAAAATACAATAATACCCTGCACAGAAGTTTCCGGTACTGCAATAACCTACGGCTTATGGTAAAAAATTTACAAATTCACACACAAAAAAGGCTGTAGAAACGAATTCTACAGCCTTTATGGCTCCCCCAACTGGGCTCGAACCAGTGACA
>FR891341.1:0-7391 GCA_000435335.1 Clostridium sp. CAG:964
AAATCTTAATTCCTATAGCTGTATTCGTGGTTACTGCAATAGCGGTGTAAACCGTAATATGTTGTGAGAATATTTAATTTTTTAAATTGTTCGCCAATTTTTACATTTTTAACTTTAACAAACTTTTGAATGCTTTGAAAATGAAGTGGTTGCTCTCAAACTGCATAACTCTTTGATTGTTCCACAAGGTAAACACATATAAACACTTGTGAAACAATTGTATTGAGTGACAGTATTTAACAAACAACAGCAATAAGCTGCAGCTTATTGGAAACAAAAACAATTAGAAACTTTTACTGGGCATATCTGTGTTTCAAATTGACAAGGAAGAAAAGTTATGTTGACTATTTATTGGAGATAATAGCATTGTCAGCATAGGTCATACAGATATAGTAACATATGGGAATTTATACTTTTAAGTGTAAGCAAAGGATAGGTAAAAAATAACGGGGAGGTGTATCTAATGAACTTTATAATATCCGCTGCTACGGATATAGGAACAACAAAAAGTACAAATCAAGACAGTTTTAATGCCAGAGTTTTTTCTACACGGCTTGGAAAAATAGCTTTTGCCGTCCTTTGTGACGGAATGGGTGGTCTCTCAAAAGGGGAGGTGGCAAGTGCATCTCTCGTTAATGCTTTTTGCAAATGGGCAGATCGTAAGCTTCCAATCTTATGTAAAAAGGGAATTACCGATTCAGATATTCGAGCTGATTGGGTTGGAATTGCCACTGAATACAATGAGAAGATTAAAATTTATGGAAGAAAGTGCGGGCTGACAAGCGGGCTTGGGACAACCGTAACGGCAATATTGCTTACGGAAAACCGATATTATATTATCAATGTCGGCGATACCCGTGCTTATGAAATTGCGGACAGTGTAACTGTTCTTACAAAAGATCAGACAGTGGTAGCGCGGGAGATCGAACTTGGTAACTTAACACCGGAAGAAGCTGAAGTTGACTCACGGAGAAGCGTACTTTTACAGTGTATTGGTGCATCTGATAATGTGTATCCTGATATGTTTTTTGGTAATACAAAATTGAATGCCACCTATATGCTGTGCAGTGATGGTTTTAGACATGAAATCACTAATGAGGAGATACATATTTTCTTGAATCCTGATGTTATGGTCGATGTTGATGGTATGAAACATAATATGGAGACGCTGATTGAACTTAATAAACAGCGACAGGAACGAGACAATATTTCAGTTGTGGCTATCAGAACATTTTGAAATGAGGCGAAAACAAGATGCTTGAAATAGGTTCTCTTGTTGACGGTAAATATAAGATACTCAGTCAGGTTGGTCAAGGCGGTATGAGTGTCGTATATATGGCGATTAATGAGAAAGCAAATAAAACATGGGCGGTTAAGGAAGTCCGAAAAGATGGTGTTCTTGACTTTGAAGCAGTTAAGCAAGGGCTTGTAGCGGAAACGGACATTTTAAAAAAATTAAGCCACCCGAATCTGCCGAGTATTATCGATGTAATTGATACAGAGGATTCGTTTATCATAATTATGGACTATGTTCAGGGCAATTCACTGAACAAAGCCCTTGAAGAGTATGGTGCTCAACCCCAGGAATGTGTGATTGAGTGGGCAAAGCAACTTTGTGATGTACTTGGTTATCTTCATTCAAGACAGCCACCCATAATTTACCGCGATATGAAGCCTGCAAACATTATGCTGAAACCAGATGGTAATGTTACGCTGATTGACTTTGGTACTGCAAGAGAGTTTAAGGAGAAAAACCTTGCCGATACAACCTGTTTGGGAACAGTTGGGTACGCAGCTCCGGAGCAGTTCGGCGGAATGGGACAGACAGATGCACGGACAGATATATATTGCTTAGGTGCAACACTTTATCATCTTGTTACCGGATGCAATCCAAGCGAACCGCCCTATGAAATGAAACCGATTCGTCAGATCAATCCCGGTCTTTCAAGCGGACTTGAAAGGATCATTCTGAAATGCACACAGCGCAATCCGGCCGACCGTTACCAATCGGCGGCAGAGCTTATGTATGCGCTCGATCATTATGAGGAGATCGACGATTTATATAAGAAAAAGCAAAAGAAGAAATTAGCAGGCTTCGTGACAACAGTTTCCTTGGCTCTTGTGTTCGCTGTCGGCGGCTTTGCTCTCAACTACCTTGCCGCACAAAAAGCAACCGATACTTATCAAAGTCTCTTGTATGAGGCTTCTAAAACTGCCGATTACGACAAAAAGCTCTCGCTTTACGGACAGTCGATAGCGATTCCCAATAAGGCAGGCGAAAAAGAAGCGTATCTCGGTTTAATTCAAACATATAAAGACAACGATTCTGTATTCTCTGTTGATGAAGCAAATCAGTTGACTAAGTATGTAAAGAATAACAAAGCAGCGTTGCAAAAAAATCCTGCCAATTATACGGAGGTTTGCTTTGAAACCGGAAAACTGTTTTGGTACTACTACGATTACGGAGACGGAACAGAAAATCAGGTTACAAAAGCGAAAAGCTCTGTTGAATGGTTTCAGGATGTCATTGAAAATGCACCGGCAGGATATAAGAATCTTAATATGGCAAAGGTGTACGCCAATATTGGAACATTCTATCGTGACATTACAACCGATATTACGGAAGCCAGCGACAAAGGAAAATATAAGCCGTTTTTTGATAACATCAATGAACTTTTGAACTCTGTGGCAACCGATGAAAATGAAAGTGAAATTGTTCGGCTTGAACTCTTGGAATTGTCCCGCAGCACAATTCAGCAGTATGCAACGAAGTTCAAAGGGGACGGGATCAGCGAAAAAGACATTACAAAGATGTATGAGCTTGTTGAGAAAACCGTCACCGGTATAACAACAACGGCTGATAAAACCGAAGAAAAGAAAAATAAAACGGTTTCACTTTTGAGTGATACAAAACAGGCGATTGAAACAGCCTACGGAACACAAACGGGAGGTAATGAATAATGTCAGTTGAACAACTACAAACCCTCTCCCTTGTTTCGTACATTATTGCAGGCGCATTAGTTTTGGTTGCTATCGCATTGTTCTTTCTGCTTGATATTAAAAAGGTTATCGGAGATGTTACAGGTGCGACAGCTCGGAAAGCTATCAATACAATTCGTGAGCAAAATGAAGCTTCCGGCGATAAAGCATATAAACCAAGCCCTGTTAATACGGCAAGAGGTAAATTGACGGATAAAATTTCTCCGTCCGGACGCCTTCTACCGCAAACGGCCGGTATCGGCGGTTCTCCGGGAACAGAAAAGTTCGATACAACAAAGCTTATGCCGCCAATCGAAGAAACTACCGTACTTAGCGGAGAAACAACGGTTTTAGAGCAAAATGCTAATAGCGGAGAAACAACGGTGCTTTCCGAAAATGCAGATAGTCAATCGGAGAACGCCAAATCTTCCGATAAAGAGCATAAAGCTGATTTCAGTACAGATGTTGAGATGGGCTTCACCGATAGCTCTGAGATTATCGAATAGAGGTGGGATGTTTTTATGATACATAAAAGAAAAAACTTGCAAAGACAGCAGCGAAGTAGCATGCTTGGTCTATATACGGCATTTTTGACTGTTTTATCTGCATCGATAGTTTTAATGCCAATTGGTATTAAAATGGCAGACAAAACAATGGCTATTTCTTATACATCAGGGGCAATGTTCTGGATAGGACTAATAGGTACAATTGCAATGGCAATTTTTATTACTTATTCAAAATGCCGCAGCAGTGAGTTCAAAAAAAATTATCCTCACTTAAAGCAACTGGGGATCATTCACTTTTTTCAGAACACACCTGCATTAATTTGTGATGTTTTGATGTTCCTATCAATAGTAGGGTTTGTAATAGTGCGAATATGGTTTTGGGAAACAATTTACCCGTTTTTAGTCCTTTCTATTCTTATTTTTTCTTTCGGTATGCATTGTATGCTGAACGGAAGTAATTATATTTATACAAATTTTAAATAAGGAGTGCAACAAATATATGAGTCGAACAGAGAAAACTTTAAAACGCATACTTGCAATGGCATTATCGCTCTTGACACTTTTTGCAATGCTACCCCTTAATTTGGTTTACGCATTAGGGGAATCTACCAGTGAAATAGCAACGAATCTTGCGAGTATTGATTTTAATGTTAATCAGGCTACGGAGTTTACGGTTACTTCAACGGCAAATGGAGATGCAGGCAAAATGGTAACGGGTTCGCTTGTGTTCAGCGACCCCTCTGCTATAACCAAGCTTGAATACTATGAAACCGCAGAAGGTATGCAAGGCTGGTGTGAATTAACAGGGGAATTTGGGCCCTCTACAGGTTTTCCATTAACCGATGAGACAAAAAAATTTCGTGTTACATTTAATAAGGCTGGCTTATTTACGGTGGACATTGCATTAAAGGAAGTGGCTACATCACGAATCTGCTGCTCAACAACGGAAAATGTATCTGTCATAAGCAAGCCCGGTGTTCTTACTACCGATATTTCCTCAAAAGAATTTGTTGTTAACAAATCAACAGAATTTTCTCTTACCTCAACAGCAAATGATGACATCGGAAAAATGGTAAAAGAATCGTTTGCTTTCAGTGATCCGGATGCTATTGACACTTTGGAATACTATGAAACAGCAGTAGATAGGCAGGGATGGTACCCTCTTACAGGAAATTTTGATTCTGCTGAAAGTTTTCCGCTGGTTGACGGGACGAGCAAATTCCGCGCCACATTTAAAAAAGCTGGAAACTTTACTGTTACTATTTTGATGAAAGAGGTAGGCACGGATGCAGATATCTGCAGAGTGGATGCGGATATAAGTGTAGCTAAAGCTGACATTACAGGTATATCTATTTCCCCAACGATTAATAAATATGACGAAGGCGCAAAGTACGCATTGGCAACACTCAATGGAACTATTCAGCCTGGGGACACTGTTTCGTATACTATTGAGGGAGACCCAAATGATTATTCAACGATTCCTGAAAAGTCAGCGGTTGGTGAATACAGAGTTACAATAAAGGTTGATAGAGGTGCTAACTACAATATTTTTACGCAGACAGTTACCTCGAAAATTGAATTGGGTGAAATTAATCTTGGAGGAATTAAAGTTAAAGGACTTGAAGGTGTATACACCGGACAACCTCAAGATTCAGTGTCAGTTACCGGAAAAGGTAATTATTCCATAAAATATAAATTGGATAACGGAGATTGGTCTGATACGGTCCCGACTGTAACAAATGCAGGCTCCTATACCGTACAGGTCAAGGCCACAAAGGTAAATTATAACGATAAAGATGTAATTGTTGATAAAGCAGAATCGGCAACATATCCTTTCAATGTTTATATTGCGAAGGCTGAACAAACCGGATTTGATTTTGAAAATAAAACTCCTGATGATTTGGCTTATGACAATACCGTTTCTTATGTTCCTATTGGTGGACAATCCGACGGAGCCATTACATACGCAGTAACTGCCGGTGAAGAATATGTAACTGTTGACAGTAATACCGGAGTGATAAAGGCAATTGAAGCCGGCGGTGTGGCAACAATAACAGCCACCAAAGCAGGTAACATTAATTTCAAGCCGATTTCTGCGTCTTATTCTATAAGAACAATTAAAGCTGAGCAGACAGGTTTTGCTTTTGAGGAAACCGCATACACTGTTAAGTATGGCACAGATAAACTGACAGTTAAGACAAACGGAGGTCAGTCAGGAGAATCAATTTCTTATGAAATAATCAGCGGTGATGCTGCAACCGTAACCTCTGATAATAATGAAGGTGTAGTTTCGTTTATTAGCGGCAAAAAAGGTACAGTAACTGTTAAAGCGACTTTAGCAGGCGGAATCAACTATAACGATATTTCCGCACAGTCGAAGATCACAGTTGCTACAAATGATTTCAGCAGCAAATATACTGTTGAACCTGTTGTTCCGTCTACCGGATGGTACACCGATAGCGTGACAATCAAACCGGCAGCAGGATATAAAGTAGCAACTTCCGGTCAGTTTGTGGCGAGTTGGCAGGATAGTATCGTCATTGCCGCAGAGGGCAAAACAACTCCTGAACCGATTTATCTGAAAGAGATGGCAACAGGCTTTATTAGTGAAGCTATTACCGTTTCGGATATCTATATTGACAAAACGGCTCCGACATCGCTTAAGATTATCTACTCAAAATCTGTCAGAAATGTTGTTCTCGAGACAATTTCTTTCGGCTTCTATAAAGCGGAGATGACGGTAACCTTAGAGGCAACAGACCTTGTTTCTAAGATTGATCATTTGGTCTATAAAATCGGAAACGGCGAAGAAGTAACGATTGGAAAAGCCGATATTACTTTCAGAGGAGACAATAAAGAAATTGCAACCGCAAAATTTAATATTTCTCCGAATCTGAGCAGCAGTATCATTACATTTACCGCTTTTGATACGGCGGGACGCTCTACAACTATTGCCGGGGATAAGACCTTGGTTGTTGACGATATTAAGCCGGAGATCTCCGTGTCGTATGATAACAACGATGCCGCCCACGATATGTATTTCAAGGCGGATAGAACTGCGACAATCTCAATTAAAGAGGAAAACTTCTTTAAGGACAATCTCTATGGCATTAACCCTGAAACCGGAGAGAGGTATTTGACAATTACTGTCGGAAAGCGTCTTGACAATGAATCCTATTATACGGAATCCATTGTTGAGCCTGTTTTTACAAAACAAGGTGATGAGTATGAAGCAACGGTTGAGTTTAGCGAAGAAGCAGATTATACCTTTGATGTTTCTTTCTATGACTACTCCGGAAACGAGAACGCTGCGGTAGATTACGGCTCGTCGGTTGCTCCCACAGAATTTACGATTGATAAGACCAATCCAGTGTTAAATATTTCCTACGATGATTCCAATGCTACGGAATCTCGCAGCAACGTAGGTTATTATCAAGGAAAACGTATTGCAACCTTTAAGGTTACTGAGCATAATTTTGAGCCGAGCGAATTGAAATTTACAAAATTTGCAGCAAATAATGTTCAGGGAAATCCGGTAAATGAAGAACAGGTTAACAACTTGATAGACCAGCTCCTTGATGGCGCAAATTGGTCACATAATGGTGATGAACACACGGCAACAATTGAATTTGATACGGATTGCAATTATGAAATTGAACTGAACTACAGTGACTTAGCTGATAATGCAGGAAAAAAAGCGACAAACAGTTTTTGCTTGGACAACATGAGACCAGATGGTACAGAAGTTTCTTATAGTGCATCGGTTTTTGATACGATCTTAAATGCAATTACATTTGGTTTCTACCAAACTGATGTTACTGTAACGATTTCAGCGTGTGATGAAACGGCCGGAATCGACTATTTCACCTATTCCTATAATGTTGATTACAGCAATGATACGGAAGG
>FR891341.1:7493-39507 GCA_000435335.1 Clostridium sp. CAG:964
AAATTTCTCTGAGAACGGAAAGAGAGCAACTGCAACATTTACTATCCCAAAGCAGTTCCGAGGATATGTTTCCTTTACGGCTACCGATAAATCCGGTAACACAAGCCAGCTTTTCAAGGATGAAAAGATTATCGTTGTTGATAATGTTGCCCCTGGGGTTAATGTTACTTATAACAATACAGATACTAAAAACGGTAATTATTATAAGTCTGACAGAACGGCAACAATAAGTATTAGCGCTGACAACTTTTTTAAGGATTACCTCTACACCCCAATTGATAATATAACCGGAAATGAAAACTACCTTGTAATTAAAGTTGGTAAAAAGCTAAACGGTAAAACGGATTACTCTTATACTTACAAACAGCCAGCCTTTGTAAAGGACGGGAATAATTATAAGGCTACCGTTAAATTTAACGAGAATGCCGACTACACATTTGATATTAAGTATACAGACAAGTCGCATAATGTATATGATTCCTATGAGATGGATAAATTTACGATTGATAAGATGAAGCCGAAGGTGGATGTAACCTTTTCTGAGCCGACACACTCTAATGGCAATCAATACAGGGAAAACAGGACAGCTACCATAAAAATCGTTGAGCATAATTTTAATGCTAAGGATGTAGTTGCCACTGTAAAAGCTCGTAATTCGCAGGGAACAGTGTTTGACTATGCAAGTTATCTCAAGAATAATGCTAACTGGCAATCAAACGGCGATGTCCATACTGCAACCGTAACATTTAAAACAGAAGCACACTATACTTTCGATATAAAGTATACAGATCTCGCCGGCAATGTGTTTGATTCCTTTGATGCAGTTGACTTTACGATAGATAAAACTGCGCCGACTGCGATGGATATTAAGATAAACGATGTATCCGTGGCAGGTTCAATGAATACCTTCGCATTCAATAGGTTCTATCGTTCTGCCGTAACAGTAAGGCTTTCTGCAAACAGTGATATTAGCGGAGTGGAATCGTTCAAATATCAAAAGGTCGCAAATATTTCAAAATATAACGAAAAGGGTACTTGGGTCGATTATAATGATGTGACGGGAATTGTAGTATCACCAAGTGAGAGATTTGTTATTTATTTCCGGGCAGAAGATAAAGCCGGAAATGTTGCCATTATTCGCTCTACCGGCATCGTTGTTGATGACAAGCAGCCTAGTGGTGAAACAAAAGCCCCTGAAATCGACATTATCCCTGCTGAACCTAACATAAACGGTTTTTATAACAGGAATGTAAGTGTAGATCTAAAAGTGGTTGATCCAAGATATTCCGGAAATATTGCTTCCGATGGTGGCTATTTCTCCGGTCTGAATAAAATTATATATACAATTAAGGCAACAGATACAAACGCAGTTGAAAACGGTGTTTTGTTTGATGTTTCAAGTGGCAAAACTGCAGGTGGTGTTCTCGATGCTGACAATTTAATTAGTAGTTGGACGGGCAAGATTACAATTGACGCTGCTAAATTCAACAGCAATAATGTTATAGTTGAAATTACGGCAATTGACAATGCCGGTAATGAACGTGTGACTACAAATGATAAGATAAATGAGCCTATCCAAATTGATGTTACACAGCCGAAAATCAACATTTCTTATGATAACAACAATGTTGTTAGAGATTCTTCCTTTAAGGCGGAAAGAACTGCAAAAATTGTTGTTACCGAGCGTAATTTTAGGCCAGAGGATGTTGTAATCAAGATTACCAACACCGATGGGGTTATACCTGATGTGTCAAACTGGACAAAAACGAATGGAACAGGAAATTTAGATGATACTGAATGGACAGCGACCATTCCCTATACCGCTGATGGTGACTATACATTTGGCATAGACTACACAGACCTTGCCGGTAATAGGACCAGTGGTGTCGTGTATGCTGATGGTACGACTGCACAGACGGAGTTCACCATTGATAAGACACCCCCAACTATCTCTATATCGTATGACAACAATTCAGCAATAAACGGTAATTATTACAAGGCTGACCGCACAGCGACGATTGTAGTTACGGAGCACAATTTCGATGACAAGTATGTAGATATTAAATTAAAAGCAACCAATGACGGCAAAAATGTTGATTTGCCAAAAGTTAGTGGATGGTCTTCGAATGGCGACAGGCATACCGCAACAATATCGTATAATAAAGATGCTCTTTATACTTTTGATATTGCTGTTAAGGATAAAGTAGGTAATGCTTCCGCCAATTTCCCGGAACAGACTTTCTATGTTGATAAAACGGCCCCTACACTTAAAATTACAGGTGTTGCCGACCGTACGGCAAATAGAGGTGATATCATTCCTGTTGTTTCATATTCCGATACAAACTATGATGACAGTCAGGTGAAAATTACACTGACTGGTGCTATCAGAAAAAATGTGGCATTGGACGGTTCCTATGCTGATCAGCATAATGGTAAAGTATTCACCTTTAATAACTTTGCTAAGAAGGAGAGCGTAGATGATATTTATACTCTGACTGCAAAGCTAACGGATAAAGCCGGCAACTCAACAAAGAAAACTATTATGTTTTCCGCAAACCGCTTTGGTTCTACTTACGGTTTTGGCACTGCCACTGAAAAGCTTAACGGCACTTATGTTCAAGAAGCGGGAGATGTTGTAATGACCGAAACCAACGCTAATGAACTAAAAGATATCAAAGTCACGCTCTTTAAGAATAATGATACAATTACGCTGAAAGAGGGCGATGATTATAGCATTGATGTTAAGGGCGGTAAAGGACAGTGGTATGAGTACACCTATACTGTTTTTGCTAAGAACTTTGTAGATGACGGTGTTTATAGATTGGCCTTCCACTCGGAGGATGCAGCGGGTAATATTGCGGAAAATACTCTAGATACAAAGGATAAGGAAATCAGCTTTGGTGTGGATAAAACTAAGCCAAATGTGGTAATTACTAATCTCGAAAAGGGCAGAACCTATCCTTTTGAAAACTTGACCGTATCTATGTCTGCGAACGACAATCTGCTTTTAAAATCCATTGATATATACCTTGATGACTATGACAAGGCATATAAAACATGGACAGAAAAAGAAATAACAGATATTATCGCAAAAAAGGGTGATTTCACCTTTGATGTATCCGGCGATTCTACAAGGGCACATAAAGTTAAGGTGGTTTGTATTGATGCAGCAGGCAATAAAAATGTTGGAGAAGTTACAGACTTCTATGTAACTACAAACTTATTTGTACGCTACTACAACAATAAAGTGTTATTCTTTGGCTCTATTAGCGGTGTTATATTGATTGCTGGCTTTGCTATTGCTTTTGTAGTATTAAAGAGACAAAAGAAACAAGTGTAATAACACTCCATAGTCAGAGCATTCAACTTATACTGAAACCATTGAGCTTTAATAACTGTCAAACCAATAGGGTGTTTTAAAAAGGAATTTACAAGATACAAAAATTAAAAGGTTTTGTTTAATAATATCAAAGCGATGCTACCGGAAGTGCTGTAATGTACAGCATAGTAGAAACAGCAAATGAGATAACCTTAATCCATTTAAGTATCTAACATACAATTTTTCAAAACTTCCTAATCTGAAAGACAATGAAACAGTCGACATTTTGTTGCCGTGGAATGTTCCTGAGGAATTCAAAGCCCAAAACTATATATTCAAAATTTATCAAAAATCCTGCAAGAAGCTAATTTTAGACTCTTGCAGGATTTAGTTCTTTAGGCTCTGTGTCAATAGTTTGGGTAAAACCGTAAAAGAAAAAAATGTGATAAAATGATGTGACCCGATAAAAAAAGAGAAGTAACTTCAAAAATGGTATAATGAATTTAACCACAAAAACATTACCAAGAAAGAAGTACTTCTCACGAATATGATAACACAAGAAGCTAAGAAAAAGCAAGCAGTAGTAAAATATGCAATAAAAAAGGAAAGAGCGAAGCAAACCGAAAATATAACATAAGTTTATCAAGTGTAAAACGCTGGTGTAAAAGGTACGATGGTACATGTCAATCTTTGGTGAATAGATTACGTCGCCCTTATAGTTATCCCAAAAGGCATACACTAAAAGAAGAAACACAAATAAAGAACTCATCTAAAAAAACACTTTCAGAGATACAGTTGGGACGGAGTATACAGTGATCTTTTGAGAAAGGGATACAAACGGAGCTTCTCTGGAATGGAAAAAGGATGGGACTTGCCGCACAAAAAGAAAGGCAGAACACACAGGAGATATCCCGAGCTACTGGCTACCCGGAGAAAAGGTGAAGATAGATGTCAAAGAAGTGCCGTATAACTGACTGAGGGGTTCTGTATTAAGGGACGGAAAGAAGCTATATCAATGGACGGCTATAGATGAATGTACACGAATGAGATTTGTATATGGTTTTGAAGAGCATACGCCCGAGAATTCCGTAAAATTTATTGCAATATTACGACTATTAGTTTGGTACAGAGGCAATAAATATTACTGCTTTTTATGATTTTTTACTGATTTTAGGCTTAATTGTAATTGACAAATCAAGCCGGTTATGATAAAATACTCAAAGTGCCCCAACCACGGTTTTTGGAGTAAGCCTGTAACAGGATTTATCACCTTCCTTTAACTGTGATTGACCGAATACAATGGGCATAATACTGAAAAAGAGGTGAATGTAAATGCTAAAGACAGAGAAAGAGGCAATCATTAAGGAGTATGCAACTCACGAGGGCGATACAGGTTCTCCTGAGGTTCAAATCGCTTTGCTTACAAAGAGAATTAACGATTTGACTGAGCACCTAAAGGTTCACAAAAAGGACCATCACTCCAGAAGAGGTCTGCTAAAGATGGTAGGTCAGAGAAGAAACCTTCTAAACTACCTGACTAAGGTTGACATTGAGAGATACCGTTCTATTATTGCAAGACTTGGTATCCGTAAATAATTATTGCTTATTGTGGGGCAGACAGCTTAATATGAGGCAGTCTGCCCTGTATTGTATAAACATATTTACAGGATTTCTACTTGGTTTAGCAGTGAAACGACCTTTTATTGACTGTATAAAAGGTGGTTTTATTGCTAAGCGGTATAATCCTGTAAAAATAAATTTATTAGGAGAAAGACTATGTTTGAAAATTTTAGAGTTTTTGAAACTGAGTTTGCAGGCAGACCTTTGGTTGTAGAAACAGGTAAGATAGCACAGCTTGCAAACGGTGCCTGCTTGGTTCGTTATGGCGAAACAGTAGTAAATGTAGCGGTAACAGGTGCCGCAAAGCCAAGAGAGGGAATCGACTTTTTCCCGCTTTCGGTAGATTTTGAAGAAAAAATGTATGCCGTAGGTAAAATTCCGGGCTCTTACTTAAAGAGAGAGGGCAGACCGTCCGATAAGGCTGTTCTTGTATCAAGAGTTATTGACAGGCCGATTCGTCCTTTGTTCCCAAAGGATATGAGAAACGATGTTTCTGTTGTTTGTACAGTAATGTCGGTTGACCCTGACTGCTCACCGGAGATTACAGCTATGGTTGGTACTTCTATAGCACTTTCAATTTCTGATATTCCATGGAACGGCCCTATTTCAGGTGTTTCAGTCGGCTTGGTAGACGGCAAATTTGTTATTAACCCTAACAAGGAGGAAAGAGCCAAGTCTAAAATGGCTGTTACAGTTGCTTCCACAGACAGCAGAATTGCTATGATAGAGGCAGGTGCCGACAGAGTATCCGACGAGGATATGTACGAGGGTATTATGGCAGGTCATAAGGCTAACCAGCATATTATTGAATTTATTAAGGGTATTCAAAAGGAAATCGGCAAAGAGAAATTCTCTTATCCAAGCAACGAGCCTGACCACGAAATGTTCGAGAAGATTTTTGAGTTTGTTGAGGACGACCTAAAGGTTGCACTTGATACAGACGATAAAACAGTAAGAGATGCAAGGCTTGTTCCTATTTACGAGGCTGTTCATGCTAAGTTTGATGAGGAATATCCTGAGCAGGCAGAAAAGATTGACGAGTGTATGTACAAGTCGCAAAAGACTATAGTACGCCGTTGGCTGCTTGACGAGCAGAAGAGAGTTGACGGCAGAGGTATGAACGATATTCGTCCTCTTGCTTCCGAGGTTGGCATTCTGCCTAGAACACACGGCTCAGGTCTGTTTACAAGAGGTCAGACACAGGTACTGACAGTTGCTACACTTGGCCCTATAAGCGACCAGCAGATTTTAGACGGTATTGACGACGAGGAAACAAAGAGATACATTCACCACTATAATTTCCCTTCATACTCTGTAGGCGAAACAAGACCAAGCAGAGGCCCTGGCAGAAGAGAAATCGGTCACGGTGCTTTAGCTGAAAGAGCTCTTGTTCCTGTTATTCCTCCGGTTGAGGAGTTCCCATATGCTCTAAGACTTGTTTCAGAGGTTGTATCCTCTAACGGTTCTACATCTCAGGGCTCTATATGCGGTTCAACACTTGCTCTTATGGACGCCGGTGTACCTATTAAGGAGCCTGTAGCAGGTATTTCCTGCGGACTTATTACCGAGGGCGACCGTTGGATGACAATGGTAGATATTCAGGGCCTTGAGGACTTCTTCGGTGATATGGACTTTAAGGTAGCAGGTACTCACGACGGCATTACAGCTATTCAGATGGACCTTAAAATTTCAGGTCTTACACCTGAAATGATTAAGGAGGCTCTTGCTAAAACACACAAGGCAAGAAATTATATTCTTGACGAGGTTATGCTAAAGGCTATTCCTGAACCAAGAGCAGAGCTGTCTAAGTATGCTCCTAAAATGCTTACAACAACTATTCCTGTTGACAAAATCAGCGAGGTTATAGGTAAGAGCGGTAAGGTTATTAAGGAAATTCAGGCTGAATGCGAAGTTAAAATTGACATTACAGAAGAGGGTAATGTGTTCATAAGCGGTATTGATACAGAAAACTGTAAGCGTGCCCTTAATATAGTAGAAACTATTGCTAAAGACCCGGAGCCGGGTGCTATCTACAAGGGTAAGGTTACACGCCTTATGGATTTCGGTGCATTTGTTGAAATTGCACCGGGCAAAGAGGGCTTGTGCCACATTTCTCAGCTTGATGTTAAGCGTACCGAAAAGGTTGAGGATGTAGTAAATGTAGGCGATGTTATTCTTGTAAAGGTTCTTGAAATTGACGATAAGGGCAGACTGAATCTGTCCAGAAGAGAAGCTTTAATTGAGGTTGAGGGGCTTACACCTGAAAATAATGTTCAGCAGTCTCATTCCAGAAATAACAGACATAACGGCAGAAGATAATTATTCTTGTTTATATACAGGGTTGTGCGGCTTTCATCGGACAACCCTGTTTTGCATATATAATTACATTAAAATTACAGTTTTAAATTACAATTGAAAAAAGACGGAATATATGTTATACCTGTCTTATAAATGAGCAGAGGCTTCAAAAGGAGGATATATGGTATGAGAACAGGCTTTAAAAAAGCGGTAAGCGTAGCTTTGTGTGTGCTGTGTGCTGCAGTGGGTATTCCGACCGCATCCGCCGCCGACAATGTTGACACGCTGCTTTCTAAAATGACTACAGAAGAAAAAATAGCTCAAATGATAACCGTTGCAGTGCGCCAGTGGGACGGCGAGGATTTTACCGTTATGGAGGACGATGTAGCTAATATTATTTCTAAAACCTCGGTAGGCGGGGTAATATTGTTTGCAGAAAACCTTGTCGATACCGAACAGTCTGTAAAGCTTACTACAGCATTTCAACAGGCGGCGTTAGCTTCAAAAAACAAGATACCGCTGTTTATCAGTACAGACCAAGAGGGCGGCGAGGTTGTAAGGCTGAACACAGGCACATCTCTGCCGGGCAATATGGCACTTGGTGCAATTAACAGTGCAAACGACGCCAAAACGGCAGGTAATATTTTGGGCAGTGAGCTTGCCGCTCTGGGAATAAATATGGACTTTGCACCGTCCCTTGATGTAAACAGTAATCCGTCTAATCCTATTATAGGCTTAAGGTCATTTTCTTCCGACCCCGCCATAGTTTCGGCATTGGGCACACAGGTTATAAACGGTATTCAGCAGAATAATGTTGCGGCTGCCGCAAAGCATTTTCCGGGACACGGCGATACCTCAACAGATTCCCACACATCACTGCCTAGTGTGGACAAGTCCTTAGACCAGCTTGAAAAATGCGAATTTCTTCCTTTTAAGGCTGCTATTGACAACGGCGTTGATGTTATTATGACAGCACACATTCAGTTCCCACAGGTTGAAAAGAAAACTGTAAAGTCGGAAAGCGACGGCAGCAATGTAACTCTGCCGGCTACCCTTTCAAAAACCTTTGTTACCGATATTCTTAGAAACAAGCTGGGCTTTAAGGGTGTTGTTACTACAGACGCTATGAATATGGGAGCTATTGCGGACAATTTTGGCGTAGCTCAGGCTTGTATTTTGGCCATTAATGCCGGTGTTGACAATTTGCTTATGCCTATTTCTTTGACAGATAAAAGCAGCGGTACAGAGCTTAAAGGGCTTATCGGCAACATTAAGTCGGCAGTAGTAAACGGCAATATAAAGGAAGAAACCATTGACAATGCAGTTAAGCGTATTTTACAGCTCAAGGAAAAGCGTGGAGTGCTTAACTACACTGCCCCTACAGCTGAAAACGCCAAGAAAATTGTAGGCAGTGCTGAAAACCACGAAAAAGAAGACGACCTTGCTGCAAAGGCAGTTACTGTATTGAAAAATGAGGGAAATGTGCTTCCTTTTAAGCCTACAGAAAATCAAAACATAGCTTTGGTTGCTGCCTATGAAAATGAAACACCGGGTATGGAATATGCAATGAGCAAAATGATTTCTCAAAAGACCATACCAAATGTAAACTATGAAACCTGTTATTATAACGATGGCTCATCAGCAGAAGAAATATTAAATACTGTCAGCGGTGCAGACTATGTAATAGTGCTGTCGGAAATGAACAGCAATGAGGATATAGCACAGGGCAGTTTAAATACCTATGTGCCAACCTCTGTGATGAATTATTGCAAAGAAAACAATATTAAATGCGTAGTGGTCAGCGTTGGCAAGCCTTATGATACTGCAAACTATAAGGACGCTCAGGCTCTTATGGCAGCCTATGGCTGTAACGGTATGAATCCGGAGGATACAGACGGCTCTCAGCCTGCGACATATACCTATGGCCCAAATATTTTGGCAGCTGTGGAGGTTGCCTTTGGCTATAAAAACCCATACGGCACATTGCCGGTAGATATTCCGGCGGTGCTTTCCGACGGTTCTATGTATGAAGCTAATTTAGTGTTCAAAAAAGGCGACGGCTTGCTGTTTGCCGGTACAGTAAGACCGGCAGAAGCTGCAACACAGCCTGCAGCTACAGAAGACGAAAAGGCAACCGCCCCGTCAAATGGCAGTGACCCGGTAAACAGCTTTATGAATACACTGCAAAACAGCGGTTATTTCCTTATAGTAGCGTGCCTGCTGGCGGCTGCATTGGTTGTAATTATTATTATTATTGCTGTTGCTGTCAAAGGCGGAAAGAAAAAATCGAATAAAAAAATCCAATAAATAATTTGCGGACAACTAACCTGTTAAAGACACAGCAGACCTCGGCTTTTTGCCAAGGCTTGCTGTGTCTTTTGCTGAATACCGCTTATTTTGCGAAATCGTGTATAAGAATAAAGCAGTGCCGAATATCACCGTACGGTGTATAAAAGCCCTTGTGCTTCGATGTAATTATTGATTTTTATATAGCGGCTTAGCTGTAAAACTAATGTAGCTGCCATATTTTTAATGCTTGTGGCATATACTGTTAATAATAAATGTGAGGTTATTTAGTGCCGGTTGTATTTGCAGACTGTTGAGGCGGATAAATGCAATGGCTTAAAGCGGCTTTGTAATCTGCTTTTTAGCTTTATACCACAACACAGGCTGTATAAATGTCGGTTTTATGAAAAGTAATGGCTAAAGTGCATAAAAAATATATAAATTATTGTTAATATTAGGTGAACTTTTAGTTTTTAATTAAAAAACATTGCACTAAATGTATGCATAGTATATAATGTTCTTAACATAAATTTACATATTTGTGCATAATGCTAATACAGTTAAAATAAAGTGTAGGAGTGAAACAACAGCAATGAAACAGTACGAAGCTAAAAAAATAAAGAATATAGTTTTATGCGGACATGGCGGATGTGGAAAAACCTCTGTAGCCGAGTCTATGATTTTTTTGTCGGGAGCTGCCGAGCGTCTTGGCAGAATAAACGACGGAAACACTGTTATGGATTTTGATCCTGAGGAGATAAAAAGAAAAGTATCTGTAATGTCGGCAGTAGCACCTATTGAGTGGAAGGGCTATAAAATTAATCTTATAGATACTCCCGGACTTTTCGACTTTGTTGGCGGCGTATGTGAGGGTATGCGTGCCGCTGACACGGCACTTATAGTTGTTTCGGGCAAGGACGGCGTTGGCGTCGGTACAGACAAAGCTTTTAAAATGGCTGAAAAGTCGGGTATGTCAAAGGTGTTCTTTGTAAACGGTCTTTGCGACGAAAGTGCGAGATTTTACAGAGTTTTTGAAACTCTAAAGGCACATTACGGCCCGTCTGTTTGTCCTGTTGTTGTGCCGTATATAGAAAACGGTCAGGCTAATTGCTATGTAAATATTCTTGAGTATAAGGCATACAGATATGAAAACGGCAAGATAACTCAAACCGCCATGCCTGATATGGGCGACCGTCTTGAGGGCTTGCGTACGGCTATTTATGAGGCTGTAGCAGAAACCGACGAGGAAATGTTTGAAAAGTACTTCAGCGGTGAGGAGTTTACTCCGGAGGAGGTTATTGTAGGCGTCAGCCGTGGCGTAAAGGAGGGTACTATTACCCCGGTATTCTGCGGTGACGCTCAAAATACATATGGTATAGAGCATCTGCTGAACGGCATTAACTGGCTTGTTCCGTCAGCAGACGAAAGGGTTGAAATTGCAGTTGACACAAACGGCGAGCCTGTAGAGCTAAAGGCAAATGAGAATGCAGCCACAGCTGCTATAGTTTTCAAAACTGTTGCCGATCCGTTTGTAGGTAAGCTTTCCTACTTTAAGGTAGTATCAGGCAAGGTTACGCCTGACAGTCCACTTGTAAATATGAGAACAGGTGCTGTAGAAAAAATAAGCAAGGTTCTTATTCCAAAGGGCAAAAAGCAGGAGGAAGCAAGGTGCATAACAGCAGGTGACATAGGTGCGGTGGCAAAGCTTAGCTCAACTAACACAGGCGATACTCTTTGTGCACCAACCAGAAAGGTGACCTTAGAGGGTATAAGCTACCCTGTGCCTACATATAAAATGACGGTTGCACCTAAAACAAAGGGTGAAGAAGACAAGGTGGCACAGGCTCTTGCTAAAATTTCAGAGGAAGACCCTACTGTAGTAACACAGGCAGATAAGGAAACAAAGGAAATGATCCTTGCAGGCATGGGCGAGCAGCACCTTGATGTTGTAGTGTCTAAGCTGAAAAATAAATTTAATCTTGATGTTGTTTTAAGCACGCCAAAGGTAGCGTACCGTGAAACTATACGCAAAAGCGTTAAGGTGCAGGGCAAGCACAAAAAGCAGTCGGGCGGACACGGTCAGTTTGGTGATGTTTGGATAGAGTTTGAGCCTTCAGACTGCGAAGGCTTGGAGTTTGCAGAGAGGGTTGTAGGCGGTGCAGTGCCAAAGGGATTTTTCCCGGCAGTGGAAAAAGGACTTAGAGAGAGCATAAAGAAGGGCCCTCTGGCAGGCTATCCTGTAGTGGGCGTAAAGGCAACCTTGTATGACGGCTCGTACCACCCTGTAGACTCGTCGGAAATGTCATTTAAAATGGCGGCTGCGGTAGCTTACAAAAACGGTATGCCGCAGGCAAGTCCGGTACTGCTTGAGCCGGTAGAGTCCGTGTCGGTAATGGTGCCCGATGCAAATATGGGCGACATTATGGGAGAGGTAAATAAACGCCGTGGCAGAGTGCTGGGTATGAATCCGGGCGAGGACGGCTTGCAGACTGTTGAGGCGGAGGTTCCGGCTGCCGAGATGAGCGATTTTTCGGTTTATCTCAGGCAGGTAACTCAGGGTAAGGGCAGCTACAAAACAGCCTTTGCAAGATATGAGCCTGTTCCGGAAAGTATTGCAGCAAAAATAATAGAAAACCGAAAAGGTGAAAATAAGTAATTAATCAGAAACACACTTTTTTCTGCGGATTATATAGATTATTTATAAATTAGTGCTTTTATATCGAACGGGCTGCTTAGGAGTATAAATTTTTCCGAGCAGCCCTGTTTTTGTTAAATATATACTTAACCTGTTCTGAAAAACAAATTAAAATGTACGCAGTAAAAATGCTTTTTTTACATTAAATTAGTGTATAATTATTATCGTAGAGAATCAGTACCTGATTTAGAAGTGCAAATTAAGGTGATTTATATGAAAGCGGCAATATTTCAAATGAATATAGAGTGGGAAGATAAAGAGAAAAATTTATTAAAGGTTGAAAGAGCGGCGGCAGAGGCGTCACAAAATGGGGCAGATGTTATTTTTTTGCCCGAGATGAGCCTAACGGGCTTTTCTATGAATATAAAAGCTACAGCCGAGGCCGACAAATACACCGTACTGCGGGCACAGGACATTTGCAGAAAATACGGTATTGCCATGGGAATTGGCTGGACAGAGCAGTGCGGTGCTAAGGCGAAAAATTGCTACACTGTTTTAGATAAAAGGGGCAGAATTTTAAGTACATATGTAAAAATTCACCCGTTTTCCTACAGCGGTGAGGATAAATATTTTGTTAAGGGCGAAGAACTGACAGAGTATAAAATAGAGAATACCTGTTTTTCTACGGCAATATGCTATGATGTGCGTTTTCCGGAGCTGTTTCATGGCATAAGCAAAAACCGTTTGGTTACAGCTGTAGTTGTGCCTGCTAACTGGCCGCAAAAAAGAGAAGGCCACTGGAGAGTGCTTACACAGGCAAGAGCAATAGAAAACCAGCTGTATATACTTGCGGTAAACTGTGTAGGAAGCATAGGCGGTGTAAGCTACAGCGGCGGCTCCTGCATAATAGCTCCCGACGGTGAGCTTGTTGCCGAATGCGGCAATAACGAAGAAATTGTATATGCAGGCTTGGGGTATGATATTGAAAAATTGCGAAGCAGCTTTCCTGTGTACAATGACAGAAATGTAAATTTTTATAAATCCATTTTGTGAAATGGCATATCCCATTGTAAAGAAAAATTAAAGTTGTGGTAAAAATTCCGCAATGTGTATAAATATTTGCATATAATCTTTAAAAAATCATATGAAATTTAACTAATCTATTGAAATTTATTGAATGCGTTGGTATTATATTACTATGGAATGATGTAGAGGATAACACAAAGAGGAAAGGGCTATCTTTATGCAGAATGTAATGGACGAAAAACAGCATTTACAGGCGTTCTACAGCGGCAACAGCTGTAACGCTTATGAATATATGGGCTCGCACAGGGTTGGCGACGAAAACTGCTTTGTCTTTAGGGTGTGGGCACCAAACGCCTTGTCGGTATCGGTAATAGGCAGCTTTAATAATTGGGACGAAACGGCAAATTATATGTCACGCATAGGAAACGGCGATGTATGGGAGTGCTATATAAATAATGTAAATCAGTATGACTCTTATAAGTATTGTATAGAAGCAAAGGACTACAGAAGGTTATATAAATCCGACCCCTACGGTTTTCATTTTGAAACAAGGCCAAACAATGCGTCCAGAGTTTATTGTCTGGATAATTTCCGTTGGAATGACAGTAAATGGTTGGAAAGCAGAAAGAATATTAATGTAAAAGAAGCCCCTATGAATGTGTATGAGGTTCATATTGGCTCATGGCGAAGATACCCCGACGGCAATTTTTATGATTACAAGGAGCTGGCAAACCAGCTTGTGCCTTATGTTAAGGAAATGAGCTATACACACATTGAGCTTATGCCGGTTATGGAATACCCGTATGACGGCTCATGGGGCTACCAGCCAACGGGCTATTTTGCTCCTACTTCACGCTACGGTGACCCTGAGGGCTTTATGTATTTGGTTGACAAGTGCCACCAAAACGGTATCGGGGTAATTATTGACTGGCCTATTTCTCAGTTCCCAAAGGACGACTATGCCCTGGCGTTGTTTGACGGCACCTGCTGCTACGAATATCACGATCCGTTAAAGGCAAACCGTGAAGAAAAAGGTACGCTGGTGTTCGACTATTCACGCTATGAGGTTATCAGCTTTCTGCTTTCCAGTGCAGCCTTTTGGATTGAAAAATACCATATTGACGGTTTGAGGCTGGACAATGTTGCCGCTATGCTTTACCTTGACTATGACCGTGCCGGTAAGGAATCGGCGAAAAACCAATTTGGCGGCAAAGAAAACCTGGAGGCTGTTGCATTTATACAAAGATTAAACACAAGCCTGCACAGACTTTACCCAAGCGTAATTACCTTTGCCGAGGAGTCCACAGCATGGCCTATGATAACAAAGCCTGTTAAAGAGGGCGGCTTAGGCTTTGACTTTAAGTGGAATATGGGCTGGATGAACGATATGCTGCACTATATGTCGCTGGATCCGTTTTACAGACCGTTTAACCATGCTAATTTAACATTTTCTTTTTTCTATGCGTTTTCTGAAAGCTTTGTTCTGCCGATTTCGCACGATGTGGTGGTTTACGGCAAAAAGTCATTGTTCAGTAAAATGCCGGGGGATTTCAACAGTAAGTTTGACCAGGTAAGAATATTTATGGCATACACTATGATGCACCCGGGCAAAAAGCTGACCTTTATGGGTGCCGAAATAGGACAAATGGAAGAATGGAACACCGACAGTGAGCTTGCCTGGAGTGTACTGGAATATCCTAAAAACAAGCAGCTAAAGCACTTTATAAAGTGTTTGAACAGGTTTTATGCAGATAATCCGCCTATGTATCAAATAGAGGATTCATGGAAGGGCTTCCACTGGATTCACCATGACGACTATACACAGTGTGTGCTTGCCTTTAGAAGACTTGACAAAAACGGAAACGGTATTATAGTTGTGTGCAACTTTTTACCTATTAAGCGGGAGGGCTATTATATTGGCGTTCCTTACAAGGGGGCTTATTCAGAGGTGCTAAACACCGACCTTGCAGAGTATGGAGGCTCCGGTATTTCAAACGGACACAGCATTGCTACAGAGGATGTTCCTATGCACGGGTATGACCAAAGCATAAAACTTACTTTGCCTCCGTTGTCGGTTATGTATTTTGTTTGCGTTGAAGGTAAAGACCAAAACGAAAAAATAAATGTAGCCGAAGAGGACAAGGAAACCATGGAGGAGCTTATAGAGCTTAACGAAAAAATAGCCGAAATAGAAGAAACAGAAAATTCTGACAGTGAAGCCGATTTGCCTCCTAAGGTGCGGGAAAAAGTGAAAGAAACCAAACCTACCCAGCCAACCGTCAGCAGTGCTAAAGGTGAAGCCGATTTGCCGCCTAAGGAACAGGAAAAGTCGGAGGAGGCTAAAAAGCCGGCACAGGCTGTTCCCTTGAAGGAGGACGAAGAAGCATCCGAAAAAAGCAAAGCATAATGGCAGCCTTAAAATAAGGGGCTTTAATAATATAAAAAATTTGTTTATAAATATCTAATAGTTGATTATAAAACAAAAGGAAATATTAAGGAGGAATAAATACGATGTATCAAAAGCAAACTACAGTGGCAATGATACTGGCAGGAGGACAAGGCAGTCGATTAGGGGTGCTGACAAGAAAGCTGGCAAAGCCGGCCGTGCCTTTTGGCGGAAAATACAGAATTATAGATTTTCCTTTATCTAACTGCGTAAACTCAGGCATAGAGGCTGTTGGCGTACTTACACAGTACCAGCCGTTGGTGCTGAACGAGTATGTGGGAAACGGCCAGCCTTGGGACTTGGACGGTATGTATTCGGGAGTGACCTGTTTAAGCCCATATCAGCAAATGGACGGTGCACACTGGTACGCAGGTACGGCAAATGCTATTTATCGCAATATGAATTTTATTGAGAGGTACGACCCTGAATATGTGGTTGTTCTTTCAGGCGACCATATTTATAAAATGGATTATGCAAAGATGATTTCTTTCCATAAAAAGCATAAGGCGGACTGTACTATTGCGGTTATTGATGTGCCGCTGGAGGAGGCTTCCAGATTTGGTATATTGAATACTAATCCTGACGGTTCTATTTATGAGTTTGAAGAAAAGCCGGCACACCCAAAAAGTACAAACGCTTCTATGGGTATATATGTATTTAACTGGTCAAAGCTCAGAAAGTATCTTGAGGAGGACGCAGCAGACCCTAACTCAAGCAACGACTTTGGTAAAGATGTTTTGCCTGCAATGCTAAATGCAGGAGAGAGAATGTTTGCCTATCCTTTTGAGGGATACTGGAAGGATGTAGGCACTATAGACAGCCTGTGGGAGGCAAATATGGATTTGCTTAACCCTAAGGTTCCGCTTGACCTTAGCGGCGAAACAGACAAGGTATATTCCCGTAATCCATCAATGCCGCCGCATTACATAGGCCCAAATGCAAATATACAAAATTCATTGGTATCTGACGGCTGCGATGTTGACGGAAGAATAGAATTTTCGGTTTTGTTCCCGGGTGTTACTATAGGCACAGGTGCAACTGTAACCGATTCTATACTTATGCCGGGAGCAACAATTGAAGACGGTGCTACGGTCGAATATGCCATAGTTTCTGAAAATGCTGTTATTAAAAAGAATGCCCATATAGGCGGCAGACCTGAGAACATTAAGGAAGAGGGCAAATGGGGAATTGCCGTTATAGGCGACGGAATAACAGTAAGCGAGGGCTGTGTAGTAGAGCCAAAGGCTATGATAGACGCTGATGTTACGGAGGTAGAAAAGTAATGAGAAATAACGATGTACTGGGTATTATTTTTGGTAATAGTCACGCTGAAAGAATTCAGTCTTTAACATCACACCGAACAATGGCATCGGTACCGTTTGGCGGTAAATACAGACTGGTGGATTTTAACCTTTCAAATATGTCAAACTGCGGAATAACAGATGTAGGAATTATTGTAGATAAAAACTTTTTCTCACTTATGGATCATGTAGGCTCGGGTAAAAGCTGGGATTTGTCAAGGAAAAACGGTGGCGTTCACCTGCTTCCTCCGTTTATTCAGTCAGGCGAGGCATCCGGAGATACTGTTATTGAAAAGCTGTATTCAATAAGAAGATTTTTAAATGACGCTACCGAGGAATATGTGCTTTTAGCAGACTGCGACCTGGTTGCAAATGTTAATTACAGTGATATGATTCAGCAGCACATTGATAAAAATGCCGATTTTACCGTTTTGTACATAAACGGCTTAAACAGTGAAAGCAGGCGAGACGCCGTAACCTTTATTACAGACACCGACGAGCGTATCACAGAGTTTTTGGTAGAGCCACGGGCAAAGGCGGAGTGCAACATAGCCGCAGGGGCTATACTTACAAGCCGCAGTCTGCTTTTGGAAATTGTACAGGAATGTGTCAACACCAATAAGCTGAACTATGTTAGAAACATTTTCCAAAAGGATGTAAATAAATATAGATTTTACGGCTATAAGCACGAGGGCTACTATTCGCTCATATCTTCAATAGAGGAGTATTTTGAAGCCAATATGGATTTGCTGAGCAGAGAAAACAGAAAAGAGCTGTTTAATGTACACAGACCTATTTATACAAAGGTGCGTGACGATATGCCAAGCAGATACGGACTGGGCTCTTCAGTAAAAAATTCACTGGTTGCTCAAGGCTGCGTTATTGAGGGTGAAGTTGAAAACAGTATTATATCAAAAGGCGTGCGCATAGGAAAAGGCTCAAAGGTTAAGAACTGCATAGTTATGCAGGACACAAAGATAGGCGAAAATGCAAACCTAAGTTATGTAATATGCGACAAGGATGTAGTTATTAAGGACGGAAGGGCATTGTGCGGATATAATTCCTTTCCTATTTACATTCCCAGTGAAAAAGTGCTATAATCTATATGAATAATATGGAATTTATTTAAATATATGGAGGTAATTTTACAATGAGAATTCTTTATTGTACCAGTGAAGCTAACCCTTATGCAGGCTCGGGCGGTTTGGCAGATGTTGCGGCGTCGCTGCCTAAAACACTGCGTCAGCGTGGAATAGACTGCAGAGTGGTTATGCCGCTGTACGGCACTATCCCGCAATATTTAAGGGACGGTATGCACTACATAACCAATTTTACAGTTCCTACTGCATGGAGAAGACAGTACTGTGGTGTTTTCTGGGCAGAATATGACGGTGTAACCTTTTATTTTATAGATAACGAGTATTACTTTAAAAGAAGCGGCCTGTATGGCTTTTATGATGACGCAGAGCGTTTTTCCTTCTTTTCAAGAGCTATTCTTGAAATGCTGCCTTATATAGATTTTCATCCGGATCTAATTCATACAAACGACTGGCAGACAGCTCTTGTACCTACCTATTACTACTTCTTCTATTCAAAAAATCCTTGGTACCACAATATTAAGAGCCTTTATACTATTCATAATATACAGTATCAGGGTATGTACGGCTGGGAAGTAAACACAGAGTGCGTGGGCATACCTGAGGACTGCACAAAAATGCTGGAAATGGACGGCAAGCTGAATATGTCAAAGGGTGCTATTGAAACCTCTACAAGAGTTTCTACTGTTAGCCCGTCTTATGCAAAAGAAATTCTTGACCCTTGGTTTGCCTGCGGCTTGGATCAAATCTTAAAACGCAGAGCATATAAGCTGTGCGGCATACTAAACGGTATAGACAACGACAGCTACAACCCTGCAACCGACTTCCATATGTATGCGAATTATACTCCTGAGTATCCGCAGGGTAAGGAGGAGTGTAAGCGTAGGCTTCAGGAAAGGCTTTGCCTTGCACAAAGAGGCGACATACCGCTTATTGCTATGGTTACTCGTCTTGTTAGTCATAAGGGGCTTGACCTTGTTCGTGGCGGTATTGAGCATATTTTGGATAACTATGATGTTCAGTTTGTTGTACTTGGTTCCGGTGACAAGGAATATGAGGATTATTTCTGGTATCTGCAAAGCAAGTACCCGGGCAGAGTTTGCTTCTGTCATGGCTATGTGCCTGAGCTTGCCCGTAAAATCTATGCCGGCTCCGATATATTCCTAATGCCGTCAAAGAGTGAGCCTTGCGGTCTTTCTCAGATGATAGCTTTAAGATACGGCAGTATTCCGGTTGTTCGTGAGGTAGGCGGACTTAGAGATTCTATTCACGACAGTCAGGACGGCTACGGAAACGGCTTTACCTTTAGAAATTACGATATTCTTGATATGAACAACGCTTTGCAGAGAGCAATTGGCGGTTACTGGAACCGTGACGGTTGGCGTGCCCTTGTTTACAGAGCAATGACAAGTGACAACTCATGGGCTCGTTCAGCAGGTGATTATATTAATGTATATCAGGATACTATAGACAACTGGAATTAACTAACGGTCTATAATGAAAATTAAAACAGGGCAAGCACAGCGGCTTACATAAGCCTTTGTGCTTGCCCGTATTTTTGTTTTGGTAAATTATTGCTTTATTCACCGATTAAGGAAATATACAGCTGCAAAAGCTTTGTGTCGTCATTTTTGTTAAGCTTAAAGCTTACATAGGTTTTGTTTTCTTCTATGTATATTATGCCGCTGTCTACTGCTCTTGATGAAATGTTGTAAAGCTCCTTGCCGTCCTTGTCGTGTACCCTTATATTTAAGGAACCCGGTTTGATGCCTGAATCGGAATTAACAACGCTAAGGTCAATTATGCTTTTAAACAATGCTATATCATCACTCTTTTCGCTGAAAACCCTTTTTTCGTTGTTAATTCTTGACAGCCTTGCAACCTTATTTGTATCTATAACATCTTTAAGCTTAGAGGGCTTTACCGGCTTATAGCTGCTGTAGTCCTTTTCATCGTCAAGTGCTGCTGCTGTGACCTGCTGTGTACCCTCGGTAGGTGCGGTGCTGTTTGTGCTGCAGGAGCAGCCGACTAATGTCAGCATTGCCGCCAACAGGCATACAGCTGTTGTTATTGCTTTTTTCATAACACTGCCTCCTTTTCGTTAATGAGCTGTGTTTAATTATACCATATAAATGCTGACTGACAAGGTGAAATTTTATTTTTGTAATCAGTCTGCTTTATTAGCAGCTGTTGTTTGAATATTAATATAATAAATGGTAAAATATTTTGGGTGATATTATGAACGACAAGGAAATGCGTGAGCCGCTGTTTAATTACCTTGAAAATACACAGGAGAAGCTGCGTATTTTTGAAGAGCTTGCCATAAGAAAATCTATAGCAGATGTTGTTGTGGTAAAGGAAAACACATTGACGGGAATTGAAATAAAAAGTGACTGTGACACCTACGCAAGACTCGCAACGCAAATAAAAGATTATGACCATTTTTTTGACTACAACTATATAGCTGTGGGTAAAAGCCATATAAGGCAGGCTCACAAGCATATACCGCCTAAATGGGGAATTATTTGCATATACAACAAGGACAGCGGCAGCGTTGCTGTGGAGGAGGTAAGAAAGCCTCAACAAAATACCCATACAAAGGTTAAGTACCAGATTAAGCTGCTGTGGAGGCTGGAGCTTAACAACATACTGGCAAAAAATAATCTTCCAAAATATAAGCAGAAAAGCAAGCTGTTTGTAAAACAAAAAATACTTGAAAAGCTGCCGGAGGATGTACTGAAGCAAAACCTGTGCTACGAGCTTTTTGAGCGTGACTACACCCTGCTTTATTAATTGTGCCGCCTGTATAAAAATAATTGTTTACCTTATCTTGATAATTGTGTTGACAATCTGTTGGATTAAGCTTATAATATTGTCAACCGATTAACAAATTTAAGTTGACAATAGGAGGACTTCTTAATGAACAAATCAGAAACAAATAATAAGGGAAAGCTAAACATACGCAGCGGCTTGCTTGATATTGTGTTTACAGCAATGTTTGTGGCAATTATTGCCGTGTGTGCACAAATTCAAATACCTATAGGCCCTGTGCCGTTTACACTGCAGACCTTGGGAGTATTTGCTACGGCAGGCTTGCTGGGCTGGAAGCGTGGCACTGCGGCTATATTGGTTTATGTGCTGCTGGGACTTGTAGGCGTGCCTGTTTTTGCCGGCTTTTCAGGGGGAATTTCCTGTATTGTAGGCCCTACAGGAGGATACATTATAGGATTTATTTTTACAGCCCTCATAGTAGGTCTTATGTGTGACAAGCTGGGCAGAAAGCTGTGGGTGGCTATAGTTTCTATGGTTATCGGTCTTGCGGTATGTTATGCATTTGGCACAGCTTGGTTCTGCGTGTCAACCTCAACAGGTATTTTAGACGCTCTTTTAATATGCGTAGTACCGTTTTTGATTGCAGACGCAGTGAAAATAGCTGTAGCTTCTTTATTGGTAAACAACCTTGACAGAGTTATTAAATTATAAGCTTCGTCCCCACCACAGCCTTTGTATTCAGTATTTTGCAGGCAAGGGGTACAGCAGTACCTTTGTAAAGGAAATGCAGAGAATTATTATATGGCTGGAGCAGAATAATCCCGTATTGACGCTTACAGAAGAATGTGATATGGTTTGCGGCGGCTGCCCCAATAAAAAGTGGGGGCGGTGTATAACACACTGCAAGGTTAATGAATTTGATACAGCCTGCTTAAAAGAATACAGGCTTTCCTTTGACAGTGCCGTAAGCTGGGAACGCTTAAAACAGCTTGCCCTAGATAAAATAATAAACAAGGGCTTGCTTAGCGAGGTTTGCAGCGGCTGTCAGTGGAAATGTTGGGAGCAGGAAAAGCTCAGCTTAACCGGTCAAGACTAAAGGCAGCTTATAATTAGCTGTACAGATTTTTCATATTGCTTAATTTGCACCCCCAAAGGTCATTGTTAATGTGAGCTTTGGGGGGTGCTTTTTTGTTAAGTCTACAAACGAAAGATAAAAAATCAACGGCTGTATTGCAATTACCCGTAAATTTTTGTATCATAAATACAGATACTTTTGCAATGTGATAACCGGTCTTGCAGAAAATAAGAATGGTTGTGAAGGTGTAGTATTAATACAATGGAGATTCAGATATATGACAGTTGCAGCCCTAATTGAAAAATTATGCTTAAAAACCGCATACCCTCCGAAATTAAGAGAAGAACAGGTTACAGGCTGTTATGCAGGCGATTTGCTGAGCAATGTAATAAAAAAGGCTAAGCGTGGCAATGTGTGGCTTACCGTAATAAATAATCCAAACACCGTAGCTGTAGCTATGCTTAGAGGATTAAGCTGTATTATTATGTGTGACGGCTCAAAGCCTACAGAACAGGCAATAAAGGACGCCGCCCAAAAGGGAATACCTATTTTGCTGAGCAGTAAGTCTGTGTATGAAACAGCAGTTGATATAAGCAGGGTGATATAATGCAGAATATTACGGATTGTATTTTGGAGCTTGTTAAAAACTCAATAGAGGCAGGCAGTACATTTATAAAAATAACCGTGTTTCAGCGGGACGCCTGCCGCTTAATTATGCAGGTAGAGGACAACGGCTGTGGTATGACCTTGCAGGACTGTCAAAATTGTGAAAATCCCTTTTATTCTACAAAGGGCAAAGAGATAGGTATGGGCATTCCGCTTGTGAAGGAGCTGGCAGTGCGTACCGGCGGTGACTTTGCAGTTGAAAGCAGAGGCAAGGGGGCAACGGTTTCGGCACTGTTTAAGCCCTACAGTATTAATATGATACCCATTGGCGACCTATATAGTGCAACGCTGAGCTTAATAAAGTCCTACAGTGATATTAGGTTCGTTTTATGCCAAAAAACAGGCAGCAGAAATATTACAATAGATTCAGGCTTTTTAAAACCACAGGTGGATTAATATGTTAGTTTTAGAAGTGTTAATTATACTGCTTGCGGCGTATGCCTCGGTTTTAATAGTCGCTATGATATTTTTCTCATTAAGAAAACCAAAGGCAGACAGTGTTACGGTGCTTGTACTGGGCTGTAAGGTTAAGGGAAGCATACCAAGCCAAAGCTTAAAGCGACGCTTAGAAAGTGCGTTTAAATATTTAAACGAAAACTCTGACGCAGTGTGTATTGTTTCGGGAGGTAAGGGAAGCGACAAAAGTATTTCCGAGGCTCAATGTATGAAAAGCTACCTTGTAAGCAAGGGCATTTTGGCTGAAAGAATTATTAAAGAGGAGCGTTCGGTAAATACACGGGAGAATTTTGTTAATTCCTATGAAATTGTGTGCAGTCGGGGGCTTTGCAGGAATATTGTTGTGGCTACAGACTTTTACCACCAGCTAAGAGCTTACATAATAGCGAAAAAATGCGGAATTAATATTGCAGGTGCAATAAGCAGCGTTCCGGGGGTAAAAACTCTTATTTTCCATATTGTGCGTGAGCTTGCGGCTGTGCCTGTTGAACTCTTTATTTAAGGAGATTTTTATGCTTGAAACAAACAGGCTGCTTATTCGTCCGTACAGTAAAGGCGATAAGGCGTCGTTGTACAATACCATAAGCAGATATGAAATTTACAGAACAACCTACGGTATACCACAAGCTTGTACTATGGGCTATGCCGCAAAGTGGATAAGCAGAGTGCTGCAAAATGCACGGGAAAACCGTTCATACGAGTATGCCGTTATAAATAAGCTTAGCGGTGAATATGTAGGTAATGTAGGGCTTATAAATATTGACTTTGTAAGCCGCAGGTGCGACATTTCGTATTTTATACATCCGGACTTTTGGAACAGGGGCTTTGCTGCCGAGGCGGCTGCTGCAATGGTGAAATATTCCTTTAATGTTTTAAATATGAACCGTGTAGGCGGTATGTGTATGGAAAAAAATGCAGCGTCAGCCAAGGTGATGGAAAAGCTGCTTATGAAAAAAGAGGGAGTCCTGCGTGACTATTTTATAAAGGACGGTATAAAAACAGATGCGGCTGTGTACTCAATATTAAGAAAAGAATATGATTTATTATTAGAACGCAAAGAATAGAGTTATTGACATTTTCAACATTTCAATGTTGAAAACTGCTAAAAACTTTTTGGAAGTTTCAGTACACTACTATATTTAGCCGTTGCGGATGTTAACAACACTATATATGGGGAAAAACGGCTGATGAAAATGTCGAAAGCCCTTGAGGATAACTTTATTTTATATTTTTACAGCTGTAATGCGGTAGCTGTAAATAATAGGGCTTGCATAAGAGCTGTACTTGTGTTGACTGTAAATAAAGCGTATACTATGCTACAAATATTGGAATAGTTATAAATTTTATAAAATACGAGGTATTATGATGAGTTTATTTGGTAATAAAAATGAGGTTTCCGATACGCAAAGGGAGCTTGAAGAATATATGAAAAAGCGTAGTCAGGATAATTCAGGTATGAATTTTAACGGCTACTATTCCCCTGACAGCTTTACAGGCAACACCCCGCAACAGGGGTATGCCCAAAGTGACAGTCAGGCTGAATATAGAAATGAAACAGAAAGAAATGCTGAGGCAAGTGCGGTTTGGAAATCAGAAATATCCTTTAAGGGCGGTGCAAAAAACTTAGCCTCCGGTATAGCAATTACTGCAGTGGTTTCTGTTATAGGTTTGGCTCTTGCCGTTTTTTGCGCTGCTATAAACCCTATATACGGTATAATGGTTTTTGGTGCTGTTATAGCTGTTGTTGGTTTTTTTATGTCAATTTCCGACAATGTATTGAAAATAGGGTATGGCGGACTAATAATTGCCATTGCAGGTATTGTATTAACGGTAGGGGCAGCTTCGGCATTAACAGGTTTTAAAACTATACTTCCTGTACTGTCTACTACACTTTTTACAATATTAGGTGCATGTATGATAATTATCCCTTGTGTCAGATTAAAGCACAAGAAGAGAATATGTACCGAAAAAGTTTTGGGCGAAGTTATTGATATAAAAGAAAGGCGTAGTAGGAGCAACGGGTCGAGTTCCACCGTATACTGCCCTGTGTATAAATACAAATACTTAGGTATGGTCTATACCCACTCAAGCAATACATATACAAATGTAGGTGTACCTAAACTGGGCAGTGTAACTGAGATGAGGGTAAATCCTAACGACCCTCAGCAAGCTTATGTTGTTAAAGATAATGGCAGGTCTTCTACTGTTGTCATGGGTGTTCTTTTTATGGTAATTTCTTTGTTTATTACCGCTATGATAATATTAACATCAAATTAACTGTCGAATTACATATTTTAAAAGTTACTAAAGAGGTATTTTAATGAGCTTATTTAAAAGTCATAACAATATTTCCGATACTGAAAAAGAGCTTGAAGAATATTTAAAAAAGCGTAAAGAAGAGGGTGCGTATGATGTTGTAGATAATATGACAAACGGAAGCTACTCACAAAATAACAACTACTATAACCCTAATGCTGCCAACGAAGACAGTTATCAACAAAACAGCACAAATGGCGGAAATAACGGTTACTATCAGCAAAGCACTGCCGACGGAGGGAGCAACGGCTATTATCAGCAGGATATTGCAAATAAGCATTGCCCTACTTACTATCAGCAGAACGCTGTAAACGAAAGCAGTAATTATTATTGGCAAAATGCTGCAAACCAAGGCGACTATCAGCAGGATATTGCAAATAAGCATTGTCCCACCTACTATCACAATGATTCTGACAATAATGCTTACAGTTGGCAGGAAAATAGCCGCCAACAGGCTGACTACTCTGCAAATCAGCCTAAGGCGACCGGTATATTTAAGCATAAAAAAATCGCTTTGATGATGATTGTCTGTTTTATAGCTGTATTTGTAACTGCGGCTGTTGGAGTCAGATTTTTAAGCCTGGGCTTTTTTGGGCTGCTGTTTTGCTTGGTTGGTATTTATGTAATAGTCGACAAAAAGTCTGTTACTAATGCAAATAGTAAAAAGCACAGTGCAATACCAATACCGATTGGACTTATATTTACGATTATTGGGGCTATAAGCTTTGTGTCGGCAGTAATTAATGTGCTGCATCAATTCGGAATATAATAATTTTTATGCTTTATTGCAATACTTGTACCGGCAATTATTATTGATATACCCTTGGCAAGGTAAATAATTAAGACATATGTATTTCAATATAAAAGGAGGAATAAAGACCAATGAAAAGACAAGGTTACATAAACTGGGACGAATATTTTATGGGGGTGGCACTGCTTGCCGCACAGCGAAGTAAAGACCCTAATACACAGGTGGGAGCCTGTATAGTAAGCGGTGAAAACAGCTGTTACGGCAGTAATGTAATAATTTCAACAGGCTACAACGGCTTTCCTATAGGCTGTTCAGACGATGAATACCCTTGGGAGCGTGAGGGCAGCAGCAACGAAACCAAATATCCGTTTGTAGTACATGCAGAGCTTAATGCCATACTTAACGCACACGGAAAGTCACTGCTTGGCACAAAAATATATGTTGCACTTTTTCCGTGCAACGAGTGTGCAAAGGCTATAATTCAGGCGGGCATTAAAGAGGTTATTTATCTTTCCGACAAATACCACGATTCAGACGGTTCTAAGGCTTCTCGCCGTATGCTTACCTCTGCCGGAGTTAAGCTTACAAAGTTTGTACCGTCAACAGAAAAAATAGTTTTAAATTTTAATATTGAATAATATAGTTGATTAAACTATCAGCCTGCAAAAAAAGCACCTGCGTCTTTAAAAGTTGACACAGGTGATTTTAATTCTATTATGTTTTGTTATAAGCATTTTTAAGCACAGGCTATTGTCTGCTTGTAATGTCTGTAGAATTTGCGGTCTTTTTTTCTTTTTGCGGATTGCTGTATTTGGCTATTAAATCCTTTATGTTCAGCCAGTCGTCATGATGCTTATATTTCTTTATGTAACAGCTTGCGTAGCCCATCATAAGCCAGAAAAGAATAACCGTAAAGGAAATATCATAAAGCAGCGCCTTTTCAAATACAGCGTAGAACAGGTAAGCAAACAGAAACGAGAATATACAGGGCAGTGCGTCGTCGCTGTAAAAGCTGTTTTTTCGCATAAACAGTACCCTTGAAACGCTTATTATAAACCTTAAACCGAAAATTGCAAACAGCAAAAAGCCTATAACTCCTGTAGAAACAAGCAATGTTAAAAAGCCGTTGTGCAAATCGTTGTGATGGTATGAATAGCTAAGAGCACCGTTTAAATATTCTTGGCTGTATAAAACAATGTTTCCGTTAGATATTCCTATAACCGGCGAAAGCTTAAACAAATCAAGAGATTCCTTCCAGAGCTTGGTTCTTCCGCTGTCTATATTTTTATTTTTGTGGGAAAATGTTACACTACTGGACGGCTCTGTAGGTTTTTGGTTTTGCTGTTTTTGTGTACCGTCGGGGGCAAGGTTGTTTTGCGTGCTGTCATTAAGCAGGCTGACAATGGATGTGGTTTTTGAAACCACAACAGAAAATCCCGCCTGACATATGGTTCTTATAAACAGCGTAGCACCCACTAAAAACACACCTATAAGAATAAGCGAGCCAAGCTTTACTACAAGCTTTTTTCTTGTGGTTGGTGGGTTGGCAAAAAATCTGCAAACTATGTACACAAAAACATAGGCTATGCCCAGCACTATAGCGGCGTTGGAGTCGCACAAAAGCAGAGAAAACAGGCTTGTAAGTCCGCACAGGGCAAGCAGTATCTTGTTTACGGCCGGCTTTTTAACCCTGTCAATAAAGCTTTTTTTATATAAAATATGGCAGAAAGCCAGGGCCGCTACAGAGGTAAAGCCCAAATTGTTGGGGTTTACATATATTCCCGTAAAGCGGTTTTCATATATGGTAAATTTAATCCAGTACCATTCAAAGCGAAAATCAATAAGCAGACAAAAAATTCCGATTATATTTGCCGCTGTTACTATGTAAACAACTGTTGTTGCAATTTGGTAAAGCTCCAGTCTAAAGTTAAACCCCGGCTCTGTATGCATACCGTAGAAAATAACAAAGCATATTGCAATGTGAAGAAACATTACCAGGCTGTAGAAAAATGTTACCGACAAATTAATAAGTATTGACAGCAGCGAAATAATCAAAAATGCATTTATCCATATTCCAAAGCTAAAGGTAAAAATGGTTTTGTTCTTTTTTTGATTGTAAAAGGTAAGGTAAACTCCCCATATAAAGAGCAGTACCAGCAGAACATACGCCGCTATCTGTAAAAAAGAAATGGTGCAGAACAGCAAATCTATAGTATATATTTTTCTGAATAAAGAAGAATCTCGGGTTTTTTCTTTAAGTGTAGTCACAGCTATCCTCCCGAACAGATATTAACTGAAAACTTCTTTTACCGTTTTCAGCATTATGCCTAAATCATAAAAAACATTAAATTTGCGGTAATAATCAAGGTTAAGCTCCATTTTTTTAGGGAGTATAATTTCCATATAGTTTTTGTCAACCATTGCAGGGTCTGAAAAATATTCGTCGTTGTCCTTAAACGAAATACTTGCCATAGAGGTAATACCGGCAGGTGTAAGCAGTGTGGCATACATTGCGGGGGTATATTTCTTTACATATTTTAAAACCTCGGGGCGTGTGCCGACAAAGCTCATATCTCCGCATAAAACATTAAATACCTGCGGAAGCTCATCCAGACGAAGCTTTCGCAGCTTTTCGCCAAGCTTAGTAACACGCTTGTCGTTTGCCTCGGTAATAAGTCCTCCAAGCTTTTCCGCATTGTTTACCATAGTGCGGAACTTGAGTATTTTAAATTTCTTGCCGTTGGTTGTTATTCTTGTCTGCTTAAAAAATATAGGGCCCGGTGAATCACACTTAACCATAACGGCAATAACCGCTATAGGTATGATAAGTATTATCACTAAAATAAGTGAAACCAAAATGTCAAACACTCTTTTTGCAAAAAGCGAGCCTTTTTTCTTGCTTAATATATTATAATACTCCTTAACAGCGTCATTACGCATATAATCAGGAAGATTTTCCCACTTACACAGCATAAGAGAACCTCATTTCAACATCTAAATTATAAGCCCACAGGGCTTAGGTGTTAAATACATAAATGCTTTTAAAAATGTTCTTAATTATACAGAACAAAAAACAGCTGTTGTTTAGAAGTATATCAGTAAACAAGCCATTCCAGTATTTAATTATATAGCAACGCTAATGTTTATGCAACTTATAATAGCATAATAATTTTACTTAAATTTCAAAATTAATATATAGATTATGCACAAAAAAAGTCAGGAAGTTTGGCTATTTAAATAGTTGACACATACTGCTTTTGGCGGATAATAGTTATTACCTACAGAGAAATGAAAAATTAATTTTTTATTAAATTATTTTTGCTGCATATGGTATATAATAGCTTACAGGTGGTGAGTTTATGCATAATTTTTTTACTAAGGTAGCACAGTTTATGTATGGCAGATACGGAATGGATAAGCTGAACATAGGCCTGCTTATTTTGTGGCTTGCTGTAAATATTTTAAACACTGTATTTTTTAGAAACTGGATAGTACAGCTGGTTACTTACCTGATAGTGGCATTGATTATTTTTAGGTGCTTGTCAAAAAATATTGAACAGCGTAAAAGGGAAAACGATATTTTTATGTTTTGGTACTACAAAGCAAAGCCGCTTTTTATAAAAATAAAGGATTGGTTTAAACTGCAAGGCAGAAAATTTGCAGACAGAAAAACCCACCGCTATATAAAATGTCCGTATTGCAAGGCGACAATTCGAGTGCCCTTCAGTAAAGGTAAGCATACCGTAAAATGCCCACGCTGCTCTGAGGACTTTAAAACTAACATTAGGTTTTAATGTGCATATGACAGTACATAAATAAAAGCATACAAGGAGTATTTTATGGACGAACTAAATTATTGCTCAGTTTGCGGTACAAGGCTTATAAAAAAAGAATGTGGCGATGAGGGTATGGTAGACTATTGTACTCATTGCGGCTGTTTTAAATTTCCAATATTTAACAGCGCCGTAAGTATGGTGGTGTTTAACAAGGATAAAGACAAGATTTTGTTAATTCAGCAATATGGCAAAAAGGATAATATTTTGGTGGCAGGCTATATTAACAGGGGTGAAACGCCTCAGGAGGCACTGCGGCGTGAAATTAATGAGGAAATAGGTGTAAACGCTGTTTCGTGGAACTATAACGACAGCATTTACTTTGAAAAATCCAACACACTTATTCACAACTTTGTAGTGGTGGTTGACAGTGAGAATTTTAAGCTGAAGCAGGACGAGGTGGACTATGCAGACTGGTATTCGGTACCGGACACAGTAAAGTATATTAAGCCCAACAGCTTGGCAAAGCGTTTTTTAACAAACGCTTTGCGGGTTAGGGGACTTATTTAAAAAATTGCTTGAATATTATATAGGTTGTGGTATAATTACCCAAAAGGAGGGCTTTATTATGCGTTTTATTCTAAAAATAGCAAAGAAATTAATCAAGCTGGCAGTTTTTATCCTGGGCTTGCTGGTAATCCTAAAGCTTATAATGAACAAGCTGGAGGAGAAGGGCATTATTAAGCGTGAGTGGATAGCACAAAGAACTCCTGCAGGACGGGGACTTCGCTACGCAATGTCTGTTTTGGATAAATTTGTAATTTCTTTTCAGATTTAATACTTATATTTTTAAAATGTTACTTAAAGGGAAACCCCATACCGTGCCATTCGGTATGGGGTTTCCTTTTATAAGTTTAAATTGTTTTAAATTTTAATTGCTTATGGGTTAGCCGTTATCGGCGACTAGGGTGACTGTAACGGTAAATTCATCTGTTTTTGAATTATCCGGTCTTGTAACCGTAAGCTCAACGGTATCGCCCGGCTTATACGTGTCAAGCAGAGCGTACAGCTCTGCGTATGAAGTAATGCTTTTTCCGTCTATAGCCGTTATAATATCGTCTTTTTTTATCTTGCTGTTTTTCAGCGGACTGTCATCTGCGACACTGCTTACAACAATGCCGCCCTTTATATCGTATTCTTTTGCAAGTGTTGACGGAAGCTCTGTGCAGACAATGCCCAGCTTAACTCTGCCCTCAACATAGCCGTTCTTAATAATGCTGTTGGCAATTTCCTTTACCTTTTTGCTTGGTATGGCAAAGCCCATGCCCTCGTAGTCTGTGGCGGCTACCTTTACGGTGGTTATGCCTACTACCTGACCGTTTAGGTTAGCCAAAGGCCCGCCGGAATTTCCCGGGTTTATTGCAGCGTCGGTTTGTATATATGTGCATGCAAAGCCCGAAAGCGAACGGTTTAGTGCAGATATAATACCGCTGGTTAATGAGTCCGAATAGGAGCTGCCGCCCGGATTGCCTATTACCACAACATTTTGACCGATTTTTAAACCGTCAGAGTCTGCAAAGGCTGCGGCCTTCCAGTTGGAGGCTTCTTCGCATCTTAAAACGGCAATGTCTGTGCGTGTATCGCAGCCTACCACAACAGCCATATAGGTGGTGCTGTCGGTTTTGGCAATTTTAATTTTATATCCGCTTGTTGCATTATTAATAACATGAGCGTTTGTAACAATATATCCGTTACTGCTTATAATTATTCCGGAGCCCTCGCTTTCCGGATATGCCTTGTCTACATCGTCCTTTTCGTCATATACCGATACAGAAACTACGCTTTCGGAAAGCGTCTCGTACGCTTTTTCGGTAGAGCCGTTGGCAGTATCGTTATCCTTTAGGGTGATTTTCGGACCGTTAGGGTCGGCGTATTTCCCTGTGTTGGATTTGTCTGATTTTTTTGTTGTAGCTTCTTCTGTAGGAACCTGAAAAATAAATGAATTTCCATCGGATTGGCTGTTGTTTGTATTGACCGCCGCCCACCAAATAAATGTACCGATAAAGGACACTGTAAGTACAATTATAGTTCCTATAAATACCTTTAGTCCGGCAGCCATTTTTGTCTTTGGAGATTTGTTGTTTGGATGGTACCAGCTTCCGTTAATAAGCTGTGGC
>FR891341.1:39604-50647 GCA_000435335.1 Clostridium sp. CAG:964
GCGTTGCCGTAAGGGTTAGCCTGTGGCTGATTATAAGCGTTGCCGTAAGGATTAGCCTGTGGCTGATTATAAGCGTTGCCATAAGGATTAGCTTGTGGCTGATTATAGGCGTTGCCGTAAGGGTTAGCCTGTGGCTGATTATAGGCGTTATCATAAGGGTTAGCCTGTGGCTGCCGGTTGTTATATGCACCGGTGCCATTACTGTGCATTTCATTCTCTGCGGTGTGACCTTCTGCTTGATTTAAGGCAGCATTGCTGCTCTGAAACGGTGCATCAGTGCCGCTTTGGGCGTTAGCCGAGCCGTTTGGCTCTGCACCGCTGTTTATGGTTTTGTTATTATCATCAAAATTATTCATCGTACTCCTCCGCATCTTCAATTTCTTCTTCCACTGTTGCGGCAGTGGAAATTATGGTGCCATCAGAGCTAACTATGGTTGCCCTGTTGTCCTTTTTTCTGTTGCTGAATAAATTGTATTTGCTGCCGGATTGTCCTTTTTCCTTCGGAAGCCATAGGGTAAAGCTGCAGTATTCGTCAACTACGCTTTGGGCGGTAATGTCGCCGCCGTGCAGCCGCATAATGGTTTTTACTATATACAGACCTAAGCCCATACCGTTTTTGTCCTGGCTTCTTGATTTGTCGGTTTTATAAAACCTTTCAAATATATGCACTAGCTCCTCAGGCTCTATGCCGTGTCCGCTGTTTTTAATTTCCAAAACCGTCCTGTCTGCCATATCGGTTAGTGTAACCTGAATGTATCCGCCTACATCAACAAATTTAACCGCATTCTCAAATAGGTTGTATACCACCTGATGTATAAGGTCGGGGTCGCCGTCAACATTTACTGCGGAGCCGCAGGACTCAAGCCCTCTAATGTCTATGTGTCTTTCTTCTATTTTTTGTTCAAAGGTAAGCAGCGTGGAAATGATCACCTCTGACAGATTAAACCTCTGCTTTTTCAGTCTAAGCTCGCCGTTATCTATTCTTGACAGTGACAGCATAGACGCAACAAGTCTTGACAGACGCTTTACCTCTGTAGATACTATGTGCAAATACTGCTTTTGCTTTTGCGGTGGAATGGTGCCGTCCAGTATGCCGTCTATAAAGCCAGCAATGGTTGTCATAGGTGTTTTTAACTCATGAGATACATTTGCAATAAAATTTCTTCTGGTGGTTTCGGAAATTGACAGTGAATTTGCCATTTCGTTAAAGGCCTTTGCAAGCGTACCGATTTCATTGTTAGAGGTAACGGGAACACGCACCGAAAAATCATCATTGGCAAGTTTTCTGGCGGCAACAGCCATTTGTCTTAAAGGCTTAATCATAGTATATGAGAAAAACCATATCATACACGCTACAATAGCAAAGGTTGCAATAGCCGCATAGAAAAATATTTTAGTTATTTCTCCTGTAAAATCAGAGTAAGAAATGCTGTCTGTGGTAGCAAATACAAAGCCTACGGTTTTAGTGCTTACGCCTGCCTCGGCAACAATAGGCACAGCTGCAACATAGTGGGCAGAGTCGTATATATTTCCCAGTGTGCTGCGTATAAATATACTGCCGTCCATTGCCTTGCTGCATATGTCCTGCGGAATAAGGGTTTTGTTATGTACACAACCGCTTCCGTCACTGCATACCAGTGTTTTGCCCTTTTCGTCTGTTATAAAAATGTCAGCCTGAATACTGCCGGCTATGGTCTGCATTACACTTGAAAGCCAGCTTGTTTCGGATTTTCCTATGTACACGCTGTTGTTTACCATTACTGTTTTTTCAGAAACAAGGTCGGCCACCTGTGTAGCGTTTTCAATTAATAAATCCTTTTTTTCGTTGTCAGAATATCTTGCCACAAAAAATACAAGCATTGTTCCCAGTATAATAAAGCTGACTAAAACTATCACAAGACTTATAATTAGGTATTGGGCAAAAAGACTTTTCTTACCTGTCACGCAAATTCCCCTTTTTAATGCTGTAGTACACCCATAAAAGGCTGAAGCTTTATTTGGAATAATTCGGAAATAAATAAACAGGCAAGCACAGCAGGGAATACCAAGGTATTTTATGTATGCCTCTGCTGTACTTGCGTTATAAAGCTGTATACTTATTCCTTTACTTCAAACTTGTAGCCTACACCCCAAACAGTTTTAAGCTCCCACTGTGGTGAAACGCCATCTATTTTTTCACGCAGCCTTTTAACATGAACATCTACTGTTCGTGAATCGCCGTAGTAGTCAAAGCCCCATACCTCGTCAAGCAGCTGATCTCTTGTAAATACTCTGTTAGGGTTGCTTGCCAGATGGTACAAAAGCTCCATTTCCTTAGGTGGTGTGTCTATTTGCACGCCGTCAACCTTTAGCTCGTAGTTTGTAAGATTAATAGAGAGCTTGTCCCATACAACCTCTTTAACATTTGTTGCTTCGTTTGAGTTGGTTCTGCGAAGCACAGCGTGAATTCGTGCTACAACCTCTTTTGCCTCAAAAGGCTTAACCACATAGTCGTCGGCACCAAGCTCCAACCCCAGAACCTTGTCGAAAACCTCGCCCTTTGCTGTAAGCATTATTATAGGTACCTGAGAGGTCTTTCTTATTTCACGGCACACCTGCCAGCCGTCTAGTTCAGGCAACATAATGTCCAGCATAATAAGGTCAGGCTTTTCCTGCTCGAATAATTTCAGTGCCTGTGTACCGTTGTTGGCAATGGCGGTGTCAAAACCGTCTTTTTCAATATACAACCTTAAAAGCTCGCAAATATTAGTATCGTCATCTACAATTAATATTTTCTTTGTTTTGTTCATAATGTCCTCCTAAATGCCGCATAATACCGTAGCTATTATACCACAGTAACCATTTGATGTACATATTATACAGTATTATTTAGGGAAAATAATGAACAAATTAAGAATTAAAAAATAATAAAAACTTAAAATCCGACACATTATGCAATTAGGCTTGTTTTATTTTGCGTCTAAACCTTTCAGTACGGTGTTATGCCTGCTGTACGGCAAGATTCACCGGGAAATGAACCTTGCCGTACATGTACTACAAGCCCTTATATTTTTTGCGTGTTGCCATACCGCCACGAATATGCCGCTGTGCCTTGTTGACTTCCAATACCTCTTTAACTCTGCTGTACAGCTGCGGGTTTACATATTTTAATCTTTCGCTTACATCTTTATGTACGGTGCTTTTGCTTACACCGAATTTTTTTGCCGCACTGCGAACGGTAGCCTTGCTTTCTATTATATATTGTCCAAGCTCAACGGCTCGTTCTTCAACTATACCCTTCATAAAATACCTCCATATAAGAAAGATATTTTATATATATGCCAAAGTGCGGGTTTGTAGTACCTGCCGCAGTCCGCTGAAAAATATTCAGGTAAAAAATAATAATGCGAAGTAAAAAGATAATTAACAAAATTCACTTGATTTTTTTCGGTGCACATAGTATAATCTGTTATGCAATCGCATTTGGCGGTTACTGAGCAAGTCAGAATTAAAATTCCTATGTGAATGTGAGCGACAGGCCCTGTACGATTGGGTGCTGTGAACCATGTCAGGCGGGGAACCGAGCAGCATTAAGCAGATTTCTTGATGCGATACAGTAAGTCTGTCGTTCGCATTTACACAGGAGTGAGCCGTCTGTCTTGCTCTTTTATTTTACGGAAAGGCAGTCTTGCAGTATGTATCAGGTTTTGTACAGAAAATGGCGACCTAAGGTGTTTGAGGATGTTTCAGGTCAGCCGCAGGTTACAACCACCCTAAAAAACGAGCTTATATCAGGCAGGGTAAACCATGCTTATCTTTTTACGGGCTCAAGGGGTACGGGCAAAACCACCTGTGCAAAAATTTTGGCAAAGGCTGTAAACTGTCTTAATCCTCAAAACGGCGACCCTTGCGGAGAATGTGAAATTTGCCGTGGTATAGACGACGGCACAGTTTTGGATATTTCTGAAATTGACGCCGCAAGCAACAACGGCGTGGATAATATTCGTGCAATAATAGAGGAGGCCGCCTTTGCTCCGTCAAAGGCTAAGTACCGTGTTTATATTATAGACGAGGTGCATATGCTTTCGCCGGGAGCCTTTAACGCTTTGCTGAAAACTCTGGAGGAGCCTCCGTCCAATGTTGTTTTTATTTTGGCAACTACCGAGGTTCACAAGCTGCCGGCTACTGTTTTGTCACGCTGTCAGCGTTTTGACTTTCACCGCATTGCGTCAAGGGACATAGCAGACAGACTGGAGTATGTGGCACAGCAGGAGAATATACAGCTGGAGGACGAAGCAGCGCTGCTTATTGCCTCTGTTGCCGACGGTGCTTTAAGAGACGCACTTTCCCTTTTGGACAGATGCATGGGTGTAAGCGGCAATATTACCTCCGAGGTAGTGCAGAAAACAGCCGGACTTGCAGGCAGAGGGCATTTGTTTGATATAACACGAAGTATTATAGATAAAAATGTTAAGCAGGCGTTGGAGATAACCCAACAGCTGTATAGCGAAAGTAAGGATATGGGTAGGCTTTGCCAAGAGCTTTTGGAGCATTTCAGGAATTTAATGCTTATTAAAACGATGAAAAGCCCCGAGTCTCTTATTATGCTTTCTGCACAGGAAAGGGAGCAGGCCAAACAGCAGGCGCAGGAGTTTTCCTTGGAGGGCATAGTCTATGTAATGGATGTGCTGCAAAAGAGCTATGACCGAATGTTTAAGGGTGGCAGCAAGCGTGCAGAAATGGAGCTGGCACTTATAAAGCTTACCTCGGTGCAGCTGGACACCTCTACAGAGGCACTTATGGCACGAATTGCAAGGCTGGAAAGAATGGTTAAAAACGGAGTGACTGTTTCACCTGAACATAAAGCACAGTCTGCAACAGCAGATGTAAAAGAAGCCGCCGTGCCGGCTGTGCCTGAAATCGGCAAGGAACAGCCTACAATTCAGATTACGCCGCAGGCACAGGCTGTAGCAAGTCAGTCAAAAACCGATTATGATACTATAGTAAAAAACGCAGTTCCTATGGAGGACTGGCAAGAGGTTTTGGAGGTTTTAAGAAAATATTCCATAACCATTGCAACTTCATTTAAAAATACACGGGCGTATATCAGCGGTGATTATATGCTGATAGATTCCCAAAACGAGCTTGCCTTTAAGCTTCTTAAACAGCAGTCTCAGCGTGAAAGAATGAGAGAGGCCGTTAAAGAGGTAACCGGCAGAGTGTATAAGCTGGGGCCTTATAAAAAGCTTGAAAAGCAAAATAAACAGGAAAACCCTCTTGACCAATTTATAAAGCAGGCTAAGGAATCGGGCGTACCTGTAGAAGAAGAATAAACTGAAAGGAAGAAAAAAATTATGAAAGCAAGAATACCAAGGGGTATGGGCGGCGGCCCACAGAATTTGCAGCAGATTGCAAAGCAGGCACAGAAAATGCAGGAGGAAATGGACGCAGCCAGCACAGTTCTTGAAGAAAAGGAGTATTCGGCAACATCGGGCGGCGGTGCTGTAGATGTAGTTGTAACAGGCAAGATGGAGCTTAAAACAGTAAACATTAAGCCTGAGGTTGTAGACCCTGAGGACATAGAAATGCTTAGCGATCTTATTATTGCAGCTGCAAACGAGGCGTTAAGAAAGGCCGCTGATGACAAGTCGGAAACAATGGAGAAAATTTCAGGCGGTCTTAACATTCCGGGGCTGTTCTAATGCCGTCTTATAATGCAGCACCGCTTGCAAAGCTGACCGAGCAGTTTGAACGCCTGCCGGGTATAGGCTCAAAAACCGCACAGCGGCTTGCCTATTATGTTCTTAAAATGCCAAAGGAAAAGGCTGTGGAATTTTCGCAGGCTATTGTGGAGGCACACGAAAGCATACACTATTGCAGTGAATGCTGTAACCTAACAGATAAGGAAAAATGTGCTGTTTGCGAAAATACCAAGCGTGACCATTCTACAATATGTGTTGTGGAGGATCCACGGGATGTAATGGCTATGGAGCGTACACAGGAGTATAACGGCGTTTACCATGTACTGCACGGAGCGATGTCACCGCTTAACGGTATAGGCCCCGATCGGCTTACCATTAAGGAATTGCTGGCACGCATACAAAAACAGCCTGTGCAGGAGGTTATTATGGCTACAAACCCTACGGTTGAGGGGGAAACCACCTCTATGTACATAAGCAAGCTGTTAAAGCCCTTGGGAATAAAGGTTACAAGACTTGCCTATGGCATACCTGTAGGCGGCGACCTGGAATATGCCGACGAGGTTACCCTGCTTAGGGCCTTGGAGGGCAGGAGTGAGCTGTAATTCTTTACATACTGCGGCGTAATGCACAGTGTGTATTTTGAAGCCGAACGAAATATAAAAGGCTGTCAGGCGGATTTTTTCTGCCCGACAGCTTATTTTATTTGAAAAGTTTAGCAGGCTATTAATTATTTTAAATAATGAATAATAAGAATAAGCTAAATTGTAATATCCGGTACAATGCATTTTTTGTAAATTTCTTGACACAAAAGCGTATAACCATTAAAATGTATGGTAGCACAGTTTATATTTGGGAAAGGAACTGGAAATATGGAAAATTCAAAAAAGACGATGGAAAAAATAGTTGCCCTGTGTAAAAACAGAGGCTTTGTATATCCCGGCTCTGAAATTTACGGAGGACTTGCAAACACTTGGGATTACGGCCCTTTGGGTATGGAGCTTAAGAATAATATTAAAAAGGCGTGGCTTAAAAAGTTTGTACAGGAAAACAAGTACAATGTAGGACTTGACTCTGCAATTCTTATGAACCCTCAAACCTGGATTGCCTCAGGTCATTTAGGTGGCTTTTCGGATCCTCTTATGGACTGCCGTGACTGTAAAACCCGCCACAGAGCAGACAATCTTATTGAAGATTTTGACGGCACAAATGTGGCCGGCTGGACAAATCAGCAAATGACAGACTATATTAACGAAAAAGAAATTCCTTGTCCGAACTGCGGCAAGCATAATTTTACCGATATTCGCCAGTTTAACCTTATGTTTAAAACCTTTCAGGGAGTAACCGAGGACAGCAAAAATGAAATTTACCTTCGTCCGGAAACTGCACAGGGTATTTTTGTAAACTTTGCAAATATTCAGCGTACAAGCCGTAAAAAAGTACCGTTTGGTGTTGCCCAGATTGGTAAGTCCTTCAGAAACGAGATTACACCTGGTAACTTTATATTCAGAGTAAGAGAGTTTGAGCAGATGGAGCTGGAGTTCTTCTGTAAGCCTGGTACAGACCTTGAGTGGTTTAACTACTGGAGAGGCTTCTGCCGTGACTGGCTGTATTCACTGAATATGAAGGAGGAAAATTTGCGTCTGCGTGACCATTCTGCCGAGGAGCTGTGCTTCTATTCAAAGGCTACCACAGACTTTGAATATCTGTTCCCGTTTGGTTGGGGCGAGCTTTGGGGCGTAGCAGACAGAACAGACTACGACCTGACTCAGCACATTAAAACAAGCGGAAAGAGCCTTGAGTATTTTGACCCTGAAACAAACGAAAAGTATATTCCGTATGTTATCGAGCCGTCACTTGGTGTTGAGCGTTTGTTCTTGGCTCTTGTTACAGAGGCTTATGACGAAGAAGCAGTAACAGAAAAGGATACCAGGGTTGTACTAAGGCTTCACCCTGCACTTGCACCGTTTAAGTGTGCCGTACTTCCTCTTTCAAAGAAGCTGTCACCTGAGGCAGACCAGGTTTACACAATGCTTTCAAAGCACTTTATGGTAGACTATGACGAGGCAGGCTCTATTGGTAAGAGATACCGCAGACAGGACGAAATAGGTACACCGTTCTGCATTACCTATGACTTTGACACAAAGGAAAAGGACGGCTGTGTAACTGTTCGTGACAGAGATACAATGGAGCAGGAAAGAGTTAAGATTGAAGATCTTGTTGAATATATTTCAAAGAAAATTGAATTTTAATTATACAAGCCTGTATTAAATCAGCTTTATAAATTTTCAGCCTGTTGAGTGTTCTCTCAACAGGCTGTTTTAAACGCAAAACCTACATTTGTATGTGTAGCTGAAAATTATAAAGAGCCATACTGCTGTACCAAAAGCAGTATGGCTCTTTGCTGTTATAAAAAGTATTGCAGAAAACACCGAAGGGGTTTATTGCTTAATTCCGGCAAGCACCTGTGCTATAACCTCACGCTCGTCAAGGTGGTGCTTAACGCCGTTAATTTCTTGATAATCCTCATGTCCCTTACCGGCAAGCACAATAATATCTCCCGGCTGACCGTTGTGGATAACCCACTCTATAGCCTTGCGGCGGTCAGGTATAACTGTGTATTTGCCTGTGGTTTTCTTAATGCCCACAAGTATGTCGTCGATTATTGCAAGAGGCTCCTCTGTTCGTGGGTTATCGGAGGTTATAACGCTGAGGTCGGCCAGCTTGCCCGAAACCTCGCCCATACTAAAGCGTCTGTCACGGGAACGGTCGCCTCCACAGCCAAACAGGCAAACAAGCCTTGTTGGGTTGTATTCCCTCAAGGTAGTAAGCAGACTTTCAAGGGACATTGCGTTATGAGCGTAGTCTATCATTAGTGTAAAATCGTCAGAAACCTTTATCATTTCAATTCTGCCCTTTACCTTTGCATCCTTTAATGCATCGCAAATAGTATTGCTGTCAATGCCAAAGTAGCTGCATATAGCAATGGCGGTAAGTGAGTTGTACACGCTGAACTTGCCCGGCAGGTCAATTTCAACCCTCATATTCTCTTTGCCCTGCAGGTCATAGTCTATGCCCAGGTAGCCCTTGCCCGACACAAGCTTAGTGTTTGCCGCACGAAAATCTGCTTTTTCTGAAAAGCCATAGGTAACTATATCACAGCTTGCATTATTTATAATGTAGTCTGCATGCTTGTCGTCAATATTTACTATACCGTGGCGGCACTGCTTGAACAGCAGACTTTTGCAGTGCAGATAATCATTAAAATCCTTATGCTCATGAGGGCCTATATGGTCAGGCTCAATATTTGTAAAAATACCTATTTCAAATGTAAAGCCGGCAGTGCGGTGCAGCATAAGACCTTGTGAGGAAACCTCCATTACTACGCAGTCGCAGCCGCAGTCAACCATTTGCTTAAAATAATCCTGCAAAACATATGATTCTGGGGTGGTGTTACTTGCCTTTATAACCTTATCGCCGATAATTGTTTCTATAGTGCCTACAAGTCCGCATTTGTGACCTGCACTGTCAAGAATTGATTTTACTAAATATGTAGTAGTGGTTTTTCCCTTGGTACCCGTTATGCCTATTACCTTTAGCTTGTCAGCAGGATTTCCAAAGTATTCGGCTGATATGCAGGCAAGTGCATAGCGGCTGTCTTCTACCCTTATAACCGTAACATTCTCAGGCACGGTTACATCGTCCTCTACAACCAAGGCCGACGCACCTTTATTAACTGCCGCTTCTGCAAACCTGTGTCCGTCAGCAACGGCGCCCTTTACGCAGATAAACAGAGAGCCCCTTTCAACCCTTCGGGAATCATACGCAACGGTAGTTATATCAACATCTGCAGTGCCCTTAACACAGGTGTATTTAAGCTTTTTTAGTAAATCAGCAAGCTTCATAGCTAATTATCTCCTTTAATAAATTTAATAAAATACCTACAATTTAATTTACAATATTATACGGCGTATGTCAATGTAAATATGATTTGCAAGGGTAATGACAGCTTTATTTGTGCATGGCAAAGGTCGCTTTATACTCGATGCGGGCAATGACTTATTATAAAAATTAAGTAAATACTCTTCATCCTGTTTAAAATGATAACCCTTTATCAAGAATAAGGAATATAATAGCTGTTTGGGCATATATTATTAATAAGGCTTGTACAATATACACATAAAAAATAATTTTATTTGACAATGATGTCAAAGGGCGTACCGTTAATATGAATAATTTTAAGGAGTTAGATTGTTGAATAAAACGGAGTAAAATAAATTATTTGTTTAAAACAAACAAAATGACAGCCGTAAATATATTAATATAACTAAAATAACTAAAATATATTGCATTTCGTACCTGTCTATGCTATTATAACTACAGTAGTTATGACATTGTATAAGCTGTCTGATTACGCATTGGTATGCAGTTTAAACAACTGTCAGTGAGTTAAAAGATATTTATATTTTTTAGAAAGAAGGAAAAGATAATGTTCAGTAAAACAAAGAAGATTGCCGGCGTGGCTTTGGCGGCAGCAATGGTTGTTACAGCTTTTGCAGGCTGTGGCGGCGGCAGCGATAATTCAAGCTCAGGCTCAGGTTCAAGCTCAGGCTCAGGCTCAAGTGCAAGCAGCAAGCAGGAGGTTAAGGCTATTACCGTTGACGAAATGCTTAAGGATGCTGACCTTGCTCTTGGTGATGAGGGTAAGAACGAGCAGGTTTCTCTAAAGGTTTGGGCACCGTCAGATGCCTTGGAGACATTTGAGGAGCAGTGTAAGGCATTTACCGACAATTTCAGCGACAGAAAGATTAAAATTGAAGTTGTAGCACAGGGCGAGTCTGATGCTGCGGCTAACGTAATGAACGACCCGTCAGCAGCTGCCGATGTATTCGGTTATGTATCTGACCAGGCTTCTAAGCTTTATCCGGGCGGATATGTATCTCCTGTAAGAGCTCAGTACGCAGCAGCTATTAAGGAAACAAACCTGCAGGGTGCTATTGATGTTGCAACTCATGAGAACAATTTGGTTGCTTTCCCTGAAACAGGCGACAACGGTTACTTTGTTTACTACAACAAGTCATTGGTTACTGACGAGCAGATTAAGTCAATGGAGGGAATTATGGAGGCTTGCGACAAGCAGGATATGAACTTCATAATGTACATGGGCGACGGCTACTATGGCTGCGTTATTCCTCTGACAGCAGGCGGCACATATGAGCTTAACGATAAAGGTAATCAGGTTCTTAACTACGACAAGGATAAGGTAGTTAAGACTGCTAAGGCCTTTGCGGATTTGCTTGCAAATAATCCACACTTTGTAGATGATGATATTAATAAGGTGCTTGCTTCTCAGCTAAGAGTTCAG
>FR891341.1:50710-60642 GCA_000435335.1 Clostridium sp. CAG:964
GGTACTTGGAAGCTTAAGAGCGTACAGAAGGCACTGGGCGACAACTTTGCTTGTGCTAAGCTGCCTACAATTAAGATAGACGGCAAGGATACCGATATGATTTCAATGTTCGGTTACAAGCTAATCGGTGTAAACTCAAATACAAAGTATCCATACACAGCTCAGGCTCTGGCATATTACCTATCCGGTGAAAAGTGCCAGCAGGAAAGAATGGATAAGCTAGGTTGGGGTCCTTCAATTACAAAGATGGTTGAAAGCGACGCCGTTAAGAATGATGTTTGCCTAAAAGCTGTTTACGAGCAGCAGGCTCATTCAATACCACAGATTGGCTTGGCAGGTTCTTTCTGGGATCCTACAGCTGCATTCGGTTCTTACTGTGTAGAGAAGAAGAACGACCTTTCAGAGAAGGGTATCGGCAAGGCTTATGACGATATGGTTAAGAGCATTACAGCTGTTTAATCATAGTCCGTATTTAGGTATAAAATAGTTTGTTTTACGCTCAAGCAGTCTATATTTTATAGGCTGCTTGAGCAGTAAAAAGCGTATTAAGAAATATATTAAAAGGCTCGAAAAAAAGGGGAGTAAAATAATGAACTACATTGATTATGTACAGCTCAACCCTTTCCAAAAATTTGTTTATAAGCTAAAAAGCTTTTTTATGGCTATTCCGGGTGCTCTGGCAGGCTTTTTTAAAGGAGTCGGAAAAGCTATAGTAGCGTTCTTTGTGGGTATTGGAAATTTCTTTAAGGATTATGCCAATAACTTTGCAGTGGGAGGCTTGGCAACTAAGCTTTCATATGTAATTATGGGTGCCGGTTGCTTTTTGAACAGACAAATTATTAAGGGTGTTCTTTTCCTTGCAGCGGAAATAGGGTTTATTGCCTATATGGTAGGCTTTGGCGGCGGCTATTTGTCACAGTTTGGTACCCTTGGTACTAAGGAAGCAAGCACAACTCTGGACGATTTTGGTATGCCTATAAAGGTTGAGGGCGACAACTCAATGCTTATCCTTTTGTTTGGTACACTTACATTTGTTATAATTGCTTTATTTATTTATCTATACATACTAAACATAAAGGTTGCTGTTAATAACGAAAAAACAGTCAAGGCAGGTGACAGACCTAACACAATTTTTCAGGATCTTAAGCTTTTGCTTGACGAAAAGTTCCATGTAACAATGTTGGCTGTTCCAACAACATTAATAAGCTGCTTTACAATTTTGCCGCTTATTTTTATGATATTAATTGCGTTCACAAACTTCGACCATGACCATCAGCCGCCTAACACGCTGTTTACATGGGTAGGCTTTGGCAACTTTGGTGATATTTTTGTAGGCAACCAGCTTTATGCTCAAACATTTGGAAAAATTTTGGGCTGGACACTTATTTGGGCGGTTGTTGCTACATTCTCTTGTTATATTCTTGGTGTAATAGTTGCACTTATGATTAACAAGAAGGGCTTAAAGTGTAAAGCTATATTTAGAACCTGCTTTGTTATGGCTGTTGCTGTACCTCAGTTTGTAACTCTGCTGCTGATGGCTCAAATGCTTTCGCAAAGTGGTGTTGTAAATGTTATTTTACAGGATTTGGGTTGGATTGATCAGCCGATTAAGTTCTTGACCGATACCGCTAACCCGACAATGGCAAAGATTACAATCATAATTGTAAATATTTGGATAGGTATTCCATACACAATTTTAAGTACAACAGGTATTCTTATGAATATTCCTGAAGATTTGTACGAGTCCGCTCGTATTGATGGCGCTTCACCGTTTGTTCAGTTTACCAAGATTACACTGCCATACTTGATTTTCGTTACTACACCACAGCTAATTTCTACATTTGTTGGTAACATTAACAACTTTAATGTTATATTCCTGCTTAGCGGCGGTGGCCCTACAAATGTACACTTCTATCAGGCCGGCGAAACAGACTTGCTTGTTACATGGCTGTATAAATTGACAATGAATAAAAACGATAACAACCTGGCTGCTGCCATTGGTATTATAGTATTTATAATTTGTGGTACCTTGTCACTAATTACCTTTAATAATACTAAGTCAGTTAAAGACGAGGGGGCATTCGGATGATAAAGAGTTACAAAGCAAGAAGAACTGTAGTAAATACACTAATCTATGTGATTCTTACAATTCTTTCAATTATTTGGATCCTTCCTTTGGTGTGGATCGTTATGACATCGTTCTCCGGTGAGGAGGCAACATTTATTGACCATGTTGTTCCAACCTGCTGGACATTTGACAATTATATAGAGCTGTTTACAAATACTAAGGTATTTGATTATCCAAGAGCATTTTTGAATACATTAATCATATCTATATTTTCCTGTATTATTTCTACATTCAGCGTACTGATGGTATCGTATGCGTTTAGTAGATTAAGGTTTAAGGCAAGAAAGCCGTTTATGAATATAGCAATGATTCTTGGTATGTTCCCTGGCTTTATGACAATGATAGCTATTTACTATATTCTAAAGGTAATTGGCTTGTCACAGAATATTGTTGGTCTTATTATAGTATATTCTGCAGGTGCAGCACTTAACTACTTCATTTCGAAGGGCTTCTTTGATACTGTTCCAAAGGCACTTGATGAGGCTGCTACCATTGATGGTGCAACAAAGAACCAGATTTTCTGGAAAATTATTCTTCCAATGTCAAAGCCTATCGTAGTATATACAGTATTGACAACATTTATCGCACCATGGACTGACTTTATTTTGGCGAAAATGCTTCTTCGTGATGCTATCGACCAATATACGGTTGCACTGGTTCTGTGGAATATGACAGATAAGGACAAAATTGATACATTCTTCTATAATTTCTGCGCAGGTGCAGTTGTAGTTGCTGTTCCTATTACAGCGTTGTTCTTGAAGATGCAGAAGTTCTATGTAGAAGGTATTACAGGCGGTGCTGTAAAGGGCTAATTCTATTAGCCGCTGTAGCGTTTAGCTTGTTTACAAACCTAGAGGTGAAGGCTGTGTCTTCACCTCTATTTGTATATAAAGCATTTGTAAATAGGGCTTTGGAAAAGAAGCTGCATAGAAATCAATACAGGCATTTTCAAAGCAAAATCTACAAATGACTTAATAATAGTATTAGTTTTAATAACGGCTTTATACTCATTAAAAAAATAGTTGTAACAGAAACATAAGGAGAAAATTTATGCTTAAAAAACTTATAGCAATAGCAATGGCGGCCGCACTGTGCTGCGGTGCAATGGCAGCCTGCACCGGAGGCGAGCAGAAAAAGGAGACACCAAATGCTGTACAGTCAACCGATAATTACAGAAATTTCTACCAAATATTTATGTATAGCTTTTGCGATTCAAATGACGACGGCGTAGGAGATTTTAAGGGAATTATAAGCAAGCTTGACTATCTTAACGACGGCAATCCGAACGGCGGCAACGATTTAGGTATAGACGGCATATGGCTTACACCTATAAACCCGTCAGAGTCATACCATAAATATTCTGTAGAGGATTATAAGGCTGTTGACAAGGAATTCGGTACACTTGATGATTTTAAAACACTGCTTAAAGAAGCAGACAAGCGTGGCATTAATGTAATACTTGACCTTGTTTTAAATCATTCCTCAGACCAGCACCCGTGGTTTGTAAAAGCCTGTCAGGAGGTAAAGGAGGGCAAGCTGGACGGCTATGCTCAGTACTATCATATTGTAAAAAAGGACGATGAGGTTGGCAGCAGTACCTATTTGCGTATAGACGGCACCGACTATTATTATGAGGCTAATTTTGACAAATCAATGCCTGAGCTGAACCTTTCTAACGAAAAGGTGCGTGATGAAATAAAGGATATAATGAAGTTCTGGCTGGATATGGGTGTTTCCGGCTTTAGGCTTGACGCCATAAAATACTATGATACAGGCGGTGACGATGGTCAGGAATTCTGTAAATGGCTGGTTGACACGGCAAAGGATATTAAAAAGGATGCCTATATTGTAGGTGAAAACTGGTCAGGAACAAGCCAAATTGCAGACTGGTATTCTACCGGAATTGACAGTCAGTTTAATTTTCCAATGAGTCAGGCTATAGGTACATATGAAACCGCAGTACGCAGCGGTGACGCTAACAAGCTTTGCAAATCTGTAAAATCCTGGGGTGAAACTATAGCCGATAAGAACGAAAACGCTATCGACTGCTCCTTCCTTTCTAACCACGACATTTCACGAAGCGGTGCGGCACTGGGCAAAAACCTGCAAAATGAGAAAATGGCAGCCATGAGTTATATGCTTTCTCCGGGAAATCCGTTTATATACTACGGTGAAGAGGTTGGCTTGCTCGGCAGTACAGATAACGACGGCTCATACCGTTTGCCAATGCCTTGGAACGGTACAGAGTGGGAAAATATTCACCTGCCTAGCATTGCCTTTTCCATCGCTGAGGAGTCTGTTGTTACAACGGTTGAAAAAGCACAAAAGGACGATAATTCACTGCTAAAAACATACCAGCAGCTTATTAAGCTGAAGCTGCAAAATCCTGAAATTGCAAGAGGCAAAATTACCGATGTTATAGAAAGCGGCAGCGACAATGCGGCAGGCTATGTTACAAAATACAATGACAGCGGGGTTATTATATTCTACAACCTAAGCAAAACGGAATCTGCTGCTGTTGATGTGCCAAAGGATAAGCTTGAGTATTCAGGTATTGCCGGACAGGTAACAGCACAGGATCCGGACAGCAACGGAAGCTATGCACAGGCAACGCTTGACGGCACAAGCCTTACAATTCCGCCTATGACGGTAGTAGTGCTGAAATAAGCAGAGAAGCGGTATCTGGGATTGATATAGGCAAAAGAGTGTATTTTTTCGTTGTAAAAAACGGCTGTATATGATAAAATCAATTAGAATGGCTTATGTGCAAAAATGATTTGTACAGGCTGTTGTAAAGGAATCAGCAGTTTTTCTTTTTGAAAGGAATGATTATTAATGTCACAAGTAACAAGATTATTTGTTGAGAAGAAACCCGGCTTTGATGTTGAGGCCTCTCAAACGCTTTGGGATTTAAGGCATAACCTGGGCTTAAAGTCGCTTACAGCACTTAGACTTGTAAACAGATACGATATTTCCGGATTAACAGGTGAACAGCTTGATAAGGCTGCGGTAACTGTTTTTTCAGAGCCAAATCAGGACAATATTTACAAGGAAGTCTTGCCGACAGAAAATGACTGGAGGGTATTTGCTATGGAATACCTGCCGGGACAGTATGACCAGCGTGCCGACAGTGCCGCACAGTGTGCACAGCTGTTGACGCAGGGCGAAAGACCTGTAGTAGTAAGTGCTAAGGTTGTAGCGGTAAAGGGCGATATTACTGACAGTGATTTTGAGAAAATTCAGCACTATATGATAAACCCTGTAGAGTCCCGTCTGGCTTCTATGGACAAGCCTGAAACACTCGATATGCCTGTAACTGTACCTGAAAGGGTTGCAGATGTAGAGGGCTTTATAGAATTTAATGACCAACAAATGGCAGATTATTACGGCTCTATGGGCTTTGCTATGACGCTGAGCGACCTCAAGTTCTGTCGTGACTACTTTAGAGATGAAGAAAAGCGTAACCCTACGGTAACAGAGCTTAGAGTTATTGATACATATTGGTCTGACCACTGCAGACATACTACATTCCTTACAAGATTAGAAAAAATTGAAATAGAAAAAGGTGCATTGACCTCGGTTATTGAAGATGCCCTAAAGGAATACTATGACGCCAGAGATGAGGTTTACGGTAAGGATACCGACCGTGATGTTTCTCTTATGGATATGGCTCTTGCAGGTATGAAGCTGCTTAGAAAAAGAGGCTTAATTCCTGACCTTGATGTTAGTGAAGAAATTAACGCCTGTTCTATAGAGGTGCCTGTAACTATTGACGGCGTTACGGAGCAGTGGCTTGTACAGTTTAAAAACGAAACGCATAACCACCCTACAGAGATAGAGCCGTTTGGTGGTGCGGCTACCTGCTTGGGCGGTGCTATTCGTGATCCGCTTTCCGGCAGAGCCTATGTTTACCAGGCTATGCGTGTAACAGGCAGCGGTGATCCTACCGTACCGTTTAAGGATACAATGCACGGCAAGCTGCCAAGCAGAAAAATTACAACAGGTGCGGCGGCCGGCTACAGCTCATACGGTAACCAGATAGGACTTGCTACCGGTCAGGTTACAGAGCTTTATGACCCTGGCTATGTTGCAAAGAGAATGGAAATAGGTGCGGTTATAGGTGCCTCACCAAAGAGCAATGTAATTCGTGAGGTACCACAGCCGGGCGATGTTATTGTTCTTTTGGGCGGAAAAACAGGCCGTGACGGCTGCGGCGGTGCTACAGGCTCGTCAAAGGCACACACAGAGTCATCAATAGAAACCTGCGGTGCAGAGGTACAAAAGGGCAACCCGCCTACAGAAAGAAAAATTCAGCGTTTGTTCAGAAATCCAAAGGTTTCTACAATGATTAAGCGTTGTAACGACTTTGGTGCCGGCGGTGTTTGCGTAGCCATAGGCGAGCTGGCAGACGGACTGAATATTGACCTTGATAAGGTAACAAAGAAATATGAGGGCTTAGACGGCACAGAGCTTGCTATTTCAGAATCACAGGAAAGAATGGCAGTTGTGCTTGACCCTAAGGATGTTGACAGGTTTATTGAGTATTCACATACAGAAAACCTAGAGGCTACAGCAGTAGCAGTAGTAAGTGAAAATCCTCGTTTGACTATGGTATGGAGAGGCGACACTATTGTCAGCCTAAGCCGTAGGTTCCTTAATACCAACGGTGTTACACAGGTTTCACAGGCATATATTACAGCACCTGACGAAAACAACAACTACCGTTTGCAAACTCCAAAGGAGCTGCAGGGACTAAGCAAAACAGAGGCGTTTAAGGCTAACCTTGCAAGGCTTGAGGTTTGCTCTCAAATCGGTCTTGGTGAGCGTTTTGATGCAAGTATAGGTGCGGCTACGGTTATTATGCCGTTTGGCGGTAAATATCAGCTTACACCTCAAGACGCTATGGCTGCTAAAATTCCTCTTGAAAAGGGCGAAACAGATGACGCTACAGCTATGAGCTATGGCTTTATTCCGGGTGTTTCCCGTTGGTCACCGTTCCACGGCTCTGCGTTTGCTGTTGTAGAATCAATGTCGAAGCTTCTGGCAATAGGTGCAAATCCATTAAAGTCACGCCTGACATTCCAGGAATATTTTGAAAGACTTCACGAAAAGCCTGAGCGTTGGGGCAAGCCTGCCGCAGCGTTGCTGGGTGCGATGACAGCACAAATTAATATGGGTATTCCGTCAATAGGCGGTAAGGACAGTATGTCCGGCTCTTTTGAAGATTTAGATGTACCTCCTACACTTGTAAGCTTTGCGGTAGCTATGACAAAGGCATCAAAAACAATTTCTGCCGAGTTTAAAAAGGCAGGCTCACAGGTTATTTATGTACCTGTTCCTGTTGATAAGGCTACTCAAATGCCAATGTGGGAAGACCTGAAGAAAATGTACAATGCTGTTTATGCTCTTATGTCACAGGGCAAGGCTTTGGCAGCCTCTGTAGTTCGTGAGGGCGGTGCCGCAGCTGCTGTTGCAAAAATGTGCTTTGGTAATAAAATAGGATTTACATTTGACCACGAGCTTACAAGCGAAGAGCTGTTTGCTCCGCTTAGCGGTTCACTTGTAATTGAGTTGGCAGACGGTGCTTCACTTGACGAAGGCGTTCTAAGCTACAAGCTGGGTGTTACTACAGAAGAACCTGTTATTGATATTAAGTGCGGTAAGCTTGATATTGATACTCTTGTTGAGGCGTGGACCGGTAAGCTTGAAAAGGTATTTGCAACAAAGGCAGACTGTCCAAAGCTTACAAAGGATATTCCGCTTACAACTCAGCACAGCACATTGTCACCTGTAATTAAAACAGCAAAGCCAAAGGTATTTATTCCTGTATTCCCCGGCACTAACTGCGAGGTTGACACAGCCAGAGCCTTTGCTAAGGCAGGTGCAGACCCACAGCTGTTGATTGTTAAAAACCTTACACCAAAGGACATTGAAGAAACAATTACACAAATGGAAAAAATGATTAAGGAATCACAAATCATTATGTTCCCGGGCGGCTTTAGCGGCGGTGACGAGCCGGACGGTTCAGGTAAGTTTATTGCTACAACCTTCCGCAACCCTGTTATTGCACAAGCTGTTACAGAGCTTCTTGAAAAGCGTGAAGGCTTAATGCTTGGTATATGCAACGGCTTCCAGGCACTTATTAAGCTGGGACTTGTTCCATACGGCAAAATTACAGACATTACAGAGGATTCCCCTACACTAACATTCAACACTGTAGGCAGACATATCTCTCATATGGCATACACAAGGGTAACATCGGTAAAATCACCTTGGCTGTCACAGGTAAATGCAGGAGATGTATTTGCAGTGCCTATTTCACACGGTGAGGGCAGATTTGTTGCTAATGACGCTATGCTGCAAAAGCTTATTGAGGGTGGTCAGGTTGCAACACAGTATGTAGACCTAAACGGCAAGCCGTCTGACGATATTGCATTTAATGTAAACGGCTCTGTATGCGCTATAGAGGGTATTACAAGCCCTGACGGCAGAATTTTCGGTAAAATGGGACACTCCGAGCGTAAGGGCGACAACCTGTACGCAAATGTACCGTTTGAGAAAGACCAAAAGATATTTGAAAGCGGCGTAGCATACTTTAAGTAATACCCGCAGATAAAATATTTATTTTAAATATTGCATAAAAACACAGGCAGTGTAAGTATAAACGCTTACACTGCCTGCTTTTTTGGGGTAAATTATAATAATGAATTAATTGAGGTTATTGTTAATGTCTTTTATTTGGTACTTTATTTTTATAAATGTGCCCAACCATATTGAGGCATATATAAATAGGAAAATACCGTAGTAAATAATAACGCCTAAGAAATTTTGCGGCATCCAGTGCATAAAGAATGCAACAGGGAATGTAGCTACAGAAACCAATATCAAATGTGTAGCCGACTGCTTTAAAAGGCTCCAATTTTCAAGTTCCCATATTACCGAGGCACCGCCCCATACTGCGCCATACAGCATACTTAAAACTGTTTGTATGATTACGGCGTTTAGCTCTGTGCCAAATGTATTTATTGTGTCCGGTACAACAGGGTAGTAATTTCCTTTACCGACTATAATAGAAACAATTAGTGTTACTATATAGCTTATTGCCAGACCTATAGGCATACCCAGTAAACCTCTTAATATTATTTTTTTTGTTGTGCTCATATTATACACCTAACCGTTCTTTAATTTTTGTAACATATCTGCGTGAAACATATGTTTCTTTGCCGTTTGGAAGCGAAACCAGTATAGTTCCCGACAGCTTTAGATTAAAATTAACTGCCTTGTGCAGGTTGATTATTTCGGAATTTGAAATTCTTACAAAGCTGTGGCTGTCAAGCATTTGGTCAAGCTCATACAGCCGTTGCTTTACAACAAATTCTCCTCTTTCAGTGACTACATAAACCTTGCTTTGAGCAGCGTATATATTAATAATATCTTTCTGCTCAATAAGGGAAATATTGTCGTTCTGCCTGCCTGTTATAAGGGTGTTTGAAGATGAAAGTCTTTCTACACAGCTGCTTATTTCATCTGTAAGCTTATTTGTAATTATAATACACAACGGCTCTGTGCAGCTGTTGTCTATTTTTACCTCAACCTTCAAAAATTATCACCCTCCCTTTTGTGCGTTACCGGTATGTGTTCCTTACAGTTGTAATTATATAATGCATTGGTTATAAAATCTATAGGTTAATAACAGGTGGCAGTGTACAGCCTATAGACGGTAGGTTAAAAGCAAAGCCGAACGGTAAGAAGCACAGCTTCAATACAGCACGGCCTTGCGGTTATTTTATATTTATTATTCCTT
>FR891342.1:0-43802 GCA_000435335.1 Clostridium sp. CAG:964
CGCACTCACTTCCTACGGAAGTGAGCACACAAAGTGAGCACATGAGGTGATTTACTTGATAACATTAGGTGAACTTGATTATGACGAGGCCTTGCGGTATATGGGGGTTAAAAAGGGTAAGGCAGACGCTAACACCCTTGCTATGCTGCCGCAGTGCGAGCAGCTTGTTATTAAAAACAGTATACCACGATACCGCTACGGAATTTTCGATATTGAAAAAACAGACATGGGCATTCAGGTGCTTAACACCAATCTGCTCCTTACAGGCAAGGACATAGAACGCCACTTAAACGGCTGTTATGGCATTGTGCTTATGTGCGCTACGCTTTCGGGAAATATAGATAATTTAATTCGCACCGCACAATTACAGGATATGTCAAAGGCTATAGTAATTAACAGCCTGTCCAGTGTTGCAATTGAACAGCTTTGCAATAAAGCAGAGGAAGAAATATATTCTGCACTTGACTCTTCCTGCTATAAAACATGGCGTTACAGCCCGGGCTACGGCGATTTACCTATTGACATACAAAAGGAAATTTTAACAATACTTGACGCTCCCAGAAAAATAGGGCTGTGTACCGCAGACAGTATGACGCTTACCCCTATTAAATCTGTTACGGCTATAATAGGGCTTTCGCACACTCCAGTAGCTCCGGCAAAGCGTGGGTGCTTATGCTGTAATCTGAGAAGCACTTGCCAATATAGAAAGGTAGGAAACCATTGTGTTCAATAAGCTAATTAAGGAAAAGGATTTTATAATTTTTGACGGTGCAATGGGCACACAGCTTCAGGCAAAGGGGCTTAAAACCGGAGAATGCCCCGAGATTTTAAGCATTACTCACCCTGAAATTGTACGGGATATTCACAAGTCCTACATTAACGCAGGCTCAATGGTTGTTTACAGCAACACCTTTGGTGCCAACAGCTACAAGCTTGCCGAAAGCGGCTATACCGTTGAAGAGGTTGTTAAGGCTTCGGTAAAGGTTGCAAAAGAGGCAACAGACGGTACGGGTGCATTGGCGGCACTGGATATTGGTCCTATCGGACAGCTGATGGAGCCAACGGGAAGTATGTCCTTTGACGAAGCATACGAAATATACAAAGAGGTTATTCTTGCCGGTGCAGATGCCGACCTTATAGTTTTTGAAACTATGACTGACCTTGCCGAGCTGAAAGCCGGCGTTTTAGCCGCAAAGGAAAACAGCAGCAAGCCTATTGTCTGCACTATGACCTTTGAAGAAAATATGCGTACCTTTACAGGCTGCAGCGTAAGCTCTATGGCACTTACGCTTGAGGGATTAGGTGTAGATGCATTGGGTGTAAACTGCTCATTAGGGCCTGTACAGCTGCGTGGCGTTGTAGAAGAGCTTGCAAAATGGACAACCTTGCCTATTATAGTTAAACCAAACGCCGGTCTTCCCGACCCTGCTACAGGAAAATACGACCTGCCGCCCGAGGAATTTGCCGCCGATATGGCAAACGGCATTGTGCCGTTAGGTGCAACAATTTTAGGCGGCTGCTGTGGTACTACACCGGAGTATATTAGGCAGCTAAGCACAGTGCTAAAAAATGCCAAGCCTTATAAACGCAGTACAGCTGTACCGTCTGCTGTTTGTTCGCCAAGCCGTACAGTGGTAATAAACCAGCCCAGAATAATAGGCGAAAGAATTAATCCAACAGGCAAAAAGCTGTTTAAAGAGGCCTTGCGTAATAACAACCTTGACTATATTCTGACACAGGGTATTGAACAAATTAATGCCGGCGCCGAGATTTTGGATGTTAATGTAGGCTTGCCTGAAATTGACGAAGAGCAAATGATGATAAGAGCTATTAAAGGGCTACAAGGCGTTGTTGATGTTCCACTGCAAATAGATTCGACCATTCCGCAGGTACTTGAAAGTGCCCTGCGAGTTTACAGCGGCAAGCCGATAGTAAACTCTGTAAACGGCGAAGAAAAATCCCTTGAAGCCGTACTGCCTCTTGTAAAAAAATACGGTGCCGCCGTAGTTGGACTTACTCTTGACAAAGACGGTATACCAAAAACGGCAGAGGGGCGTTTTGCCATTGCAGAAAAAATAGTAAAGCGTGCCAACGCACTTGGTATAAAAAACAGCGATATTTATATAGACTGCTTAACACTGACTGCATCTGCAGAACAGGAGGGTGTGCTTGAAACCCTAAACGCCCTTGAAAGAGTAAAAAAAGAATTGGGTGTAAAAACGGTTTTAGGTGTGTCTAACATATCCTTTGGTCTGCCAAACAGAGAGCTTGTTACCTCTACATTCCTTACTATGGCACTGCCAAAGGGGCTTGACCTGCCTATTATCAACCCTAACATAGACGCTATGACCGGTGCGGTGCGTGCATACAGACTGCTTGCAAATATAGATAAAAACTCCGTAGAGTTCATTCAGGCATACAACAATGCTGACGCAAAAAAGCCGCAATCAGAAAAGAAGGAAATATCCTTAAGTTATGCCATAGAAAACGGTTTAAAGGCGGAGGGTGCACAGGTAACCGAAAAGCTGCTTGAAAGCCACTCCCCTATGGACATTATTAACGATTATCTTATCCCTACACTTGACAAGGCCGGTGCAGACTTTGAAACGGGAAAAATCTTTTTACCACAGCTGATACAGTCTGCCACCGTAGCTCAGGCCTGCTTTGATGTTATAAAGAAGAAGCTTATAAGCGAGGACTCTGCCCCTGTAAGCAAGGGTAAAATTGTTTTAGCCACAGTTAAAGGCGATGTTCATGACATTGGTAAAAATATAGTTAAGGTGCTTTTGGAAAATTACGGCTACACTGTAATCGACCTGGGAAAAGATGTAGATTATGAGGTGGTTGTAAAAGCAACCGTTGATAATAATGTTAAGCTGGTGGGCTTGTCTGCATTAATGACAACAACCTTAAAGTCAATGGAGGAAACAATAGCACTCCTAAGGAAAAACTGCGACTGTACTGTTATGGTAGGAGGAGCTGTATTAACACCCGACTATGCCGAAAAAATCGGTGCCGACTACTACAGTAAAGACGCAAAGGAGAGCGTAGACATTGCTAAAAAGGTGCTTGGCTGACAGCATCACAAAGCATTATCAGGTATAAAAATGTACACACAGGAAAACTACAGCGAGTTGTTACAGCAGCTAAAAGAATTAGCCGACACAAAATATCAGAAATTTCACAGTGGTTTACTTCCCGGTACAGACAATGTACTCGGAGTATCCGTTCCTAAGCTGCGCAGGCTTGCAAAAGAACTGCTTAACAGCTGTGACAGCATAGACGATTATTTAACGCTGGCAGGCAATGAGTATTACGAGGAAGCAATGCTTGAGGGTATTGTTATAGGCTATCTTAAATGCTCTTGGAATAAAAAGCTGGAATATATAAAGGACTTTGTACCTAAAATAAACAACTGGGCAGTTTGCGACACATTTTGCGGAGGAATAAAGCCTCCCAAAAACCGGCTTGAAAATTTTAGAGATTTTATTGAGCCATACCTGCACAGCGAAAATGAATTTTATGTACGCTTTGGTGTTGTTATGCTTATGCAAAAATTTATAACAGATGATTATATTGACTCCACTTTGCATAGTTTGGAGCAAATAACACGCAGTGAATATTATATTCAAATGGCTGTAGCTTGGGCTTTAAGCGTTTGCTATGTAAAATTTCCTCAACAAACCATGGCACTTTTTAAGCGGTATTCCCTACAGCCTGCCGTACAAAATAAGGCAATACAAAAATGTCGGGAAAGCTTAAGGGTAAGCAAGGCAGACAAGGCCATGCTGCTGAATTACAAAATTAAATAATACTATGGTTATAAATTAAAACCTAATTTCACAAAAAACAGCAGCTGCCCAATAAAAGCGGCTGCTATTTTTATCGTACAAGAGCTTTAACAAATATTTGCAGGCATCAAATAACAAGCAGAATATGTACAGCGGTAATGAATTAAAGCAATTTTATAAATAAGCATAAAAATTGGGAGCACCAACGCAGATGCTCCCGTTTTTTATTTTGCTGTCATAAAAATACAAATAATTTTTCTTCAGCAAACACTGCTATATACAAATCTACAGTGTTTTTAATTACTTATTTTTACCCTGCAGCTGTGCAAATATTTTGTTTGCACACATATAAACATTTCCGCCGCCCATTGTCAGGATTAAATCCCCAGGTTGTGCGTGACTGCATACATAGTCTGAAATTTCATCAAAGGTCTTTCTGTAAACACTGCCCTCTATTTTAGCACATAAATCCTCGGCATAAATATTGTAGGTGTTTGTTTCTCTTACAGGCAAAATTTCAGAAATAATAATCTCATCCGGAATTGACAGAGCCTTTGCGAAATCATCAAGCAGCATATATGTTCTTGAGAATGTATGCGGCTGGAAAACACCCCATACCTTTCTAAAGCCCATTGACATTGCAGAGTTAAGTGTAGCTGTAAGCTCTGTTGGATGGTGGGCAAAGTCGTCGGCAACTGTAATGCCGTTTACATTTCCCAAAATTTCAAAGCGTCTGTGCACACCTGAAAATTCGGCAATGCTTTTAGCAATGTTTTCAGGCTCGGCACCTAAATAAAGTGCAACGGTAATAGCCGCCAACGCATTAAGCACATTGTGCTTACCCGGAACATTAAGTGTAATTTTTGTAATTAGCTTACCGTCAGACATAAGGTCAAAGCTTTGGCTTACGCCCTCCCCTTTTTGGTAGTTTGCGGCATAATAATCATTTTTGGAATCAAAGCCATAAAACAGCTTCTTTAAATTAACATCGGCAGTACACTCAACGCTGTTTTTATCGTCGCCGTTAATTACCAACAGTTGGCTGGTTTGCTTTGCAAATTGGTTAAAGGATTTTTTAATATTGTCAAGATTTTTAAAGAAATCCAAATGGTCGGCGTCTACATTTAAAATAACAGAAATTGCAGGGTGCATTTGTAAAAATGTATTAACATACTCGCAGGCCTCGCAAACAATAATGTCAGACTTGCCAACTACGCTGTTGCCGCCTATAAACGGCAGCTTGCCGCCTATTATTGCCGACGGATCCATTTTACAGCCCATAAGCACCTGTGTAAGCATTGCCGTAGTTGTGGTTTTACCATGTGTACCCGAAATTGCTATGCTTTCTTTATAATGGTCAGAAACAAAGCCCAGCATTTCACTACGCTCAACAGTTTTTATGCCCTTTTCCCTTGCCGCTACAAGCTCAGGGTTGTCTTGCTTAACGGCGGCTGTATATACTACAAGCTCGGCACCCTCTATATTTTCAGGCTTATGTCCCATATGCACGGTAATGCCATAGCCTTTTATTCTGTCAAGTGTATCCGACTCGTTACAGTCGGAGCCGGTTATGTGGTAGCCCTTAGAAAGTAAAATTTCAGCTAATGGGCACATACCCGATCCACCAATTCCAACAAAATGTATATTTTTAACATTCTTTAAAGCTTCTCTATCCATCTATTAAAACACTCCCAAATTAAACACATTTATACTCTGTAATTATATTGCTATTTTTACAAAAAATAAATACCTTTTAAAAAATTTGTGATATAATATACTTATGTTGAAATATGGATAATATTTTTAGTAAAAAATTAAGGGTGTTTTTTGTGAATTTAAAAAAGAATGAAACATACAAAACAGTAATAACCGGTATGACTACCGAAGGCAGCGGCGTAGGCCGCATAGACGGAACAGCCGTGTTTATTACTAATACTGCCGTAGGCGATGTTATTGAAGCAAAGATAATAAAAACGTCAAAAAATTACGCTATAGGCAGGGTTGAAAACATACTGGAGCCATCGCCTGACAGAATAGAGCCGGACTGCAAATATTTTAAGCAGTGCGGCGGCTGTACCTACAGGCACATTTCGTATGATGCAGAATGTAAAATAAAAAAACAGCGTGTAGAGGACGCTGTAAAGAGAATAGGCGGTTTTGAAAACCTGAAAATAAATGAACTTGTAGCAGGCCCAAGCAGAAACAGCTACAGAAATAAAGCCCAATTACCTGTCGGAAAGGATAATAACGGTAATTTGGTAATGGGCTTTTACGCATATCACAGCCACCGCATTGTTGACAGCACCAACTGTAATTTACAGCCGCCTGTTTTTTCGGAAATAGGCGAGATTGTTCGCCGTTGGGCTGTGGAAAACAACATAGAACCATACAACGAAGCTACACACAAGGGATTGCTTCGCCATTTATACCTTCGTTACGGCGAATCCACAGGTGAAATAATGGTGTGCTTAGTTATTAACGGCAATTCTATTAACAACACAGACTCATTAATACAGCAATTAAAAACAATCAGTGGCTTTAAAAGCCTACAGCTAAATATAAACAAGGAAAAAACCAATGTTATACTGGGAAAAAAATGTATAACTCTGTATGGAAGTGATTTTATAACAGATATTCTGTGCGGACTAAGGTTTAATATATCGCCGCTGTCTTTCTATCAGGTAAACAGAACACAGGCAGAGCGTTTGTACCAAACAGCACAGAATTATGCCCGGCTCAGCAAGGACGATGTACTGCTGGATCTGTACTGCGGAACAGGCACAATAGGCTTATCTATGGCACACAAGGTAAAAAAACTGGTAGGAGTTGAAATTATTCCGCAGGCTATTGAAAATGCCAAGCACAACGCTCGGCTAAACAGCATTACCAACGCCGAGTTCATATGTGCCGACGCCGCAAAAGCCGCACAACAGCTGGAAAAAAGCGGGTTAATGCCTACTGTGATAATCGTTGACCCTCCACGCAAGGGCTGTGATAAAGAGTTAATAGAAACAATTTCTCACATATCGCCAAAAAGGGTTGTATATGTATCCTGTGACAGTGCCACAATGGCAAGGGATATAAAAATATTCCACACACTGGGCTACACCCCACAGGAGGTAACCCCGGTAGATATGTTCCCCGGCACTAGCCATGTGGAGTGCGTTTGTTTGATGATAGGAGGTGAACTAAATTGAGATTTGAACTGAATGAATTTCACAGAAATGTACCTGATACTGAATTGATTGAAGATTTGCAACGAGTTTCTAATCTTTTAAAGAAGTCTACAGTTACTATTGATGATTATAACCAATACGGAAAATTTCATGCGACAACACTTACTCGACGATTCGGCTCGTGGTTTAACTGTTTATCCAAAGCTTCATTAAAACCATCTAGGTCAAAAATCGGAATTACAGATGAAGAATTATTTGAAGAAATTGAAAAAGTATGGGTTAAGCTCGGAAAACAACCAAAATATTCAGAAATGAGAGATATATCTAAATATTCGGTTGGAACATATGAAAAACGTTTCGGAGGATGGCGAAAGGCATTGGAGAAATTTGTTGAATACATAAATGCTGAAGAAAATGAATACGAATCCGCACCAATCGAGGTGCTTGAACCATCAAACTGTCAATATACAAAATCAAATAATACAATTGAACTTGCATCGACATCAAAACACAATACATCCAGAAACATCAATATTCGATTGAGATTCAAGGTGTTAGCTATCGATAATTTTAAGTGTCGTGCTTGCGGCGCCTCACCAGCAAAAGATCCTTCTGTTGAACTTCATGTAGATCATATTATCCATGGTCGAAAGGTGGAGAAACCGTGATTGAAAACCTACAGACACTATGTTCAAAATGTAATCTTGGCAAAAGTGATCTGATGTTGGATTGATATCTTCCCAAAAATTATATGCTAGCTGGCAGTTGATATGTTTCCGAATTTCCCCGAGAAAATTAGATATTAATCCTGTTTTCTCGGTTTATGTAGAGTGCGTCTGTTTGATGATAAAAGAGAAAAGTAAACAGCGGTTTGAATAAAAAATGCAAAGCCCCCTAGGGCACGGTTTTTTGCCGTGCCCTAGGGGGTAAATTGATTAAAGAAAATTACATTCAAATCAAATTTCAGTTAAAACAGGCTGCAAACAAGGTCGCAGTATTCTACCGGCTTTTCTAGTGGCAAGCCGGCAATAAGCAAGCCTTGGTTATAAAGAATTTCAGCTAGTTTTCCGGCCTTTTCCTTGTCGCTCTCATAGGCATTCTTCAGTGCCTCAAAAGCAGGGTGGTCGGCATTAAGCTCAAGCACCTTGCTGGCCTTTGGCTTTGGCTCGTCGCCGGGTGTTTGTGAGAAGTACTTCTCCATTTCTATTGAAATTGCACCCTCGGCAGACAGGCAAACCGGGTGTGACTTTAGATTCTTTGAAATTACAGCTTTTGTTACCTTATCCTTAAGCTTTTCGGCAACAAAGTCAAGCAGCTCTTTATTTTCCTGTGTCTGCTTTTCTGTTTTCTCCTTTTCCTCATCACTTTGAAGCTCTGCATGCTCATCAGCTATAGACATAATTGTCTTTTCGCCATATGTTATAAGTGACTTTGCAACAAACTCGTCTATATCGTCTGTGAAATACAAAAATTCGTAGCCCTTGTCCTTGCACAGCTCAGTTTGTGGAAGCGCCTGTATTTTTTCTGCTGTTTCGCCGCAAGCATAGTAAATATACTTTTGACCTTCAGGCATTCTTGAAACATAGTCGGCCAGTGTTGTGTAGCCGTCTACAGCCGAGCTTTTGAAAACAAGCAAATCCTTTAGATTTTCGTTGTTCATACCGTATGTTGAAGCTATACCGTATTTAATCTGCAAACCAAAGGCTTTCCAGAAGGTTTCGTATTTATCCGGACTGTTCTTCAAAAGCTTTGTAAGCTCTGATTTAATTTTCTTTTCAATGTTCTTGGCGATTATGTTCAGCTGTCTGTCATGCTGTAGAAGCTCACGGGAAATATTCAGTGACAAATCCTGAGAATCAACAACACCCTTTACAAATCTAAAATAATCCGGTACCAACTGTTCACATCTGTCCATAATCATAACGCCGTTTGAGTAGAGCTGTAAGCCCTTGTCGGCTTCCTTTGAATAGTATCCGTATGGAGCAACAGCAGGTATAAACATAAGAGCCTTATAAGATACTGCTCCCTCGGCACTTACATTTATAGTTACAAGAGGATCTGTCATATCCATAAACTTTTCTTTATAATAGTTGTTATATTCCTCTTGGGTAACCTCGTTTTTATTCTTTCTCCATATAGGTACCATACTGTTAAGCACCTTTTCCTCTGTTACCTGCTCATACTTAGGCTCCTCGCCCTCTTTTGCTGTGTTTACAGAGGTTTCAACATCCATTTTTATAGGGAATCTGATGTAGTCGGAATACTTCTTAACCAATGACTGTATTTTGTAGCTTTCAAGATATTGTGAGTAGTCCTCTCCCTCGGCGTCCTCTCTTATGTGCATTATAATTTCAGTACCGCAGTTTTCCTTTGCGGTTTCCTCTATTGTGTAGCCGTCGGCACCGGAGGATTTCCACTGGTAAGCCTTGTCACTGCCGTATTTCTTTGTATTTACGGTAACTTCGTCTGCCACCATAAAGGCAGAATAGAAGCCTACGCCAAACTGACCTATAATGTCGGACTTTTCGTCCTCGCTTAGGTCATTTTTAAATTGCAGGCTGCCGCTTTTGGCAATAGTACCCAGGTTATCCTCAAGCTCCTCTAAGCTCATACCAATACCGTTGTCAGCAACAGTAATGGTTCTGTCCTCTTTATTAAGGTAGATTTTAATAAACAGCTCCGGCAGCTTCTCAGCTGTGGTGTCTGTTAAAGATACAAAGTGCAGCTTATCGAGTGCGTCACTGGCATTTGAAATAATTTCTCTTAAAAAAATCTCCTTATGTGTATAAATGGAGTTAATCATTAAATCCATTAATCTTTTGGACTCGGCCTTAAAATTTTTCTTTTCCATTATCCGTTACCTCTTTTTTAATTAAAATTTACTATATGCAAAATATTAAATCAATCAGCACTTTTCAGGCTGTGGATACTCTACGCCAAGCGTATCTACAGTAATAGCTTTTATAACCTGCGGGTCAAGAGGCTTGTCTGAATAGTCGGTGTCACACTCTGCAATTGCGTTTACAGCCTCCATGCCCTCTGTTACCTTACCAAATGCAGCATAAGAGCCGTCTAGGTGCGGTGCGTCCTTGTGCATAATAAAAAACTGTGAGCCTGCCGAATTTGGCATCATTGAACGAGCCATTGAAAGTACGCCGGCTGTATGCTTAAGGTCATTCTTGAAACCGTTTTGTGCAAACTCGCCCTTTATGCCGTAACCCGGGCCGCCGCAGCCGTTTCCGTCAGGACAGCCGCCCTGAATCATAAAGCCGTATATAACCCTGTGGAATGTAAGCCCGTTATAAAAGCCGCTGTTAGCTAAGCTTATAAAATTATTTACCGTATTAGGTGCAATTTCAGGGTAAAGCTCGCCCTTAATAATATCACCGTTTTCCATTTCGATTGTAAAAATTGGATTGCTCATTATATTAATATTCTCCTTCGGTTTAAATAATCTATAAACACAGCTACGCAGATATTTTTACAAATCCTATCCGCATACAAGCAGTGTTTACTGTCAGTGTTTAGTATTATATATCATACTCAAATAAATTTCAAGCACTCTAACCCTTAGAGTGCTAATTTTTTTGTAAATTTTGTAAGTATTCATTATTAACAAACCGTGAACATTAATTTTATAAATAAAATATTTAATAATACAGCGTATTCTATTGAAAATATTGTACAATTTGTGATAATATAAGTTAAAGGGTGTGTGCTATGCTTTATGATTATATTAACTTAGACAAAGAACAAAAGGAACCTTTGTATATACAGCTGTACAGCAATATTAAGCTAAATATACAAAACGGAAATATACAGGCAGGCAGTAAGCTGCCGTCAATACGAAAGCTGTCGGCGGATTTAAACATAAGCAAAACTACCGTTGAAAATGCTTACTCTCAGCTTTGTGCAGAGGGATATATTACAAACAAGCCCCAAAGCGGCTTTTATACCGCAGATGCTGCGGCAAGCAATATTAAAAGCACTTATCTGCCCCATATATCCGAAGCCGGCAGCTCCTCTGCCGTGTGGAAATATGACTTTACGGGAAAAAGCGTTGACATAGGCGACATAAGCCTAAAGCTTTGGAAAAAGTACATTCGTTACATCATTAACTGCGACTACCTCATAACCTCCTATGGCGACCCTCAGGGCGAACAGCGGCTAAGGCAGGCGTTGTCCAAGTACAGCTACAGTGTTCGTGGAGTAACGGCAGACTGCGGTGAAATTGTTATAGGTGCAGGCACACAGCCGCTTTTGTATATACTTTGCGGAATATTAAGGCAGCACTACGGAAATATAATTGCAGTAGAAAGCCATGGCTTTTCGTATGCCGAAAGGGTTTTTGCCGACTGTAACTACAGCGTTGTAAAGGCAGAAGCAGACCGAAGCGGTATTGATGTTGACTTTCTTAAGAACACCGGTGCAAGAATACTTCTTATAAATCCGTCGGGCAATTTACAAAACGGCAAAACTCTTAAGGTTAGCAGGCGTAACGAGCTTTTGCACTGGGCAGAGGAAAACGACGGCATAATAATAGAGGACGATTATAACGGTGAGTTAAAATATTCATCAAAGCCTGTACCCGCTATGCAGGGCAGCAATAAAAACAGGGTGGTTTACATCGGCTCTTTTTCAAAGCTACTTTTGCCGTCGGTAAGAATAGGATATATGGTGCTATCCCCTGAGCTTTTAGGCTGTTACACAGCCAATAAAGAAAAATATAACCAAACAGCCTCCAAAATGGAGCAGCTCGCACTGGCTAAATATATTTCAGACGGTCAAATGGAGCGCAGCTTAAGACGACTGCGAAAAATATATAAAGATAAAAGTGAGTTTACCTTAAAACAGCTAAAGCAAATTTCAAAATTCGCAAAAGTAACACTGCTTGAAGCATCACTTTCGGTCAACATTAAGCTTAACAATCCTGTTGACCTTGATAAGTTAAAGAAATTGCTTTGCGAAAATAAAATTAAAGCTATTTTTCGTGACAATGATAACAGCTCCTTTTCAATTTCTTTTTCGGGAATAGAAAAGAGCAGCATTGAAAAGGGAATATCAATTATAGGGGAAATTATAAAAAGCTTAGCCTCCTGATTACAAGGAAGCTTTGCCTGAAAATAAAAAAGCACAATGGTGCTGCTATCGGAGCAACACCATTGTGTAGTGACTATAGGCATAATAATTATTCTGTTAATAGTCTTTCGACTGACACCCCCAAAACCTCCGCAATAGCTACAAGCTCAATATCAGAAACCATTCTGCTTTGAGTTTCTATTTTAGATAAGCCGGTAGGTGACATCTGAACCCCCTTCTCCGCCAGTGCGGCTGCCAAGTCGGTTTGTCTTAACCCTTTCTGCTTTCTTAAAGCAAGAACATTTGTGCCTATCACATTTTTTGTGCCCTTCACAGCACAGCTCTTATTCATACCATTCACCCCAATAATCTTACTATGGGTAATTATAACAATTAACCCTGTCACAATTTTACACTAACTTTAATAATTATTCAATAGTTATTTAGAATATTATAAAATTTTGATATATAAATTTGTTAATAGAAAAAGGAGATAATAATATGAGAAAAGCAGATGAAGCAGCAGTAAATTTTATAGACGGAATAAAGAGAACCCTGTGCGGTCTGCCGGAGCTTTCCCTTAAGGTTTTACAGCCGCAGGAAACCTGTGTAATAGTTGTAGATATGATAAACGGCTTTGTAAATGACGGTGCATTGGCAAGCCCCTTTATTAAGGAAATTAACCAGGACATTGCCAACTTTGCCTCGATAGCCAGAGGAAAAGGCATTGATGTGTACGCACTGGCAGACACCCATACAGAGCAGTCTCCGGAATTTACCGGCTACCCTGTGCACTGCCTTGCCGGAACAGATGAGTGCTTGCTTACTCCCGAATTGAACGATGCAGGAAACATTACCGTTATAAAGAAAAACTCAACTAATGGATTTTTAGAGGATGAATTTAAAAAGAAAATACTTAACAAAGGGTATACAGCCTACATTGTAGTAGGCTGCTGTACAGACATATGCGTGCAGCAGCTTGCACTCACTTTAAAGGCGGAATTTAACCGTGAAAATAAAATTGCAAGGGTTATTGTACCAAGCAGCCTAACAGCCACATATGACGCTCCGGAGCATAACAGAGAGCTTTGCAGTCTTTTTGCCTTATATAATATGAGCATAAACGGCATAGAAATAGTAAAAAAGGTTATATAAAGAGGTACAATTATGAACAGCAAACTAAACACAAGAAATTTAACCATGCTTACTGATTTTTACGAAATTACTATGGCTAACGGATATTTCAGGTACAATCTAAAGGATACTGCTGCCACCTTTGATATGTTCTTCAGAAAAGTACCTGACAACGGCGGTTTTGCCATAATGTGCGGACTACAGCAGGTTATAGAGTATCTTACTAACTTAAAATTTACCGATGAGGACATTAGCTACCTTAGAAGTAAGTACATTTTCAGTGAAGAATTTTTGCAGTATTTAAAGAATTTTGAATTCAGCTGTGATGTATATGCAGTGGAGGAGGGTACGCCTATCTTCCCTAACGAACCTATAGTTACGGTAACAGGCCCTGTAATTCAGGCACAGTTTGTAGAAACGGCTATACTGCTGTACATTAACCATATGAGCCTTATTGCCACAAAAGCAAACCGCATTGTCAGGGCAAGCGGCGGCAGAGCTATAATGGAGTTTGGCGCAAGGCGTGCCCAAGGCGGTGACGCCGCTATATACGGCGCAAGGGCAGCATATATAGGCGGTTGTGTAGGTACTTCAAATGTAATATCCGACTGTATGTTTGACATTCCGGCTATGGGTACAATGGCCCACAGTTGGGTTCAGCTTTTTGACAGTGAGGAGGACGCCTTTAGAGCCTATGCCGAAACCTACCCAAGCAACTGTGTGCTGTTGGTAGACACCTACAATACAATTAAAAGCGGCGTACCAAACGCCATAAAGGTATTTAATGAGGTTTTGGTACCAAATGGCTACCGGCCAAAGGGCATTAGAATTGACAGTGGTGACATTGCATATCTTTCAAAAAAAGCAAGAGTAATGCTGGACGAAGCAGGCTTTGAGGACTGCTCCATATGCGCCTCTAACTCACTTGACGAATATATTATTCGTGATTTACTTGAGGAGGGTGCCAAAATTGACAACTTCGGCATTGGCGAAAAACTGATAACAGCCTCCAGCGAGCCTGTTTTTGGCGGAGTATATAAGCTGGCAGCTGTTGAAAAAAACGGAAAATTTGTGCCTAAAATAAAGATTAGCGACAATGTAAGCAAAATTACAACGCCCTGTCAAAAGGAGCTTTGGCGTTTGTACGACAAGGAAAGCGGCAAGGCTATAGCCGATGTTTTAACCCTTTTAGGCGAAAATATAGACGACACAAAGCCATACACTATTTTCGACCCTGACAACACCTGGAAGAAAAAGGAGCTTACAAACTTTAATGCAGTTAAGCTGCGCAAGCAGATTTTCAGTAAGGGCAAATGTGTATACACCTCCCCTAGCGTTAAAGAAATTAAAAGCCACTGTGAACAGCAGCTTCAAACACTATGGAGTGAAGTAACAAGGTTTGATAATCCACACAAATATTATGTTGACCTTTCTAAGCGCCTGTGGGACATTAAGCACGCACTTCTTACAGACAATAAAAAATAACATTGCAACCAATTAAAGAGTATAAAAACAAAAAGCAGTACCCCGTGCCAAAGCCTTTGCTTTAGCCGTAGGTACTGCTTGCTTTTATACAATTTATATTTCTTACTTTTGTATGCCCTGTAGGTGGTTAATATACTGCTGTGCAGTTCTGCCGGAAATACCACCGTGGTACATTTCCCACTGCTTTGCACCGGCAATAAGCTCGTCCTCGTTCATTGTAATTCCGGTTTTCTTAGCAAGCTCCTTTACAATGTTCAAGTACTGGTCACGAGTTGGCTTTGAATAATTTATCATACAGCCAAATCTGTTTACAAGCGACATTTTTTCTTCGATAGTATCCGAACGGTGCAGGCCATCCTCAAATTCCATATCGTTTTTATCCTTCCAGGTTTCTTTAATTAAATGTCTTCTGTTTGAGGTAGCATAAATAAGTATATTGTCCGGCTTAGTTTCTACACCACCCTCAATAACAGCCTTTAAAAATTTGTACTCTATTTCAAATTCCTCAAAGGAAAGGTCGTCCATATAGATTATAAATTTGTAGTTTCTGTTCTTTATTTGTGCTATTACATTTGATAAATCCTTAAATTGATGCTTATATATTTCAATCATACGCAAACCATAAGGATAAAATTCATTTACAATAGCCTTAATGCTGGTGGATTTACCTGTGCCGCTGTCGCCAAACAGCAAAGCATTGTTAGCCCTTCTGCCCTCAACAAACGCCTTTGTGTTTTCTACAAGCATTTTCTTTTGTTTTTCGTAGCCTACAAGGTCGTCAAGCATAACCTTGTCCATATTGTTAATAGCTTTAAACTCAACATGGAAGTTGTCACTGCCGGCTATCCTGAATGCCTTGTTCAGTCCAAACATTCCTACTCCGTAGTCGTTATAGAATTTAGTTACAGCATCGAAAAATTCCTGTGCGTTTGCAGTTTTTTCAAGGTCGGCACTTAGCTGTCTAACCTTTTCACTTACATTTTTATTGTACATTAATTCCTTTTTAACAATAGCCTTGTAGTTGGAGATTCTTGTAAAACAGTCAATTCCCAAAGATTTTTCAATTTCTGAAAAATCAAAGTCAAACAGTTCCCTGAACGCTTCAAAATCGTTTAGGGCAAAGTAATTTACACTGCCGTCGTTAGCACCTACCTTTTCACAGGTAATACTGAAAGGATTTTCGTTTGTAATAAGTATAAAAGAAAGGTAGTTGTGCCACAAATTTTTATCAAAGCCATAGTCTGTAGCCAATACAAGCAATCTTTTAATTTGGGTAAATATTTTTGCCGTAAGCTGACTGGAAGAGTAGCTGCCGTTTCTGTAGCCGGAAAAAATATCCCCCATTTCCATTAATATTGAGTCCTTTGGCATATCACCGTAAATAAGCAGTTTTGAAATAATTCTGTCCACTATATAACACCCCTAAATGTCAGTTGATAACAAAAATTTTACCACCTATATTTTGTACTGTCAACTTAAAACAGCTTTAATTTATCAAACGATAAAATCAGATTTTATGTTTAATAGAATTTTGCGATAGTATATAGTTGACTGTGTTCGTGAAAAACAGTCCATTTTAAACAATAAACAATTATACATAGACCTCTTGTTTTAAATTTTTAAATTTTTTTGCGAAATTAGAAAAATTTTATAACTTTTATGTTGATTATTCAAAAAATGTATGTTACAATATGTTTGCTTATTAAAGTATGCGTTATCACAAAATAGTGCTATACATTTAATACAAAAGGAGAATGCTTATGAATAACGGTCGTTTTAACTACATCCTAAGAAGAGAATACGGTGACAGATACCTTCCTGTAGAAATTGAAGAGTGTGAAATTGTAGAAAATGATTTTATTATGCCTCATCATCACACTGAAATTGAAATTCATTATATAAATAACGGTACCTGCGACTACTACATTGACGGCAAAAAACACAGTGCAAAGGAGGGTGACATTGTTTACCTAAAGCCTGACACTGTACACTCTGTATACAAGTCCTGCGACAAACTTGAATACACAACTGTTGCAATTTTGCCAAGCTTTTTATATGCAGAAAACTCCGGTTGCTGCACAGAAAAATATTTTAAGCCGCTAAAGCAGGGAGAATACGAGGTTACTTGTGTTATTTCCCCTGAAAACAGCTCTTACGAGCAGCTGAAGGACTACTTAATGGAAATTAAGAAGCTTATTGAGAATAAAGAAAATCTTTTTGAGCTTGAGCTTAAAATTGCAGTTTTGAGCTACTTCCTGTGTCTGTACAAAAACGGTTACATTTACAAGCGCAGCAGTCAGGAAAAGTCAAAGTACAAGAGCGAAAATGCAATTTGCAGTGCTATAGACTTTATTGACCAAAACTACAACAGATCTTTAACTGTTGATGAAATTGCTGACCATGTAGGCATAAGCAGCAGCCACTTTATGAAGCTGTTTAGAGAATATACACACACTACCTGCATCAGCTACATTAACAAGTGTCGTTTAACAAAGGCAGTTGAGCTGCTTGAAACAACACGCTTCAATATTCTTGACATTGCTACAGCTGTTGGTTACAACAACATTTCACTGTTTAACCGAGATTTCAAGAAAATCTACGGTACAACACCTAAGGAAATCAGAAAGAACGCAAAAATTCAAGAGAAGAACGGCAAGAAGCTGCAAATTTCATTACTGTAATATTTTTGTCGCTTTCTAAAAATTATTTTGTAATATTTCAGGCAGTCACATCGTGACTGCCTGTTTTTTACTGTTATAATGCAATTTTGATGTTGCAAATAATAACAATATATGATATTATTTAGATAACTGATTTTTTAGGAGGATTATAAATGTCAGGACATAATAAATGGAGTACCATTAAGCAGAAAAAAGGTAAAAATGACGCTGCCAGAGCAAAGATATTTACTAAAATAGGCAGAGAATTGGCAGTAGCTGTCAGAGACGGCGGCAGTGCTGACCCTACAGTAAACTCCAAGCTAAGAGATTGCATTGCAAAGGCTAAGGCAAACAATGTACCAAACGACAACATTGAAAGAATTATAAAGAAAGCCTCGGGCGATGGCGACGGAAATAATTACGAAGCTATTACATACGAGGGGTACGGCCCAAGCGGCATAGCTGTTATAGTTGAAACACTTACGGACAACCGCAACAGAACTGCCGGTGATGTAAGACATTACTTTGATAAATTCGGCGGCAATATGGGACAGCCGGGCTGCGTATCCTTTATGTTCTCACAAAAGGGCGTACTTATTATAGACAGAGAGGAATGCGAGGCTGACGAAGACAAGGTTATGGAGGATGCTTTGGAATGTGGCGCAGCTGATGTTGAGGCTGAGGACGATATTTTCACAATTTACACAGAGCCTGCTGACTTTAGTGCTGTAAACGAAGCACTTACCAATATGGGCTACACCTTTGCAAGTGCAGAGGTTGAAATGGTACCGTCAACATATACAAAGCTTACCGACGAGGAATCCGTAACAAAAATGCAGAAGCTTCTTGATAATCTTGAGGATAATGACGATGTGCAGAATGTATGGCACAACTGGGAAATGGACGAATAAACCTTGACTTTCCATAGGGCGGTTATCCGCCCTATTTCTGTATAAACAATTATTTTAAATTAATGTGTGGTAAAAAAATGAGCTATGATTTTAAATTTATATGTGACTGTCACTGCCACAGCAAATGGAGCTTTGACGGCTGTGAAGAAACAGACAATATATGCAGGCAAGCTGTTCGGCTTGGAATTGATGTAATAACAATAACAGACCACTGTGAAGCAAACGGCTGGAGCAACCCGCAGGACAGTGAATTTGGCGACTTTCAGACGCTTATACCACAGTCTGTAATTCATATGAAAGAAAGCCAAAAAAGCTTTGCAAATCAAGTAAAGCTGCTTAGAGGGATTGAGCTTGGACAGGCTATGCAGGATTTGGACGCAGCCGAAAAGGCATTGGCACTTGACGATTTTGACTTTGTGCTGGCATCTGTACACAATATACGGGACACGCAAGACTTCTACTGGCTGAAATATACCCGGGAATTTGCAGAGAATATTCTTTACAGCTATTTCAAAGAGGTTTTAGAGGTAGCAAGGTGGAATAAGTTTGACAGCTTGGCACACCTTACCTATCCCCTGCGTTACATAATAGGAAGAGAGAACATAAAAATAAACATAGGCAGCTACTACAGCCTTATTGATGAAATTTTTAAAGTGCTTATAAATAATAACAAGGCGTTGGAAATTAACACCTCGGGACTGCGGCAGGAAATAGGAACAACCCTGCCTGACAAGGAGCTTTTGCAAAGGTATTACAGCTTAGGCGGCAGACTTATAACCATAGGCTCAGACGCCCACAAGGTACAGGACTTAGGAAAGGGCATAAACCAAGGACTCCACATATTAAAGGACATTGGATTTAAGGAATATGCATATTTTGAAAAGCACAGTCCCGTTATGGTGCAAATAATCGAAAAATAAATTTGAACAGCAAAGCCATATAGGTTAGTTTTAGCCAAAAAGCATCGACACATTTCAGCAATATGACATAAAAACCTTGTAAAAGGTACTTGTATTAATAAGGCTTTTCATATATAATATATGATGATATAAAGATAATTGCGTAATTTAGCAAGGTGACTTGCCCACATAAAATTAGGCATTTTAGAAAGGAAGTTTGTGCTATGAACAGTGCAGAAAAACTGCAGCTTCAAATTTTAGCCTGTAAGTCCCGTATGGGTGCTATTATAGGCACATTTAATGCAAAATCAGGTCATCCGGGCGGCTCGCTTTCAGCGGCTGATATTTATACCTATTTGTATTATAAAGAGATGAATGTTGACCCTGCCAACCCAAAGTGGGCAGACCGTGACAGATTTGTACTTTCTAAAGGTCACTGTTGCCCTAGCCTATATGCAACATTGGCACTTAAGGGATATTTTGACTGGGACGAGCTTACAAGGCTTCGTCATGTAGGTGCAATGCTGCAGGGACACCCTGATATGAAGGGTACACCCGGTATTGATATGAGCTCAGGCTCATTGGGACAAGGCGTATCTGCCGCTTGCGGTATGGCTTTGGCAGGTAAAATGGATAATAAATCTTACCGTGTATATACTCTGCTTGGCGACGGAGAATGCGAGGAAGGTCAGGTTTGGGAGGCAGCAATGTTTGCAGCACATAAAAACCTAGACAACATTTGCTTTATAGTTGACTGCAACGGCTTGCAGATAGACGGTACAGTTGAAGAAATTGGCGGAATAGAGCCACTGGACGAAAAATTTAAGGCTTTCGGCTTTAATGTAATTAAAGTAAACGGTCACGACTTTGAGCAGCTGGAAAGTGCTTTTGAAAACGCAAAGTCCACAAAGGGAAAGCCTTCTGTTATAATTGCAAGCACTGTTAAGGGCAAGGATGTTTCATTTATGGAAAATCAGGTTGGCTGGCACGGAACAGCACCAAACAAAGAGCAGTACGAAATTGCTATGGGCGAGCTTGAGGCAAAACTAAAAGAGTTGGAGGCACTTGTATAATGGCACAGGTTATTAATAAAGCAACAAGAGAAAGCTTTGGTCTTGCACTATGCGAGCTGGCTAAAACACACGATGACATTGTGGTACTTGACGCAGACTTGGCTGCTGCAACAAAAACAGGTATTTTCAAAAAGGAATTTCCTGAGCGTTTTATTAACTGCGGTATTGCCGAGGGCAATATGATTGGTGTAGCCGCAGGCTTGGCAGCTGCGGGCAAAAAGCCGTTTGCCGCATCTTTTGCTATGTTTGCTACAGGCAGAGCCTTTGAACAAATCAGAAACTCTGTAGCTTATCCTAAGCTGAATGTTAAAATTGCAGGCTCACACGCCGGTATTTCTACAGGTGAAGACGGTGCCACGCACCAGTGTATTGAAGATATAGCTATTATGAGAGCTATTCCGGGTATGGTAGTGCTTAACCCTGCCGACCACTATGAAATGGTTGAGGCTGTAAAGGCAGCTTATGAATATAACGGCCCTGTTTACATTCGTTTAGGCAGACTTGCCATAGACAGCTTTAATGACCCTGACAACTACAAGTTTGAGCTTGGCAAGGGCATTACACTGCACGAGGGTAACGATATTACAGTTATTGCTACAGGCTTGGTAGTTAATGAATCTCTAAAGGCTGTTAAGGCACTTGAGGCAAAAGGCATTAATGCAAGACTTATTAACATTCACACAATTAAGCCTATTGACCGTGAGATTATAATTAAGGCTGCTAAGGAAACAGGCAGAATTGTTACTGTTGAAGAGCATAATGTTATCGGCGGTTTAGGCGACGCAGTATGCGATGTTGTTTCCTCCGAATATCCTGTAAAGGTAACAAAAATCGGTGTAAACGATGAATTTGGTTATTCAGGCCCTGCAAAGCAGCTTCTTGAAATATTTGGACTATGCCAAAGCAACATTGAAAAGGTTGTTGAGAATATAGTTAAAAACGAAAAGTAATTTTACTGCAAATCAGTTTGCGGTTTTTATGTAAAAATCCGTCAGTCAAAACAGACTGACGGATTTTTTGTTTTATCCTGCCGCAGCATACATACTGCATTAATAATTATTATAGCTTGGTTTATTCCTTACCGTTTATTTTCTCCCAAGCCTCATCGTCATACTCTCGTTCCTTAAAATAGTAACGCCTGTCGTCATCGGTTATTTCTCTTATAACCTTACAAGGATTTCCGGCGGCACATACATTGTCAGGAATATCCTTTGTAACTACACTGCCTGCACCTATTACAACATTATTTCCGATTTTTACTCCGGGCAAAATCACACTGCTGCCGCCTATCCAAACATTGTCGCCAATGGTAATAGGAATACCGTACTCCAGTCCCTTTGTTCTGCCGTCCGGATGAATTGGGTGGCCTGCCGTATATATAGACACTCCCGGGCCAAGCATAGCGTTTTTACCAATGGTTATTTTTGCAACATCAAGCATAACACAGCCGGTATTTGCGTAAAAATTCTCCCCAAGGAAGATGTGCGTTCCGTATTCACAATAAAATGGCGGCTCAAAATATGCAATTTTCCCGAAGTTAATTCCGCTTTTTCTTAAACATTCTTTTCCCTTTTCAGGCTCAAAGGGCATTACTGTGTTGTACTCACGAACAGCTCTCTTACATTCAAGCTGTTGGTTTATTACTGCATCATCAGAAAAATATGCCATTTCGTGATCTCTGCGATAAATATTGTCCATTGTTTTATTCTCCTCATCGGTTTTTGCCTTGCTGACATAATTATAGCGTATATTTTGTTCCACCGCTATATTTTCTAAACAATGTATCTAATGAAAATAGTAATGTTTAAACAAGTTACGGCACACCCTTAGAAAGCGAAACCGTTACATTTATTTTAAGGGTAACGCACCCGTACTATGTGCCGTTTATATATTATACTCGTTTACTGCTCTTAATTTTTGCTGTATTAAGCTTTTATCTGCTTAACAGCTTGTCTAAATCCTCCTGCGATGTGGTGCAGGTTCCAATAGGATTAACCTTGCCGCAGCTAAAGCCGTGGAAATCTGTGCCGCCTGTTCTAAGCAGATTGTGCTTTTTGGTATATTCCAGCAAAACCTCTGTGTCCTGCTTTGTACCACGAGGGTACCAACACTCAATACCGTCTATACCACATTCAATAAGCCTTGGTATAGCCGGAACCGTATCGTAAACAGTTGGATGTGCAAGCACAGCCGTACCCCCTGCCTTGTGTATCAGTCTAATAATTTCTTCTACATTTGGGTATTCAATTTTGGTTTTTGCAAAGCCTGTTTTCCAGTCGAATATTTCTTTGTAAAGCTCACCGTACACTCTGTCCGTATAGCCTGCCAGCATTAGTGCTTTCATTATATGACTTTTAAATGTGGTAGCACTGTTTTTTGACAGCTCCAAAACCATATCCATATCAATATTAAACCGCTTTGTTATTTCCGACATAGCCTTTACCATCGCATTCATACGGCTGTTTGCTATGTTATTAAAGGTTTCGGTGAAAACCTCAGGATTTTTATAGTTATAGCAAAGCATATGTACCAGCCTGTTTCGCTGAAAATCATAGGCAGAAATTTCAACGCCCTTAACAATTTGTACGCCGTAAATACTGCCAAAATGCTCTGCCTCTTTCACTCCCATTACAGTATCGTGGTCTGTTAGTGCTATAGCGGAAAGCCCCTTTAGCTTTGCAAGCTTAACCACATCCTTAACCGATGTAGCCCCGTCTGAGCATACTGAGTGACAATGTAAATCTGCCGACACAAAAACACTTCCTAACCTATAAATATATAAAAGCAAGGCTCCAAAATGCCGTATAACTAAAACAGCACTCATAAAAGCATTAATAACCCGTTAAATATCTTTTTATCTACTTACATTGTAATTTATACTCTATACCAAATCAACTATTAACAAATTCAAATAACAGGTTTGTACATTTTGATTATAACTCTTAAAAATACATAAAGCAAGGGGTATTTAGCCACAACCAATTTGCGTAATTTGCCGTTTCAACGCAAAACAAAATGGAAACAGTCAGTTACTTTTCGCAACAGCTGTTTCCAAGTTTACTTAAAAATATTATTTTGTCTTATGAAGACTATTTTTCAAAATAAATCATTATACGGTCCTTGTGCACCATAACATAATCATTAGTGTCTATAAATCTTAAAAACTCTTTTTCACTAAGCCATTTGTAAGCAATGGTTTCGCCCTCTTGAAGTGTTACAGATTCTTTATCACAGTCAGTTACACACAGGTATCCATAATAAAAGGCATTTTTCTTTTTCAACTTGTAAATAGGTACAAGGTTTTCCGCCACAATGCCGGTTTCCTCCCTAAGCTCACGAAGTGCGGCATTATAGGGCCTCTCGCCTTTTAAAACACTGCCTCCTGCGCCTGCTTCAAAAAGCCCCGGAAAATTTGGCTTTGAAAAATCCCTTTGCATAAGCAGATAGCTGCCGTCTGTGTGCTTTACCAAAACCTCGCTTACCAAATGGTACAGTCCTGTAGGTATAGGCTCTCCACGCACAAGCTCACCTACAATATTTTCATTTTCGTCGTATGCGTCCCACAGTTCCATACCTAACCTTCCTTGCAAACAACCTGTAACACAAAATAGCCCATGATTCTCACAAACACCAAAAACGGCAAAGTTATATTACTATACCGTTACAATGGTCAATTTCGTGCTGTATTATCTCTGCTGTAAATCCGCTGAATTCAGCTGTAAGTTCCTTAAAATCTTTATTCTGATATTTCACGGTAATAACCTCATACCGTGTAACCGTTCTTTCACCCTCAAGTGACAAACAGCTTTCAGAAACAGTATATGGCTTTTGCTTTTGGATTATTACAGGGTTAAGCATTGTACAGCAAACATTGTCTGCAAAAAATGTAATTATGTTTTTTCTAACTCCTATCATATTAGCCGCCAAGCCAACGCACCTATAGGCGTTTGCCTTTAGTGTGTCCTCTAAATTTTTAGCTGTTTGCAAATCCTTTTTAGTTGCAGGTAATGACTTTTGCGCTAAAAACAAAGGGTCCTTTACAATTTCCTTAACCATTATTTTCTCCTTTTACATAAAATCGTTATGCCGCTCTTGAGCAGTCCTCATCTGCAATACTCCTTTTAACTGCCTGCGTGCGTTCAATGCTGACAGGCTCTAACAAAGCAAAAAAGCTCTTAACCTTTTTAGCGTGCTTATTCTTCTTTACAGCATTCTTTTTAACTTTAATGCATTGTTTTGCATAAGCCTTGCTGCAGGCAAGCATATTTTTTTCGGTTTTTGTTGCGGCAGAAATATCCACAAAAAGCATTACGGCAGCCACAGCAGTATAAAATATAAATTTAATTTTATCCTCTAGTATGCACATAAGCTCGCTGCTTATAAGCCACATAATCCTTCTGACAGCCATAAGAACTAAAAATAGCAAACAAAAATTAATCATACTTAAACATCTCCTTTAGCTTCCATTATACCGAAAACTGTGTCCCATAATTGGTACAGACTTAAGTATGATTATTTCATTAATTTAAAAATTAAGCACAATGAATTGCCTAATTCTGCCTTTTCAAGCGTGCGTTTAATTTTCTATTTACTTTATGATTATTTTCTGTACAGCTTGTTAATTTTCCTAATTGTTTCTTTAAATTCCTTTACAACATCATTTGGCGAAACAATTTCAACCAAATCTCCCAAGCCGAATATCCAGCCAAAAAATTGCCGACTTGTATAAATGCTTACAGTTATATTGCTGTGAGAATCGTCCGCCTTAGTAATATGATAGTCACTGCCAAAGCGGTCTATTATTACACCTATAAGTGAATTATCAATTTTCAAGGTTACCTCTTTTGTGGCGTCGCCGCCAAACATACCAAAGGTTTTTTTAGTATATGTAGAAACATCAAAGTCCTTAAAGGCTTCACTACCCAACCGCTCCTGCGGAAGTACAACAGCATTTTTTATTTTATCTACTCTGTAGTGCTTTATTTTTTTAGCATCAGCATCATATGCAACAAGGTAATACTTTTCATCATTCCACAGCATACACCAAGGGCTTACAGTATAAAGCCTGCCGTCATATTTAGGCTTTTCAATTACCTTTTTGTAGCCGTTAAACTCCACAAACCACTGGTAATAGTTAAAGCATATCTGCTTTTCGTCTTGAATAGCACGGTAAATTTGGTCTATGCTTATATAAATGCTTTCGTTGTCTGTTTTTGAACGCTTTTCAATAAAGACTGTACGCTGAAGCTTTTTTGCCTCGTAAACACTTACTTCCTTTTCCAGCTTTTTTATAAGCTCATTGGATTTCTTTTTTGTAATAAACCTTGTAGACTGTATGGCGTCTACCATCAGCTTAACCTCTGCAAGCTGATATTTTCTGCCGGCTATTACTCTGTATTCGCATCTGTTGCCCACCCGCACCTTTTCAATCTCGAAATCCATTTGATCCAGTGCAGACAGGTCGGCATACAGACTTTTTCGTTCCGATGTAATACCGTATCTTTTAAGCTCGTCAACAATTTCAGAAATAGTCAAGCCATGGTCATCATCAGTTTTATCAAGAAGTATTTTCCTTAAATAAAAAAGCTTTAGTTTTTGACTTGTACTCCTTGCCATACAGTCACCCCACCATAAAATATCTATCCTTATTAACAACCCAAAATATAAAACAAATATCCGGTCAGGCGTGAGTGTGTGCTTGTGCACCCACGCCCTGCGTGTATTTTCATACTGTCACAAATATAAAACAGTACAAAGCAGCAAAATAAATTACTCTCTTATTAAATTATTTGCTGCCAAATATTCATCATAGCCCGAAGTAATATCCTTTATGCCGTCCTCTTGAATGAAAATAATACGGTTTGCCACCGTTGAAATAAACTCGTGGTCGTGCGAAGTAAACAATACAATGCCCGGGAAGCTTGCCAAGCCCTTGTTTACTGCTGTAATAGACTCAAGGTCAAGATGGTTGGTAGGCTGGTCAAGTACAAGAACATTTGCACCGCCCATCATCATTTTTGAAAGCATACAGCGCACCTTTTCGCCACCGCTAAGCACCTTAACAGGCTTAAATACATCTTCACCGCTAAATAGCATTCTTCCTAAGAAGCCCCGCAGATATGTTTCTGTATGGTCGGCGCCGTTGTTGTACTGCTCCAGCCAATTTAAAATAGAGTCGTCGCAATCATTAAAGAACTCTGAATTATCCTTTGGAAAATACGATGTGCTTGTGCTTACGCCCCACTTAAATGTACCGGAATCCTGTGTATCCTTTTCCATTAAAATTTCAAACAGAGCAGTAACAGAGGTTTCCTTGTCGCTAATAAAGGCAATTTTGTCGCCACGCTCCACTCTAAAGGAAACATTCTTTAATACATCCTCGCCGTCAATTTTCTTGCAAAGTCCCTCTACAGCAAGAATTTCCTTGCCTACCTCTCTGTCCTGCGTAAAGCCTACAAACGGGTATCTGCGGCTTGAAGCCGGCATTTCTTCAACTGTCAGCTTATCAAGCAGCTTTCTTCTGGATGTAGCCTGCTTTGACTTTGACTTGTTAGCAGAGAACCTTTGAATAAAGCTTTGCAGCTCCTTAATTTTATCCTCATTCTTCTTGTTTTGCTGTTTTATCATAGCCTGTACCATTTGGCTTGACTCATACCAGAACTCATAGTTACCTACATACATTTTAATCTTACCGTAGTCAATGTCCACCATATGGGTACATACAGTATTAAGAAAATGTCTGTCATGGCTTACGACAATTACAGTACCCTCGTAATCCATCAGGAAATCCTCAAGCCATGAAATAGCCATAATGTCAAGGTTGTTTGTAGGCTCGTCCATCATAAGTATTTCCGGATTTCCAAAAAGTGCCTGTGCAAGCAGCACCTTTACCTTTTCGTTACCGGTAAGAGTTGACATTTGTGAGTATAAAATATCCTCGCTCAAGCCCAAGCCCTGAATAAGCTTAGAGGCGTCGCTTTCTGCCTCCCAGCCGTCCATTTCGGCAAATTCTGCCTCAAGCTCACTGGCTCTTATGCCGTCTTCATCGCTAAAATCCGGCTTTGCATACAGCTCGTCTTTTTCCTTCATAATGTTATATAGCTTCATATTACCCATTATAACCGTGTCCAAAACAGTGTACCGGTCATATGCGAAATGGTCTTGCTTAAGAACGCTCATACGCTCGCCTTCGGGAATAATTACATCGCCTGTAGTAGGCTCTAGCTCTCCTGTTAATACCTTTAAAAATGTAGACTTACCGGCACCGTTTGCACCAATTACACCATAGCAATTGCCCGGAGTAAATTTTAGATCAACTTCCTTAAATAAATCTGTTCCGCTGAAATTAACGCTTACATTAGATACTGTTATCATTGTATACATCCTTTTTCATTTATTTATGCAGCAGTGTCTGCAATTTTCTTGTGAATATTATTATATCATTTATTTCCGTACTGTACAACCAAATATTAAAACTTATGAAAAAAACGCCTGCAGCTCGGTAAGCAGCTTGCCTACTGTCTGCACACTATAAGTAATGGTGCTGTAAATACTGAGTTTTTTTTATAATGCGTTAAAATTTCACCATAGTAATTCATATTAGTTATATGTATAAGTTTACCAAATTTATAACTCTGCTTTCGGTAAAACTGTAACAGTAATCGAATTTTTAATAATTATTTGACAACTGTATTTTAAAGATTATATAATGTGTTTGTAAGCTTCATACAGGTAGATGTGTGGGGTGTTTTTAAGGAATTATTTCACTTTTATTGAAAGAAGGTATTTTTTAATGGCAACAACAAAGAAAACTACTGCTAAAAAAACTACAACTGCAAAAACTGCAGAGAAGGCAGCAGAAACAACAACTACCACAGCTAAAAAGGCTGTAGCACCTAGCACAACAGCAACTGCAAAGGCAGCTGCAGCACCTGCCACAACAGCAGCAAAGGCTGCAGAGAAGGTTGAGGAAGCAAAGGCTGTAGTTGAGAAAAAGGTTGGGAAAACAAAAGCAGCTGTTGAAGAGAAAGCAGAAAAGGCTGTAGCTGCTGTAGAAAAAAAGGCAGAGGAAGTAAAAACTGCCGTTGAGAAGAAGGCAGAGGAGGTAAAGGCTGCTGCTAAGGCTGCAGAGAAGCCTGTAAAGGAAGCCGCTGCTAAAAAGCCGGCAGCTAAGAAAACAACTGCAAGAAAAACTACCAAGAAGGCTGTTGAGCCTACTGTTGAGTTTGTTATACAGTATGACGAGGGCGAGGAAAAATATTCTGACATAGTTGAAAACGCAAAGAAATCATACCTTGCTAACAACGAAAACGCCGAAATTAAGGATATTAAAGTTTACCTAAAGCCTGTTGACAAGAAGGCTTACTGTGTAGTAAACGGCACAGATGAGTTTGAAATGGATGTTTATTTCTGATTTTTCAGGAAATTTACACACTGAATCAAAAGGTGACAAGCCGCATACGGTCTGTCACCTTTCTTTCTTTACAGGTAATTTATGCAAAAAGCGGAATTGCAGGTATTATTTGCCTTTAATTCCGCTTTTTTATATCGGCTATAACACACCGAAAAATTCAAGATATACTCTACAGCTTTCTTACTTTTTGCGTGAGAGAAATATTACAGCAACTACCGCAGCCACCATTATGACAGCTAAAAGAACAATAACAATGGTTTTACTGTCGCCTGTGTTGCTCACTGCTCCGCCGTAGGCAAAAGCGGAAAGCACAGACATTACAGCAATAATTGCCATAAGAGCCAATGCAGAAATAAATTTTAAAAGTCTGTTCACAATACCTCACCCCGTTTCAAACAAAATTCGACTCATTCTCTAAATAATTTTAAAAATCCATTTAGATTATAACAAAAACGGAAAGTATTGTAAAGCTAATTAAATATCTGCGTCAGCACCTTTAATGGCGGTGTATACTTTTTAATTCTAACCTGAATATGAGGCTTGCCGTCCAGCTTTAAAACTGCCTGACCTGTCAGCTTGTCAAGCAAATCTGCCACCTTTTTAGTACGCACATCCGTCAGGAACAGCAGCATTGAGGTATCCAGCTGTTTGATTTCGTATATTCCGTAGGAGGAGGCTGTATTTCTTATGAGAGCCACCTCAATTAGTCCCATAACCGCTTGCGGAACATCGCCGAACCTGTCTATAAGCTCATCAATTACATCGTCGGCATCCTCTTTTGTTCGAATATCTGCAATACGGCGGTACATAGCAATTCGTAATTTCAGTGAAGATATATAATCCTCCGGTATATATGCCGGTATAGGAACATCAATGGAGCATTCTATATCCTCAGGCAGAGCCTCCTCTCCCCTTTCTTCACGAATAGCCTCGTTCAAAAGCTTTAGGTACATATCATAACCCACTATTTCCATATGGCCGTGCTGCTGTGCACCAAGCACATTGCCGGCACCACGAATTTCAAGGTCACGCATTGCTATCTTAAATCCACTGCCAAACTCGGTAAATTCTTCTATGGCCGCCAAGCGTTTTGCCGAAACCTCGGTAAGAACCTTCATAGGTCTAAAGGTGAAATAAGCGTAGGCTCTTCTTGATGACCTGCCCACCCTGCCCCTTAGCTGGTGAAGCTGTGACAAGCCCATATAGTCAGCATTGTCAATTATAAGAGTATTGGCATTTGGTATATCTACACCTGTTTCAATAATTGTGGTACATACAAGTACATTTATTTCCTGCTCAAGCATTTGCCGCCAAACCTCAGACAACTGCTGCTCGCTCATTTTGCCGTGGCCTACACCTACCTTAGCCTCGGGTATGCCCTCCATTATATCATAAGCACAGCGTTCTATAGTATCTACACTGTTATGCAAATAGAACACCTGTCCGCCTCGTCTAAGCTCACGGCGAATTGCGTCAAAAATAACCTCTCGGTCATACTCCATTACATATGTCTGTACAGGCTGTCTGTCCTGGGGTGCTTCCTCCAAAACAGACATATCTCTAATACCGCTCATAGCCATATTCAATGTTCGTGGAATTGGCGTGGCGGAAAGTGTAAGAACATCTATATTTTTACACATTTCCTTAAATTTTTCCTTTTGGGCAACACCAAAGCGTTGCTCCTCATCTATAATAACCAGCCCCAAGTCCCTGAACTGAATGTCCTTTGAAATTAAGCGGTGGGTACCTATTACCATATCCACCTCACCACGCTTCAAAGCCCTTATTACTTCACCTTGCTGTGCAGTGGTTCTAAATCTTGAAAGCAGCTCTATTTTTACCGGAAAGCCCTCAAATCTTCTTAAAGCCGTTTGGTAGTGCTGCCACGCCAAAATGGTTGTAGGGCAAAGCAATGCACACTGCTTTGAATCTGCCACACACTTAAAGGCGGCACGAAGTGCAACCTCTGTTTTGCCAAAGCCAACATCGCCGCACAAAAGTCTGTCCATGGGTGCGGTGCGTTCCATATCGCTTGTAATTTCGTCAATGCAACGCAGCTGATCGCTTGTTTCCTCATATTCAAAATGTGACGCAAAATCGTGGTGCCATTCACTGTCCGGTGAAAAAGCATAGCCCTTTGCGTTCATTCTTTCGGCATACAGCCTTGTAAGCTCATGTGCAATATCCTTTACCGCACTTCGTACTCTAGACTTAGCCTTTGCCCAGTCGGTACCGCCAAGCTTGCTTAGCTTTACCCGGTTATCCTCCTTTGGGCCTATATATTTAGACACCATATCAAGCTGAGTAACAGGCACATACAGCTCGTCGTCCTTTGCATAAAGAATGGTAATATAGTCCTTAATAATGCCTTCCTTTTCAATTTTATTTATTCCCTTGTACACACCAATACCAAACTTTGTGTGTACAACATAGTCGCCTATGCTAAGCTCCTCAAGCGAATAAATCTGCTGTGCGTTTTTAGGTCTTTTAGGCTTCTTCTTTTGTGGAGCAAACACTATTCCATGAGTAATCAGCTTAAAACCTGCAGAGGGGTATTCAAAGCCTGCTGACAGTGCACCCTCCATAACATATATAGTGTTTGGCAATGGGTTTTCAATATCCTTTACATATACGGCCGGATAATTGTCGTCTTTTAGCTGCTGCTCCAAAGACGCCGCACTTTTAGCCGTGCCTGCAAGAATAACCGTCGTCGTACTGCTGTTAAAGTCCATATCAAGGTCTTCTTTTAGCACCTTGTATGAACCGCTCCACAAGGACAGCTGTTTTGCAGTAAAGCTGATAAGCTCCTTTAACTGAAAATCATAGGAGCCGTGTGTAAAGTTATCCAAAAATACTGTAGTACAGCCGTGAAAATACTCCCACACATCATACTTCTCAATACAGTAGGTTTCAAAGCCCTTGCAAAGCGTGCCTGTAGCAAAATCATCTTTAATTTCGGCATTGTACTGGGAATAAAATGAGCTTTGCCTTGCCTTTACCTTTGTTTGCTCGGATATAAATATAATTCTGTTTTCTATATAGTTAAGCAATGTTTCAGGCTTGTCGTAGACCAAGCCGATAAACTTATCTATTGAGCCTACAGTAACTCCACTGCGAAGTGCGTCAGCCTCCGACTGCAGGGTTTCCTTTGCTTTGGCTGAATTTTTACCTCGTAAAAGCTTTAGCTTGTGCTCTATTTTGTCCGCCAAGGCTGCTTTGTCACTGACCAATACCTCTACCGACGGCGTAATGGTTATGCTTTCAACATAATCCAAGCGACGCTGAGTTTGAATATCAAAGGTATTTATAGTGTCAATTTCGTCACCCCAAAATTCAATTCTTACAGGCTTTTCGCTGTCCGGCATAAATAAGTCTACTATACCGCCACGCTGTGCAAACTGACCTGCTCCCTCTACAATGTCACATCTTTCGTAGCCGTTAAGCACAAGTGCTTCCATAACACTTTCAATAGAAATTTCGGTGCCGCTTTTCAGGGTGGCTGTTGCACGCATCAAAACCTCCCTTGGTATTGTAAACTGTGCCAATGCGTCTATGGTGGTAATAACAACATCGGCATCGTTTTCAAGCATTTTACAAAGCACCTTAATTCTTTGGTGCTCGTATTCTCTTGATTTACTTTTTATATCCCTAAATATAAAATCCCTCATAGGGTAGATATAAGCACTTTTGCCCATTGCGGTTATGTCCGACGAAAGCACCTGTGCTTCGTGCTCATCTGCAACAACCACAAATGCTCCCATTTTCTTGGAAAATGGGAGTGAATTAATAATGTGAGCCTTGTGTACCCCTGTAAGCCCTGTAACAGCTACAGCACACTGCCCTTTGGCAATTGCTTTTTTTAATGTTTGGTACTCAGGTACTTTTTCTATTATATTGTCTAAGAATTTCATTTTACACTCCTTATGAGTTGAAATCAGCCATTGCTTTATCTATATTTCCGGCAATAATATATTCAACCGCACCGCAGGCATTGTCTGTAACCTTGTCTAGGGCTTCACGCTCGGCTGCGGTAAATCTTGACAAAACCCAGTCTGCCAGCTGCCAGTTAGGGTTCGGCTTTTCGCCTATGCCAATTTTCACCCTAGGGAACAAGCTGCTTCCGCTTAGCTCTATTATGCTTCTCATTCCCTTTTGACCGCCGTCACTGCCCTTGCGTCTTATACGCATTCTGCCTACATCTAATGATATGTCGTCAAACAAAACAATAACATTCTCAGGCGGAATTTTATAAAAGCTCATTGCCTGTACCACTGCCTCACCGCTTAAATTCATAAATGTTTGGGGCTTCATAAGCAAGGTTCTTTTTCCCGCAATAGTGCAGTCGCCTATTAAAGCCTTGTACTTCATTTTACTTACATTGCAGTTGTATTTATCTGCAAGCTTATCAAGTGCTATAAAGCCTGCATTGTGCCTGGTGTTTTCGTATTGCCTTCCGGGATTTCCCAGACCTGCAACAATATATTCCACTGCACCGCCCTGTGCAGCTGTTTTTTTCCCAAATAAATTAATCATATTCTCACCAACATTCATAAATTAAAAACTGTATAATGAATAACAGAACAAAAAGGATACCGGAGTAATTCGGTATCCTAAAATATTTCATAATAGGTTTAAAGTACAGCAGCAGCCCAAAATTTATAGCATTAATACAAATAATACACCTAAGTAAAGGCTGCACACTAAAAAATATAATTCTTAAGCTGATACAGGCTGTCTATAACAGGCTTGCCTGTAGTAAGCAAATCCTGCTTGCTTTGATGACCTGTTGATACAAGCACACAGTCAGCACCTATTTCATTGGCAAGCTGACAGTCATGCAGAGTATCTCCCACCGCTACAACCCTGCTGTAGTCCTTTGTAACCTTGTTTATAACACTGACCGCACGCTGCACCTTGCTGCCTACGGCATTGTCACCTGAACCGGATATATAATCCATATACCGGGCAACACCCAGCCTGTTGGCAGCCTCTTCAACTATTTTATGGCTTGAGGAGGAAACAATTATCTGCCTTATGCCTATATTTTTAAAATACTCCATAAGCTCCAAGGCACCTGCGTTCAAGGGATTTTCACCTATATGCTTGTCGTAGCCGGCTGTAAACTCACTTTGAATAACATCAAAGGATATTTTGCTGAGGTCAAACAAATGCTCATAAAATTTATAAATAGGCGTATCCAAATAGCTGTAATACTGCTGAATATTTATTGTGGGAAGTCCACGCTTTATAAGCATATCATTTACAGAGCAAAGCGACGCATTAACATCATCAACTATTGTACCGTTCCAGTCCCAAACCAAACAATTATATTTCATAATAACAATTATGCTTCACAGCCAATTTTAAGTGCTTTTCTGTTAGGCTCCAGCAAATGCTTTCTTTTTGGCGGAATACACTTCAGCAATGCCTTGTCAAGTGACTCTGCGGTACAGAAGCCTGTTTCCTTAAAAAGCTTGCCCAAAAGGATAATGTTTGAAAGTCCCTCAAGGTCATTTTCGGTTGCAAGCTTAGACGCCTCAACATATACAATGTTAATATCTGTTCTGTCGCATTTAACAGGTATCATAGAGCTGTCAACTATCATTGTTCCACCCGGCACTACTCTGTCCTTAAATCTTTCAAATGACGGAAGATTAAGAGCAACAAAGGCATTTGGAGAAACAACGCACGGAGAGCCTATAGGCGTATCCGAAATACATACACTGCAGTTTGCTGTACCTCCACGCATTTCAGGGCCATATGAAGGAAGCCAGGTAATGTGTTTATCGTCATACAAGCCGGCATAAGCCGCAAGCTTTCCGGAGAACAATACGCCCTGACCTCCAAAGCCGGCAAACAGAATATTAAAATCCTTACTCATTTTCCAGTCTGGCTCCTTTCTTTTCGTCCTTATAAACACCCAAAGGATAATAAGGAATCATATTTTCTCTAAGCCATCCTAACGCCTCAATAGGATTCATACCCCAGTTAGTAGGGCAGGTAGACAAAACCTCTATAATAGAAAAGCCCTTTCCTTCAATTTGATTTTGAAAAGCCTTTCGTATTGCTTTTTTAGTATCGTTTACATTTTTGACTGTATCTACAGAGGTACGCTGTGCCAACGCAACACCGTCCAGTGCTGAAAGCATTTCGCACATTCTTACAGGGAAGCCTGCCTTGTTGACATCTCTGCCGTAAGGAGTGGTTTGCGTAACCTGTCCCGGCAGTGAAGTAGGTGCCATCTGACCGCCTGTCATACCGTAAATTGTGTTGTTTACAAATATTACGGTTATATTTTCGCCTCTTGTTGCGGCGTGTACTGTTTCTGCTGTGCCTATAGCGGCCAAGTCGCCGTCGCCCTGGTATGTAAACACAACATTTTCAGGGTGGGCACGCTTAATTCCTGTTGCAACAGCAGGTGCTCTGCCGTGAGGTGCCTCAATCATATCGCAGTTAAAATAGTCATAATTCATTACGGCACAGCCTACAGGAGAAACGCCTACGGTGTGTCCCTCACAGCCAAGCTCGTCTATTACTTCGGCTACAAGCCTATGGATAATGCCGTGTGTACATCCGGCACAATAATGAAACGGAATATCAGTTAAAGCATGTGGCTTTTTAAAAACTACCTTTTCCATTAACAGCCGCCTCCAACTTCAATAATTTTGTTAAGAACTTCGTTTGGTGTAGGAATTTTACCACCTGTTCTGCCTACAAAGCTTACAGGCTTCTTACACTCAACAGCCAGCTTTACATCGTCAACCATTTGTCCCATACTCATTTCACAGCTGATAAACGCCTTAGCTGTTTCCTTAAGAGCTTCAAACGCCTTTACAGGGAACGGCCACAGAGTAATCGGTCTTAGCAAGCCTGCCTTTATTCCCTTTTCTCTTGCCATATCTACAGCAGTGTGAGAAATTCTTGAGGACGCACCGTATGCTACTACAACAATGTCTGCGTCATCAACCAGATATTCGTCCCACTTCTGTTCATTTTCTTTTATAATTTCATATCTCTTGTATCTCTGTACAATTAAATCCTCCAGCTCTTTTGGAGAAAGCAGCAAAGAGTTAAGAATATTATGCGGTCTTTTATTGTGGTGGCCGCAGCAAGCCCATGGCTTGTCAATAATTTTATTTGCTTTAGCCTCCGGAAGCTTTACAGGCTCCATCATCTGACCAAGCATACCGTCTGCCAGTATCATAGCCGGTATTCTGTATTGGTCGCCCTTGTCAAATGCAATGCCTACAAGGTCAACCATCTCCTGAATGGTAGCCGGTGCGTATACTAAAATTTGGAAATCACCGTGTCCTGTAGCTCTTGTAGCCTGCCAGTAGTCTGCCTGTGACGGCTGAATACCGCCTAAGCCCGGACCGCCACGCTGTACATTTACAATAAGCGCAGGAATATCGCAGGCAGCCATATAAGAAATTGCCTCTGTCTTTAGGCTTATACCTGGTGAGCTTGAAGATGTCATTGCACGCACACCTGAGCCGGCAGCACCCAAAACCATATTAGCCGCCGCTATTTCAGACTCAGCCTGAAGATATGTACCGTCAACCTGAGGCATACGCTTTGCCATATAAGCAGCAAGCTCTGTCTGAGGAGTAATAGGGTAACCGAAAAAGTGCCTGCAGCCTGCCTGAATAGCAGCCTCTGCCAACGCCTCGTTACCTTTCATTAAAAATTTGTCTTCCATCAAATTCATATCCTTTCGTAATTCACCTTAACGGTATACGGTTATTGCCACGTCCGGGCACATTGTTGCACAAGCCATACAACCTATACACTTATCAGCATCTGTTAATGTTGCCGGGTGATAACCCTTAGCGTTTATCCTGGTTTTATCCAGTGCAATAATCTTCTTAGGACAAGCGTTTGCACACATCTCACAGCCCTTACATAAGCTTTCATTCACTTCAATACGAGCCATTGCTTTATTCCTTCCTTTCATCATTACATTAATACCACTGATTATATTCAATATTTATATTATGCCTGCTGTCCAAAGGGTGGTTTAACTATTGGCTCAACATAATATAAATTGTAATTTTCAAGCTTTTTGTCATTCATTAATTTGTTTGGTGCGGTTGTACACAAAAGAGGCACATCTAGCTTACGGGCAACCTCATTGCCGTAGTCAAGGGCTTCTGTTATGGTTTCTGCCGTAGTCAAATTCTGCAAATGCGAATTGTTCACAACACAGCTGGGCTCTAGCCCGCAGGCACACATAATCTCACCCAGCACGCCCAACGCCAGCTCCGGTGTACTTATAAGATTGCGATATTTATTTACCACATATATAAAAGAATAGCCCTCTGATTTTATTTTTGAAGCATATCTTCCCAGTGCAAAGGCACCGGCGTCATCTCCGCCCACATCAAAAACAAGAACACTGCTATTATCACTGTCCAAGACGGTGTCTATTTTAGGTGAAAGTGCAGGAGTGTCAACATTTGTTCCGGCATATACGGGAGCAATTACATCTACTCCGTTTTCCTTTAAAACCTCCTGATAGTCTGAGCTTCTGAAGTAAGGATTTACAACATCAAGGTCTATCAGGGTAACGGCCCTGCCCTGCTTTGCAATATCCAAAGCAAGGTTAAGTGAAAAATTTGTTTTGCCGCAGCCGTAATGTCCGCATACAATTATAATTCTTTTTAAATCATTCAATTTCATAATACTCTCACAAATTTTATAAATTATATATTTATTATAAACAATTTATTACTCTGTAATACCTAACAGTCCTTGAAGCAAAGCTGCTTATTCAAAAATACCGCAAGGCGTTATTATTCTTAAAACCAGCCCTTAATCAGTGCCATAACAGCATCTACACCCAGCACTACGCCGCCTACAATTATCAAAAAAAGAATAACCGAAACTATCCTTATAATTCTGTTCTTTGTACTGTAATAGTCCTCACCGTCAAAATCCTCTATCTTAGGCGTTTTTTCGGAGAGCTTTTCGCTGCTTTTAAAGTCTTCACTTTCAACCTTAATGGCATTTATACCTACAAGAAGCTCAAACGCCTTTGAATAAGCACCATATGGCACCATAATTTCATACTCTGCCAAGCTGCTGCCTGTAACTGCGTCGGAAGAAAACTGCTTTTTAGTTATTTTTTCACTGTGAGGAATTCCTTCGTCGTCAAGCACCGCACAAATACGCTCCTTTTCAAAGCCGCTTGCCTTTACAATAACTGTTGGAAAGTTCTCGGCAGGCTCTCCGCTTCTCAGCTTACCCTTGCCGCACTTAGGACATATCTGTACATTTTCATCTGTAATTGTATTACATTTTTCACAATACTTCATAAGGCTCTCTTTCAAGTAACTTTTTATAAATTAAGCTCTAACGCTTATATTACAGTATAACAAATCGGCACCTAAAAATCAACACAAACATAGGACTTAACGCCGGTTAGGAGAAACATTTTACCGATTATTCATTTTTACATAATCCGTTAAACGGTCAGCCCTTGCACAATGCTTGCCAAGCATAAGCACAAAGTGTCGCTATTAAAATTATACAACCTTAATTTTGAAAGTCAACAATATATATATTAAAAATTACTAGAAAATTTCGGTCAAACAGTTTAATTTGACCATATAGCTTTAAAATATAGATTTTCATAAAAGGGACTGCCTATGCATATTTATTTAGTGTGTTGTCCCTCTGCACATAAGACGCCGTTATTTATCCATATTGCTCTTTTATTTGTGGAATAATTTATAAATATCCACAAAGCTTGAAAAAGTGCTTTTGTGTATATGACATTATTTTTTTACATCGGGTGAGATAATAACAGTAAGGAGGTGAGCGATATAACAAAAACAATATACATAGATGTTCTAATCGGCACTAACATTATTATAAATTACTTCATATTGGCGGCTGTCGAAAAAATAACAAAAATTCAGCCTAAAACCTTCCGTACTGTTTTAGGCAGTTGTTTTGGAGCAGCATGCTCGTTAATAATTTTACTGCCGGACATAGGCTTTATTCCAAATCTTTTGCTAAAGCTGTCAATATCAGCCTGCATTATACTTATTACCTGCGGATTTCACAGCTTGGCAAGCTTTGCAAAAAATCTGGGACTGTTTTACCTTATAAGCTTTGCCTTTGCAGGCATAATGCTGTTTGTGTGGTTTATGCTTACTCCAAAGGGAATGACAGTAAAAAATTCCGTGGTGTATTTCAACATTTCACCTGTAATAATGGTAGTAACCACCGTTGTCTGTTATTTTGTAATACGGCTTATAAATCGTTTTACAAATAAAGACAAAGGCAGTATAGAAATATGCAAAATTAAAATAATAAACAACGACAACTACTGCCAGTTTTACGGAAAAATTGATACAGGCAACACCCTGTGCGAGCCATTCAGTCAATATCCGGTTATAGTTGCAAGCGAGGACGCAGTAAAGCCGGTTGCCGAGGAAGCCTTTAGCAATTTGCTGACCTACAGTGAGCCTGACCGAGTGCTTAAGCATAAATACAGACTTGTACCCTACACCTCTATTGGCGGCAGCGGCTTATTGCCTGCATTTTTGCCAAAAGAGGTATATATTAATGATAATTACTGCCCCCAAAAGGTGTATATAGCCGTATGCAAAAGCAATGTTTTAAAGGGTGAAATAAAAGCTATGGTAAACCCTGAAATAATTGAATATGTAAAGGATGATTATTGTGATATTGGCAAAATTGTATAGTATATTCTTTAAAATTAAAGAAGGTCTGCTGGGCTACCGAGGAATTTATTACATTAACGGTGCCCAAACACTGCCGCCTCCGCTGAAAAAAGCGGAGGAGCAGCTGGTTATGCAGCGTATAACAGACGGTGACGAAACAGCCAGAGAAGCACTTATAACACATAATCTTAGGCTGGTTGTGTACATAGCAAAAAAATTTGAGGCCACAGGTGCCGGAGTAGAGGATTTAATATCCATAGGAACAATCGGTCTTATAAAAGCGGTAAACACCTTTTGTCCGCAACGAAATATTAAGCTTGCCACCTATGCCTCACGCTGTATTGAAAATGAAATTTTAATGTACCTGCGAAAAAGCACTCAGCTAAAAAATGAGGTTTCAATAGACGAGCCTCTGAACATTGACTGGGACGGCAACGAGCTTTTGCTAAGCGATGTTTTAGGCAGTGACAACGACACAGTAAACAGGAATATAGAACAGGAGGCAGAATGTAAGCTTTTGCTTGACGCTGTAAACAAACTGGAGCCAAGGGCAAGGCAAATAACAGTGCTTAGGTTTGGCTTGATGGGCTTTAAAGAGCATACCCAAAAAGAGGTTGCACTAATGCTGGGAATTTCTCAGTCCTACATATCCAGACTGGAGAAAAAAATAATAAACAAGCTAAAAAAGGAGCTTAAAAATGTGCTTTAGCCCTTGAATTTCACATCAGCCTTCTCACCTCTTCTTTTTTATTTTTACAATCCGCACTGCAACAGGCGGTAAAATAATATGTATTATTTTCATTTTTAAGCAAAACATAAGAATGTACCGTATATTAGCACCTGCATTTATAGAAACTACCGATGTTATCTGCAGCTGCCGCAGCTGTAGCTTTTGTTATGACAGCCGGCTGTGCTCATAAAAATATGGGCATAAAATAATGCGGTAAGGTATGTCAGACTAAAAATATGACAATGCCTGTGCGGTATTGGTAAAAATATATTAAGGAGAAATAACGATGAAAAAAGCTTTATGTATAATTGCTTCTGCTATTCTTCTCTCTTTATGCATAGTAGGCTGCAGTGAGCGTGGAAAAATCGGCAATGGCAAAAACGGAACAATTTCAGACAACTCTTCACTTAATGCAGCCAATCCATCAGCAACAAACGCTGCTGCAGGGAGCACCGAATCCACAACTGTGTCTACAGACGAAGGAAGCAGCAACAAGGATAAGGACAGAGATGGCAACGATAACGATAACGACAATGACAGACCAAACGAAAACGGCTCACAGCAAGGTGTGGCGGGAGAAATAGGCGACGCCATTGACGACGGAATATCCGACATTGAAGGCGATATTATGGGAACAGAGGACAACACCGATAATAACAATAACCGCTGATATATGCATATAAAAGCAGCTCTCTGCATCATCACAGGATTTTGTGACAATTCAGAGAGCTGTATGCTTTATTCAATTTATTTTTTATTATAAGCTAGGCGTTGCCTTTCTTTCGTTTGTGTGTAGCTATAACTATAGAAACCACTATAATAATACCTGCAACTATGGCCGCCCATATTCCCAACGCTACAAATAGATTTCCGCTGCCGTCGCCGGAGGTCAGTCTTTCAATAAAAGGGGCGTCGGTATATGTTTCTGTTAATATTTCGGGAGCATACTCCTGTTCCGTCGCCTCTGTAGGATAAACCTGAGAATAATCATAATCGTCAACATAGCTGTCATTATTTTCAGGCTCGTGGTATGTTGTTGCCTGCTCCTGCGGCTCTGTTGGCGTATACTGCGGCTCTGTCGGAGCGTCCGAAGGCGGACTCGTAGGCTCTGCATACTCCGTGGGTGCTTCTGTTGCGGTAACATTTGGCTCTGTGGCAAGGCGGTCGTTAATATCGTCTACCGCACTGCTGATACCGTTCCATATATCATCTAAATAATCCTCAGGGGCCGCATATGCTGTTGTACACGAAACCAAGGCCATTATAATACACATTATAAAAGCAGGAAAAAACTTTTTAAATCTATTAAGCATATTAAATTTCTCCATTACTCTAAACAAATTACACAATTATTATAATACTTATTTTTTCTTTGTCTAGCAAATACAGAAAAATTTACAATTAAGCCAAAGAAAGACATTAAATTATTTAAAATGCATATAAACATATTTCCGTAAAATGTATGCTTTAGCCTTTATTATCATTAAGAACGGAGGAAAGTACATTTCCCAGCAGTTCGCCTGTGTACTGTGCCTCTGAAAGAGTATTGGTTTCTGTTCCCACCTCAATAAGCAGTGAGCCGTTGTTAATAAACATATTGTAGGCAAAATCGCCAAAGTAAAGAGGTCTGGTCATACCGGGGTACATATCCTCAGCTTTTTGCTGAAGCTTCAGTGCAAAGGTAAGATTTTCCTGCCAGTGTCCCAGCCCGTAATTATCATACGGGTCATAGCCGCTCATTATCATTATTTGGGCCGCCTTTTTTCCGTTGTATGTAAATGTAGGCTTATATTTGCCCCTTTCATCATCGTAACCCACTGCGTCACGGTGTATATCAAGTATTACCCTTATGCTTGGATATTTCTCCATATATTCATATATGGTCTGCTCACTGCGGTCATACGAGCCGGTATAGGTTTCGTCATGAATTTTATCAGCCTGAACTGCCGATATGCCGTTCTTCTTCAAAGCCTCTTTAATTTTCTTTCCAACTGCAACCATATTTCTTGAGGAATCCTTACTTCTAAAAGGATAATCTGTGTAATAATAACCGTTGTCGTTTATTAAATACGACTCTGTAGTGTGTGTATGAACGATAAGCACCTGCGGTTCTTTGGTATCTTCTATTTTAAAGCCTAAATCAGAGGATAAAAAGCTTTCGTAATCAATGTCGTAGTCGGTAGAATTTTTAACCGAAAAATTACCGTAATCTTCACCGGAGCTTCCGAAATGCTGTTCAACTACAGGGAGCTTATCACCCTTATATTTACTTTCATCGTCTGTAATTTCATCGTCGGATTTTGCTGCAGTTGATTCTGCTGCCGCCTGTGCAGGCTGTTCGGTGCTGTTTACAGGAGCGTCTGTTGTTTTCGGCTTGCTTGGCGGATTTACAGCTGCGGCGGCTGCACTTTGAGGCATAGACAATGAGGAGGCCAGCATTTGTATAGACAGCCCTGCGTTAAGCTCATTAATCCGTATAAATGTACATACAACCGCAGTTACTGCCAATACAGACGCCAGCAATGAAGCAAATATATTTGTCAAACGGCCGCCATTTAATTTACTCATTGATTATGCCTCCTGTATTGTTCCATATAAGAATATATGAAAAAGGCGGCATAAATATACTTTTGCATTACTAGCCAATAAGGGAAACAAGATCTGCCAGATTAAAATTTTGATGAAGTGCACTGTTTACAGCCAAGCTTATTAGCTGTGCACCTCGCTCAATAAGCAAATCTATTTCTCGTGGTGTTACCACCATCATCTGTCCCTTGGGATATATTTCGCTTTTAATATCATTTTCAAAAACAAAGTCCGGTATAATATCCCTTGCTAAGGTCAGTGCGTCTACAACTGTTGGTATACCTATAGCAATTACCGGCACGCCTGTGGTTTTTTCATTAATTGCAAACCTGTTGTTGCCCACTCCGGCACCGGGGGAAATACCCGTGTCTGCTATTTGAAGTGTACAGCCTAGCCGTTCAAGCCTGCGTGACGCAAGTGCGTCAATAGCTATAATGGCCCTTGGCTTTATTTTTTTTACTACACTCAGCACAAGCTCCCCTGTTTCAACTCCTGTTTGACCTAAAACTCCCGGTGATATTACAGCTACGCTTCTTAGCTTATCCAGTCCTGTTTCCTGTGCAATTTTCCCAGTGATATGGCGTGTTGCAAGAATTTTGTCCGCACTTTTTGGCCCCAGTGCGTCAGGAGTTATATTAAGATTGCCTAAGCCCACCACCAACACAGTACCCTCACCGGGCAGCAGCTCGTTAATATATTCACCTATAATTTCTAAGCGGCTGTCGGTGTCCCGAAAAGTATTTGACAAGCTGGGAAACTCCGCTGTAATGTATGTGCCCGGCTCCTTGCCAAGCTCCTTTGCTCCCTCTGAATTCAGCACCCTTATTTTTGTTACCTTCATATTGGAATATGTTTGAGAGCTTAACCTTACACCGTTGCAGCTTCCTGCCATTTCGGTTGCTTCAAGTGCCAAATCTGTGCGTATATTCATATAACCGACCTCCCCTATAAATACAGTTTGTACAGTTTTATAAAATAAATTCACAGAACATCTCGGCAGTAAATATAAGACAAGGCTCCTCGCCGTCGGTTTTTCCAACGGCAAAGAGCCTGATTTTTATAGGCACATAATTTAGAAATGTACATAAATCTGTTTAAAAAAGCGGCTACTCCAGCCTGCCGTCACCGCCCATCAGCCTTGTCATTTCCTCAATTTTTTCAATAGGGAACGGCG
>FR891342.1:43917-52036 GCA_000435335.1 Clostridium sp. CAG:964
TACACCTGTGTATAATAGCCCATTCGCCGTTGTTTCTAACCCACACTGCTATAGGCTCCATACGGCCGCCGCACTCTGATTGGCGGTCACCCGGCTCAATATCAAGGTGCAAGCTATATAAACAGTTTGGACAATGGTTTCTGTGACCGCTGCCTGCACCCTCCGGTACAACCTCTCTTCCGCAAACCTTGCAGGTAAAGGTTTCGTTGCACGAGTGTGTTTTGTAATAGCCTTTTTCGTATTTTTTTCTTTTGTTTTCTCTGTTCAACTATAATTCCTCCATTCAGTCTGCTTATCACAACAGGCAGTATTCACCTTGTAAATACATTTACAGCTTCATTTTCTTTATCTATAGATTCATAAACCTTGCTACAGCCCAATGAAATCGCCGTTTAGAAGCAACGGCACTTTTTATACTGCATATTTTCAATACTGCAATATTTCAGACAACTGCATTATAGCATAAACAGCAAAGCTTGTATAGGGCTGTTAAAGGGAATAACCCTATGTGATATATTGCAAGCTGCCTAAATATATTTTTAACCTTTTTTTAAAGCAAGGGTAGGCTTAGCAAGGATAAATTTCAATGCTTTTATACCCAGTAAAAAGCGACTGCCCCTTCAGACAGCCGCTTTTTGTTAAAGCGTTTTATTATCCGTTATATGCTTTCTCTTTGACTACAACCGATGCTTTGTTATCTGTTGTATCTTCTTTTGATAATAACCGTTGTACCGGTAACTACGCCGCCGCCTACAAACAGCAGGGCAAGCCATAGCTGTATGAGGTTTGTGCAATAACCTGTTTGCGGAGATTTCGGATAGCTCTGCATTTTCTTGATTACAGTATCCGCCTTGCTAATCTCCTTGGCTGCAGCTGCGTCAGAGAAATACTTATTGCAGCCGTCACAGTACCAATATTCAATATTCCCCTCGGCATCTGTGGCTGCCGCTTTTGCGTTAATATGCTTGAGGTCTGCATGGTTCTTCGGGTTAAGCTCGCCGTAGCTCTTACCGCATACATCGCACTTGGCTTTATCTCTGCAGGTGGCGTTGCCGCCGCTATGACCGCTTGCCGCAATTTCTGTTCCCTTAGTCAGAATCTTTTCACAGCCCAGGCAGTAGGTATCTCCTGTATAGCCCTTTTGGGTACAGCCGGCTTTAATATCGCCACTCACCTTTGTGCCGCCGTCGTGGTTGTTTGCGTTATATTCGCCGTACTCATTATGACAAGCATCGCAAACCGCCTTGGTATGGCAGGTTGCTGTGCCGCCGCTGTGAGTACATCCATATCCGCACTCGGTGCAAATACCGTTTTCCCAGCTGTGGTTTTCCTTTGCTGTAGCTACAGCCTTGCAACAGCTCCATTTTTTCTCATGCGTGGTGGCTGTCTGAACCCACTCTAAGGTGCCGTCGTGGTTGTCTGCGTTATATTCGCCGTACTCATTATGACAAGCGTCGCAAACCGCCTTGGTATGGCAGGTTGCTGTGCCGCCGCTGTGAGTACATCCATATCCGCTGTACATTTGTGTGTATGCTTGCCGTTTCCGTCGGATACCCATTCGCCCCATGTATGCTCTGACCTTGCCGCTGTCAATACATATCCACATTCGCAAGCCACCGGCGTGGTGCAGTCGTTATCATCATTGCCGCTGTGGGCAGTTTTAGCCTCGGATATGGTACAGCCGCTGTTTTGACAGCTGTGCCAATGTTCGTTTTCGTCCTTATGCCACTCACCGCTAAAATCATGCTGTTTTGCCGGAATAACTATAACATCATTGTGATATATACATTTAACCGGCGTTGTACAGTCACCGTCATCCTCCGATGCAGTATGACCGTCATTAACCGTTACAGCAACAGATGCCATATTTCCGACCTTGTCGGCAACGACGATTCTTTGTTCGCCGTCTGCCGGAGAGATGACAAACTGATTATTCTCGTCAAGTGTAACCGATTTTCCGTTCACCGTAACTGTATCAATATATTTCTCTATTACCGTTACAGTCTGTGCCTCACAGTAGGTCTTGCCGTTGTCAATGCCGGAGATAACAGGGCTTGTTCCGTCCAGCACTATTCCCTGTGAAGAAATATAGGCAACGTTATTGGATTTGTCCGTTAGCTTAACATAAATAATATATTCATTATCCGGATTAATGCTAAAAGCGTCTGCATATTCGGTAAAAGACTTGCCCGAAAGCTCTGCTTCGGTTAGCTCCGCAGCTGACAGCAGATATTCAATTTTTACCTCGTCGCCGCTGTTGTCGGATGCGTCAACAGTAACCGTCTGCGTTTCATTAAAGAACAGTCCAAAGGTAATATTATTCAACAAGGTATTCCACTTGTTTGTGCCAACGCTGATTTCGCCCGTCGGCTTTTCTGTGTCCTTCCACTGTGCAGTAATTGTAATGTTTTCCGCCGGCATAGTCTGCGGAATTTCTTTATCCCAACCATTGAAAGCGTAGCCCTCTCTTGTCGGATTAGCCGGAGCGGTAATTGCCGTGCCGTAGTCTTGCGTAATAGGAGCAATTTCACTGCCGCCGGCGGTGTCAAAGGTAATTGTGTACTGATTGATTTTCCACTGTGCCGTGATTGTTATATTTTCCGCCGGAACGGTATCGCCCGGCTTGTAGTAGTTCCCTTTTTCGTCCTTCCACCATAGCAGTGCGTCTGCAGAGATACCATCCGGCCGAGGCAGCCCTTCGGCGGCTGGGGCTTTGAAGCTCTCACCGTTTTTCACAATGATGTTGATGCGGTTATAAGTCTCGCCGGGCATATTTCTGCCTAAAACCAGCTCAACCGTCTTTAGGCTGTCGGCGGCGAGATCTGTCGGCAGCTCAAGGACAGGGCGGAAACCGAAGGTTGAGTCCGCGTGCGTTGCAGATTCAATGTACCAGTAGCGAGAAGATCGGTATCCACGGAGTGAACGATCGAATGACGAGCTAGCGACTTTATCTTGCCCCCAGGAATATATATCCTGCCAGTTTTTGACATAGCCATTTGTATTGTCATTGTTGCCTTGTTTTGCTTTGTCCAAAATCACATCCCACTCATTATTCCCCGGGGTACCGCCGGCATTTTGACCGTAGGCATAGTGTAAACCCGCAGATGGGGCTCGCAGTAAGTATGTCACCCCGCCGCCGGCATAGTCCTTTCCGTAAATCAGACTTTTCTCATTCAGTTCATTCCAACTCACGGTGTGGGTCATAGCGTAGTCAGCAATAAACAAGCTATGTTCGTAAGAGGTGGTATCTTTGTCGGCTTCATTTTTCACTGAATATGCATCCACTGTGCCGGCATAGGTGAAAGGCACATAGTGCAGGGTGCTGTCCGGCAGATTGCTGTTTACCGTGCCGGGAATATTCATCGCCGAAAGGTCGAAATAGTATCTGCCGCCGGGAGCGAGGGTAAACTGCTCGTCAGACTGTTTTTCAACCGTCAGCTTGACATCCGCAAAACCGCTTGCAAGGTCGGTTTTGCAGTCGCCGTTATACTGCTCGTTAAAGACACTCATGGTATAGGTGCCCTCGGCAAAGCCGGCAGGAATGGTAATCTGTGCCGTACCGTCATTTTCTGTGAGGGGGGCGTTGCTGCGGCCGTAATAGATTACATTACTGACATCATCAAAGATCAGAGCGGAAATATATTCGTTTGCGCCGGTTTTCGCGTCAGTATATGATATCTCTACGGTGCCGCCCTTGGTGGAAGTGGAAACCTCCCAGGTAGTTCTGCTGAAATTGTTGCGCTTGCTGTCATAAAGGGTCAACTTCCATTCGTTTCCGGTATAATTTTGGGAAACGGGCTGCAAACCTCCGTCAGGCTTTCCGCCCACAGCAGCAGAGGCAAAGAGTACAGAGTCCAGATTTAAGTTAAAAGCGGGACGAACACCATACTCTTTGTAGACTTTCCACCCAGTGTAGTCGACAGAACCATAACCAGTCACGTAGGCGGCAACGTCATAAACTCTACCGGGGGAGCGCAGCCACCAATAGCTTGACGCCCAAAGCGGATGTTCGGGATCCACAATTCGCAAATCCTCTTTTACCGCATTAGCCTCTTTTGAAGAAAGCGGCCAAAAAGCAGCATTGCTTACCGCAGCACCAACACCTTCCACGCAATCGGTATTTTCTCCGTTGTAGCTTCCGGTTGCAAGCGTCCGTTTTTCAACAGCATCGGTTTCTTTCGCCGTCAGCTTACCCGCAAGTGCGTCTATTGCGGTTTTCAAATCGCTGTCTGCATAAGCGTTGCTCTCGCCGAACTTTGACAAACCCATGTTATATGCCGCAAGAAGGGTCATATTCCCCTGTGTGCTGGCAACACCGCTTCCGTCATAGCCGATGACACGCCATGCGGCAGGCTTATTTTCTTGATTTTGCCCAAAGTACACGGTCGGTGCGTTCGCTGAGTTCGCATTTTTACTTAGTACACTTATTGCATATGTGCCAAATTGTATTGCAGCAGTGCCCGTTGGCACTTCACCCTCGGCAAATACGCTTGTAGGCACAAGGCACATCATCATACTTAAAATAAGTACGATACTCAGAAATCGTTTTTTCATATTCTGTTACCTCCGTTTTTCAGCCTTACACCGGACCTCTTTTCTTTTTCAGTATAATGTACAAAATCGAGCCGAGGTTACCAAGCAGCGCAAGCCCCGCAACAGAGCCTACGGCAATCAAAGCAGGTGAAGCTGCGGATGCGGATGCGGATATGTTTCCGGAGCCTACAGGAACGACTGCCTCCACCTCGGCTTTCACGCCGGTGTCTTTCTCACCGATCCACCAGTTGCCGTTTTCGCCGATGAAAGGGGTCAGGCCATCCTTACCGTCCGCACCGACAACTTTACCGAGATTAGCTGTTGTGCCGTCAGTGTAAGTGAGGACGAGTTCTCCGTTTGCATTGATCTCCGCTTTGGCGATTCCGACGCCGTCCTTGCCGTCAGCACCACTTGTGCCGTCTTTTCCGTCAATACCGTCTTTGCCTGGGGCGCCGTCTTTTCCGTCGGCACCGCTTGCGCCGTTAGCACCGTTGGCTCCGTTAGCACCGTTAGCACCGTTGGTTCCGTCCTTGCCGTCCTGTCCCGGGTCACCTTTGTCGCCTTTATCGCCCTTTTTGCCCTGTTGTCCGGCTTCTCCGGTATCACCTTTCTCTCCGGCAGCTTTCACGCCGAGGGATACCCATGTTTGTCCGTTGTCATACGAAACATACCAGAAGTTGTTATCACCTATTTTAAGCTTCGGCGTCGCACCGTCTTTTCCGTCCTGTCCGGGTGCGCCGGCTTCTCCCGGGTCACCTTTGTCGCCTTTATCGCCCTTTTCTCCCTTTTCTCCCTTTTCTCCTGTGTCGCCTTTATCGCCTGTGTCGCCCTTTTCACCTGTGTCGCCTTTATCACCTTTGTCGCCCTTTTCTCCCTTTTCGCCTTTCAGATCCGACAGGGCAATCAGATCGTTCCAGATGGAATCATCGCTGTACTTCCACTGTACAAATCCGTTATATACCCGCAGCTCAATTTGCTTTCCGTCCGTTCCGTCATTTCCTGTCAGTTCGGCAAGTGAGACAAGATCGCGGTAGGCACCGTCACTCTCACCCACATATCGCCACTGGATGCTGCTACCGTTATTGCGGAATTCGATTTCTCTGCCGCCGGTACCCGCAAACGTTGAGAAGGTTTTGGTGTTGGACAGCGCCGATGCCAATCCGTTGCTGCCCACGGTTGAGACTGCAAAGGTATAGGTAGTATCCGCTTGCAGCGAGGAGTAGGTATAGGAAAGAGTTTCCGAAGAAAGCGGCGTTTCGGTCACGCGCTCAAACTCACCGTCGTCCATGCGCATCCAGATATGATATCCGGCAAAGGGACGTCTGCTATCTTCTTTCGGTGCTTCCCATGTGATTTTTGTGCTTTGATTATCCGTTACGGACACACCGGTCAGTGTCGGCACAGGCGGTGCGGCACGAAGATTTGTCAGCACATAGCCGAACACAGGAATATTCTGATCACCTGCCGTCCATGTACGCATACCGAAATCCCATGTAAAGCCATACTGGCTTGAAACGTCATAGCCGATTCCATAGGAGGACAGAAGCGAACGGCGGTCGATATTGTTGACCGTGCCGCTGGCACCGCTGCTCTCGGTCGTGGTGTAGACCGTTCCCTTGGCATTGCTGTAGCTGAAATCAATCGCAATTCCCATGTTGAAGTAATCCGCGCCCCATGTGCTTTTCATCGAGGCGGAGAATCCGTGCGCCACTTCAACGCCCTCGGCATGCTCTTTTGATGTGGTCCATTCGTTTGTGATGCTACTCGCGCCGAAGCCGAGCTCGTATTTCTGCTTACTCAACGATTCAAATTCCGTAACCGATTTGTCGGTTGAGCCCGGATTCGACCAATAGGCGAACGGGTCGCCCTCGGCGTTCTCCGGCAAAACAGAGTTGGTCAGTATCGGCAAAGCCTTTGCCTTTCCTGCTGCAATGTCTTTCTTGTAGGTTTCGTTATACAGTACCGCAAACTCATCGTAATATTCACGGTCAAGCATGGTGTAAACCGGCTGACCGGGTATCATCAATGCGATAGTATTCTTCTCGCTTAGGTCAAAATCGCCCTTTTCGGGGTCATAGATCGAGTAATAATAGGTCGTTGCCGGCACACGGTACAGCACCACGGAATCGTTGCCGCCGGCATTAAAGGATACGCTGTATTCCTTTGAAAGGGTATCCTCGGTGCTCTTGGTAAAGTCCATAGTATATCCGAGCGATGCCTCGTATCTCCACACCTTCAGATCGCCCTGCACGACAATGGACGCGCCGAAGGAGGTATTGTGCGATGAGGATTTCGTGTCCGAATAGCCGGAGGAGAAGGTATAGGTGGTGGAACCGTCGGAGAAATCGAGGTCATAGTCGCCGATCTCCGAAAAATAGGGAGCCGCTTGAAGCACCGCCTGCACTTGGGCGTCGGAATAGCCGTAGCCCTTGCCTTCATAGCGGGCAAACAGACCGTCCTTGTTCACATCGCCCGCAAGCAGGATGCAGTTATACGGCATATCCCATGCGAGGTCGGCATCGTGACACAGCTTTGAGTATTCGTCCTTTTCGGCTGTCGCCGTATACTTGCCGGCGACGGACAGCGTGCCGCTGCCGAAATTCTCACCGTAGTAAACATCGGTGAAGAGGTCAAATTTGCGCGCATTCGGTTGACCGACGCTCTTTTGCCTTTCGGCGGCAAGCGCAATCACCTGTTCGCGCCCTTCCGTGTTGTGGTCAAAATTGCCTGCAATGACATCCTGATACCACCACCATTTCGCACTCGAGTTCCTCTCGCGCGTGGTATCGCACAGAAGGTTGAGCGCACCGTTCTGCTGAACCTCATACAGACCGCCTGCGATCCATACCTGCTTAGGCGTACCTCTGCCGTTGATCGCAACGCTTGTCATAGCAGGCTTCGGCTTTACGCCGAGATCATTTGTTCCGTTTGCGGTATAACCGCTCATGGAGGTTTTCTGCACATTCGTTATTGAATTGTTCTGCCCGTAATAAACGGCAAAGCCCATATTGTTGCCGTCGGTTTTCTTGTCCCAGATAAAGCCCTTCAGCTTTTCTTCCCTGACTTCACGGAAATATCCGGCAATTATGATTTCCTGCCAGCCATCGCCGTCGATGTCTCCCGCGGCAAGGTTTCCGTAGCGGATATGATCGTAGTAACGGCTGCCGTCCTTATTTTCGTCCTCACGGTTTAGGGTCATCAGAGATTTTTGATCAATTCTCTTGAGATTTCCGCTTTTGGCTTTGTACACCGAGAGCTTTGAAACAGCCTTTCGGAAGGAATCGCTTGAAAGTTCCTTGTCCTTGCCGTCAATTTTATCCGGCTCGGCAACGCCGGCATAAACAAAAAGCTCATCACAACCGTCACGGTCTATATCGGCGGATGCAAGGGATTTCGTGATCTGATCTCTTTCATATTTGGTCGTATTCCAACCGCTGAAGTAAGCATCGTCAGTGCCCTTGGACTTCACAAATGATTTTCTTGAAAGACCCTGTTCACCGGCAATGCCCGTTCCGGCGATTCCCCACAGATCATCATTGCCGGCATAGGTGATAACGGCGGTCATCTTTCCGTCGCCGTCATAGTC
>FR891342.1:52066-55201 GCA_000435335.1 Clostridium sp. CAG:964
CCCGCCGTGACATTGAAATAGTGGCGGAACTCCTGATACTCCAGCTCGCCGTACCTGGTATCCTTGCATGCCCACTTCGGCGCGTCGGCAATTTTTTGAAGATCGGAGCGCTTGTTGGTTACAAGGTTCTGCACCCAATAGCAGACCTTCGCCGTGAGATTTTTATTATCCATATCGCAAAAACCGACAAAGATAGCGTGATCGTTTCTGCCTGTGCCGAGCGGGTCGTAGGCCAAACCGACAGCGAAAGCGACATTATCGACCGAGGAAACGCTGTATGTACCGCTCGGCGACTCGATAATATTCTTTCCGAGTGTCAGCTTGTCGTATACCTTGGTATGATCCTTTGCAGCTTCGTTTTCCGCATTGCGGTAGCTGTAAATGATCGGCTCATACCATGGGGTAAGGGCAAAAGGCTGCCCCTTTTTTGTGCCGTATGGATTGCTTGCATCTTTTTCCCATCCGGCAGGGGGATTTGTGTCGGGTGTGAGCAATGTGCCGTATGCACCCGAGGCGGATGCGCCCGGATTGGCATAACTCACCAAAGGTGCAATGGCACACATCACCATACAAAGGGTGATCAGAATGCTTAGTAATCGTTTTTTCATTTTTTAATACCTCCCTTTAAAAATTCAGAGCCATATTTATCTGCAAACAGGGCTACGCCCTGTTTTAAGACCTCCATTTGGGATTTTAAGTAGTATTCATCCTCAAACATAGCGTAGTGAACGCAAGCACGAACGAATATGAATATAAGCGGCGTTATGGTGGTGTAGGGTATGCCGATTTTAGGCTCCAATTGCTTTGCATACTCTGTATATCGTTCATTAACGCCCTCAAAAAATTTCTTTCCATATTCAATATATTTCGGATGTGTGTAAATCTGATACATCAGCCGGTATTTTTTGCCGTGCTTTTTTGCCGTCCAGTACGGCACTTCTTCAATAAATCTCACAGCGTCCCTTGGGTCTGTGGGTGCTTTACTCATAAAGTCATCCTCCACCTTTGCCATACAGTATGCTGTGGACTCAATAATCAATTCGTCAAGGTTTTTGAAATAAACATACAGGTTTCCTGTAGTGCAGCTGCAGGCCTCTGCCAATGCCTTAATTCCCGTGCCGGTCAGACCTTTTTCCGCATAGCATTCAAAGCATTTTTCCATAATTTCTTGCTTTCTTTCATTATGCTGTTGTTCTGTTCTCATATGTGTATACATCCTCCGTAAATAACTAATTGATTATTTATTGAAATAATAACATATAATTGCGTAAATTTCAACAGCTATTTGTCATAACCTAGATAAATTGTAAAAAATTAAATAATTTTATTTTAAAATTTATGCAATTTGCCAGCCTTAGCTGTAATTATGCAGTAAAGCCCAACAGATATTATCCTCATTACCTCCTCAATTACAGCAATGTGAAAAAGCCGCTTTTTACAGCCTCTTTATGTCATATTTTAAGGCTCTTATTTTTTAATTCATCAGCATCATTTTATTATATATAACCAAATATTCAAAAAAGCGGTTGAAAAGCCACACCTTACGGAGTATAATTCAAGCTGTAAAAACAACCACAGAGGTGACTGAAATATGTACGGATTTTTTGCAATGATGTCCAGAATAAAATACATTAACCGTTGGGGGCTAATGAATAATACAAAGCAGGAAAATTTAAGCGAGCACTCTTTGGAGGTAACTATAATAGCACACGCCTTGGGTGTTATTAACAACAAAAGGTGCGGCGGTAATATTGACCCTGACAGACTTGCTGTTTTGGCAATGTACCATGACGCAAGCGAAATAATTACAGGTGACCTGCCTACCCCCGTAAAATACAACAACGACAAAATTCAAAATGCATATAAAGAGATTGAGGAGCAAGCACAACAGCGGCTTATAAAAATGCTTCCAAGTGATTTAGCAGAAGCCTACAGCGGCATTCTGTGCGAAAACAGCTGGGAGCCTGAGCTGAAAAAGTATATTAAGGCGGCTGACAAAATTTCAGCACTCATTAAATGCACTCAAGAGCTTTTAATGGGAAACAAGGAATTTTCTATGGCATACAGCTCTACGAAAGCGGCAATTGAAAAAATAGACCTGCCGGAGGTTAGAATATTTATGGAGGAAATGTTTCCTGCATATGAGCTTACGCTTGATGAGCAAGGCAAGCTGTAGGGCTTTATATGTATAATTTAATAACTTATGCCGTTGAATATCTGAAAACATTTATATTCTCTTACATTTATAATACACAAACATAATACAAAAAATAACGCTCTGCCCTATTTAAAAGGCAAAGCGTTTTTGTATATTTTACAATTTTAAAGCGTTTTGATACTCTACTAACCATTTAGGCTTGTAACCGTTGAAATACTGAAATTTGTTATTTTTAATTTCAGCAACCTTTATAAATCCGTTTTCATTATCATAGAAAATAACCTCATCACAAAGCGGTATAACCCGGCTAAGAGAGCTTATACGCTTTTCATATCGGCGTTTAACATCATCAATGGGAATATTATGACCGCCTTTTCTTACTCGGTTAGTAATACGGTCTATGCTTTCTTCCATTGAACTTAACCCTACATAATACATTGTAATATAATAGCCCTGTTTTCGAGCCTGCTTAATTGTACGAACAGTTCTGTAACCTGCAAGAGTAGTTTCCTGCGTAAAGGATAAGTTATTCTCAAGACAATAGTTTATTTCTTCTATCGCCTTTTTTCCTGCCTTAATGTTGTCAAAATTATTCTCTTTTGCAATAGCATCGGCATCTATAATATGCCCCAAAAGAACATTCTGACCTTCAAGCACACCGCGCAAGCTGGATTTGCCAGTGCCATTTACACCGGCTATTATAACATAATTATTCATTTTATCACCTATTCATTAATTGTAATAAGAATTAACCATACATTTAATAAATTTGCTAAATTTATTTTTTAGCTTATGTATACTGTAATATATAATTTATTATCTGTCAATCTACTTTTTTCCGCAAACAAAAATCCCTTTGCACTGCCTACAGGCTTTAGCTGTTGGCACATAGCAAAGGGATTTTAATTGTCTTATATTTTAAGTAATACAGGCTTGTAAATTATTCGTCGTCACTGCCTGCGTTGTCGCCTGCGGAA
>FR891342.1:55267-103757 GCA_000435335.1 Clostridium sp. CAG:964
TCTTCCTTTTCGACATAGGTACCTGCCATAATAGCGGCAAACACCTCGCCGTTCATTTTTTCGTGCTTAATCAAGTATTGGGCAACCTCGTGAAGCTTTGGAGTATACTGTGTAAGTATATCCTCTGTTTTCTTGTATGCCTCAGAAATAATACGGTGTACCTCTTCGTCGATTTCGGCAGATGTTGCATCTGAGAAATCCTTTGCGTGGCCCATATCCTTGCCGATAAACACTTCCTGACCGCCCGAGTAGTTAATAGGTCCTATGCGGTCACTCATACCGTACTTAGTAACCATTGCTCTTGCGGTTTCTGTAGCCTTTTCAATATCGTTTGAAGCGCCTGTGGAAATATCGCCCAAAATAAGCGCCTCTGCTACTCTACCGCCTAGGCAAACAACAATGTCTTCTTCCATTGATGTTTTAGAACGATAGCTCTTGTCCTCTGTAGGCTGAGGCATAGTGTATCCGCCTGCCAAGCCACGAGGGATAATTGAAATTTCGTGTACAGGGTCTTGAGTAGGGCAAGCATAGAATGTAATTGCGTGACCTGCCTCGTGATATGCTGTAAGCTTCTTTTCGCTTTCGGACATAACTCTCGACTTCTTTTCAGAGCCAACCGCAACCTTCATCATTGCGTCCTGAATTTCTGTCATGGTAATAGCCTTTAGGTCTTTTCTTGCGGCAAGCAATGCGGCCTCGTTAAGCAGATTTTCAAGGTCTGCACCTGTAAAGCCTGCCGTAGTACCTGCAATAACCTCCAGCTTAACATCAGGAGCCAAAGGCTTATCCTTAGCATGTACCTTTAGTATCTCTTTTCTGCCCTTAATATCAGGATAATTAACAACAACCTGTCTGTCAAATCTGCCCGGACGCATAAGTGCAGGGTCAAGAACATCGGGACGGTTAGTTGCGGCAATAATAATAATTCCTTCATTAATGCCAAAGCCGTCCATCTCAACCAACAGCTGGTTAAGCGTTTGCTCTCGTTCGTCGTTTCCGCCGCCTACGCCGGCACCACGCTGACGACCAACGGCGTCAATTTCATCTATAAATATAATACAAGGACTGTTCTTCTTAGCCTGGTCAAACAAATCTCTTACTCTTGATGCACCCACGCCAACAAACATTTCAACAAAATCAGAGCCTGAAATTGAGAAGAACGGTACGCCTGCCTCACCGGCAACTGCCCTTGCAAGCAATGTTTTACCTGTACCCGGAGGGCCTACAAGAAGCACACCCTTAGGTATTCTTGCACCTAATGCACTGAACTTGCTGCTGTCCTTTAGGAACAGTACAATTTCCTCAAGCTCTTCCTTTTCTTCATCGGCACCGGCAACATCCTCAAAGGTGGTCTTTCTCTTTTCATCGTTAAGATTCTTAATCTTTGCCTTGCCAAAGCCCATTGTTTTGGTAGGGTCACCCATACCCCCTGCCATTCTCTTCATAATGAATATCCACAGGGCAATCATAGCCACTATTAAAATAATTGACGGAATAAGATCCCACAGCCAGGTGTTGTCTGTTGCCTTGCTGTAGTCGTAAACCATAGGGGCATTAGGATATTTTTCGTTATAGGCCTCTATAAGGTTAGTTCCCTTTTGGTCGCCTAAATCACCCATAAGTGTTTTCCAAAATACCGATACATCCGGAACACTGTAGGTAATAATAGCACCGTTGGTTTCGTCACCGTCTTTTGTAAGGTTGCCTAATCCCTTGTGCTTAGGGTTTTTAGTTGTCGGGCTGGCTGTGTTTTGCTGTGAGGAGCCAAACAAGCCTCCGCCTGCATTATTAACGACAAGGTTCTCGTCAATATCTGCGTCTGCACGAAGCTGCATTTTCAACTCGCCTGTGCCAAAGTCAAGGGTAAACGCCTTGACCTCCATTCTTTCAAAGTAGCCAACAATGTCAGAATACAAGTGCTTTTCTCTTTGCTGATTATTAAACACAAACACTACCATTAGAATTACGGCAATTGCAACACCAAAAACTAACAGAAAGCGTCCGGCACCTGCCTTCTTATTATCATCTTTGTTCAACCATTTTCACTCCTAGCTTTTTTAATCTATTCTATATAAAACTCATATTTGCATAGGCTGACTGTTAAGTATATATTTCCTCTTTCAAAACGCCTATAAACGGCAAATTACGGTACCTTTCCCCATAGTCCATACCGTAGCCGGCAATGAACTCGTTTGGTATATCGGCACCTATATATTTAACATCAACCTCTTTTTTGCGTCTTTCGGGCTTATTGATAAGTGTGCACAGCGTTACGCTTTTTGCCCCCTTATTTTTCAGATGATTGACTATAAAGCTTAAGGTTACGCCACTGTCTATAATATCCTCTACTATCAGTACATCTTTGCCAAGCACCGACTCGGATATATCCTTTAAGATCTGCACTCTGCCCTGTGACTCGGTGCCGCTGCCGTAGCTTGACACAGCCATAAAGTCTAAAACGCAAGGCAGCTTAATTTCTCTAAGCAAATCTGCCATAAACATAATACTGCCCTTTAGCAGTCCCATAACCATAAGAGGTTTTCCGCTGAAATCCTGTGTAATTTTCTTTCCCAGTCTTTCAGTCATATCCGCTATCTGCTCTTTGGTAAAAAGAACCTCTTTAAAGTCGTTAATTTCGTAATATTCCGCCATATTCCAACTCCACTTATATTCCCTCGGCTTCAACAACTAAAACAGTTTTCGTTCCGTCGGTTATTTTATACTTTTCAGACACACCAAAGCCCTGCAGCCAAATAACCTCGCTTCCGCAGGCCAGCATAAGCAGACTGCTGCGTTTCTCTTTGGGTATTTTTTCGTCTATAAGCAGCTTTTTCACAGGCTTTGTTACTCCTCTGCCATACTGCTTATATATGTCACCGGGTTGTCTTGTTCTGAAAAGCGTTTCACCGTGTATTATATCATAATCAATAACATTATTTACTAAAATTTTATGAACTCTTTTAATTTTGTCATATTTTTGCTTAGTGAAGAATTTTAAATTAATTTTTTGTTCATTTATAACAATACTTTTATTTTCCTTACCGATAACTGCAATTTTAAAATTTTCAGGCGGTGAATCTAAGGTCTGTTTATACACCCTGAAAATCCCCTGTCCGGCTGCGGCAGTATATCCCTTTGGCAAATTTACCGCACCGCCGTCCTTCAATGCCTGCATAATAAGCTCTATATGGCGTTCCTCGTAGCTTTTGCACCCTGCCTTATTCAAAATATTTATAACCGCCTGCTTAGCTACCACCAAATGTGCACTGCATAGGCTTTTACAGCTGTAGCCGTTTTTTACAGCTGCACTGTTTTGAAGCTCTGCGGCAAGGCTGTCGGTCAAGCCAAGCTGCTCCTCAATAATTGAGGACATTCTTTTTACTGCGTATTCAGCACCCGGGTTAATGCTTTTAAGCTGCGGCACAACTGTATGACGGATTTTATTTCTGCTGTATTCATCGGTAAGGTTGGTAGAGTCGGTCACATACGGAATTTTATTTTCCTCACAATACTGCTCTACCTGCCGCCTTGTAATATTTATAAGAGGGCGTATAATATTATCCCTAACTGCCGGAATACCGGTAAGCCCCTTTAATCCGCTGCCTCTGGCTAAGTTAAAAAGTACGGTTTCTACAGAATCAGACATTGTATGAGCTGTGGCTATTTTACCGTTTTCTCTGCAAAGGCTGTTAAAAAAGTCATACCTTACTTTTCTGCCGCATTCCTCAGTACCCTGACCTGTTTCGGCACACAATTTCTTAATATCGGCACTTAGCACCCTGCACTCTATATTGTGTTGTCTGCAAAAGTCCTCTACCGCCCTTTGGTCACGCATTGCCTCGTCGCCACGCAGGTTATGGTTAATGTGTGCAGCAGTAAGCTTAAGCGAATATTTTTCTTTTACAGACATAAGAAAGTGGAGCAGACACATAGAATCTGCTCCTCCGGAAACGCCAACAACAATTCTTTCGCCGGCGGCTATCATATGATTACTCTCTACAGCTTCAACAATAAGTTTGCTTACGCTTTTACTCATGCCTTTCCTCCTGAGATGTAAAACGCATAAATTCGCCCTGCCAGTGCAGCTTTACCGTATTTGTTTCGCCATGTCTGTTTTTGGCTACAATACATTCGCCGCTGTTAAGGTCTGCGTCCTCCTTATTCTTGCCGTCCTTGTCCTTATAGTAGCTTTCTCTGTACAGGAACAAAACTATATCTGCGTCCTGCTCAATAGAACCGGAATCTCTCAAATCAGAAAGCATTGGTCTGTGCTCAGCACGCTGTTCGCTGGCACGGGAAAGCTGTGACAATAATATAACAGGAACATTCAGCTCCTTAGCCATACTTTTTAGGGAGCGGGTGTTTTCACCTACAATCTGCACCAGATTTTCTGTACGCAGTGTGCTTCCCATTAACTGCAGGTAGTCAATAACTACCAGGTCTACATCCTTTAGCCGCCTTAGCTTGGCCTTCATAGCCGGCACTGTAAGCATTGTGGTTTCATCAAGATACATATTGGCACGACTAAGAATTTCAGACGCCTCCATAAGTCTTGCCCACTCGTCATTATTCAGCTTACCCGACCGTAGCTTTGTACCTTCTATAAGTCCTTCGGTAGAGAGCAAGCGGGACACAAGCTGCTCCTTTGTCATTTCCAAAGAGAAAAAGGCAACACGCATTTTTGCCTTTGAGGCAACATAACGGGCAATGTTAAGTGCAAAGGAGGTTTTACCCATACCCGGACGAGCCGCCAGCAATATAAGGTCTGACCTGTTCAGTCCCGTTATTATTCTGTCTAAATCTGCTATGCCTGACGGTATTGGCTTTGATTTGTCGTTATCAGGTGAATTTAGTGCGTCAAGTCTTGAAAGTGTTTGGTAAATAACGCTTTCAATATGCTCCAGACTTTTAACATCTGCACCCTTTCGTATGTCGTAAATACGCTGTTCGGCAGAGTCAAGAAGCTGACTTGAGCTGTATGTACCCTCTGAAGCGTCCTCTATAATATTTTTGGCCGCAATTATCAGAGAGCGTGTTTCGTAATTTTCTTTGACAATTTGGGCATAATCCTTAGCATTTGATGTAAACGGAGTAACATTTGCAAGGTTTATAAAATACTCTCTGCCCTCTGTTTGGTCAAAGGTGGGTTCTTTCTTTAGCTCATTTAAAACCGTTACTGCATCAACAGCCGCACCTCGGTTGTAAAGATTGAGCATACAGCTATAAATAAGCTTATGGTTTGAAACATAAAAATAATCCTTGTTAGGCACAAGCTCAACTACATCGTCCAAACAATCCTGATCCAACAAAACAGCACCTAAAACCGCCTGCTCTGCCTTTAGGTTGTAGGGCAGCTTCAGGCCCTCAAAATACTCATATCCCTCTGCCACAGCTGCTCACTTCCTTTCCTGCTGTGCCTTTAAAATTTTGTATTTTATTAAGTCTTAAAATACAACCACCAGCAGCATTTTAAACTGCATTTCGCCATATACGGCGTGAGGATGTCCCGCCGGCATTACAATAGACTGTCCCTCTGTCAGAAAATATTCCTTATCGTCTATTGTTATTTTGCCTTTGCCGTCCAGACAGGTCACAAAAGCATCTCCCTTTGACTTGTGAGCACTGATTCCCTCGCCCTTGTCAAAGGAAAACAATGTAATACTTAGGGCTTGGTTTTGAGCAAGAGTTTTGCTTACAACCTGTCCCTGCTGATATGCAACCTGATTTTTCAGCACCAAAGCCTGTGCTTTGTCGATATTTTTCAACATAAATAATTTATATCCTTTATCAGCATTTTTAAGCTTCTGTTACTACTACCTTTAGCGTAGCCGCAATGCCGGTGTAAAGCTTAATTTCGGCATTGTATGTACCGAACGCCTTAATGTCTGTATCCAGTGAAATTTTTCTTTTATCCACATTTAAGCCGAACTGCTTTTTAAGCTCTGCTGAAATTTCCTTGGCAGTTACAGAGCCAAACAGTCTGCCGCCCTGTCCCGCCTTAGCCTTAATGCTTAGTGACTTGCCCTCTATAAGTTTCTTTGATGCATTTGCGGCTTTCTTAGCCTCTTCTATCTGAAAAGCCTTTGACGCTTCTGCGTTTTTAAGCTCGCTCATAGCCTGTGCAGTAGCCTCCTTGGCCGCTTTTTTAGGCAGCAAAAAATTTCTTGCATAGCCGTCGGAAACATTAACTAATTCTCCCTTTTTGCCTGTGCCCTTTACATCCTGTAGTAGTATAACCTTCATTATATGCTCAAATCCTTTCTTATTTTAATTATGTATTATCAACCGCATTTTCTTTTGCCTCGGTATCCGCATTAGCCGGTTGAGAGGTGTCCTCAATATCCTCCTCATGAGTATACTCTCCGTTAAACTGAGGCTCGCCCATTTCGCTTTCGTCCGGGCCGCTTTCCTGCGGTTCATCATTTTCAATAATGCTCAGCAGGCTTGCTCGAGCCTGCTCCATAGTAACATTTTTAAGCTGTGCACCGGCCATAGAATGATGACCGCCGCCACCCAGCTTTTCCATAATAACCTGCACATTAACATCGCCTAATGAGCGGGCAGATATATTAACATTGCTGCCCTGCTTATACATTACAAAAGACGCAACCACATTGTTAATGCTTAACAAATCGTCAGCCGCCTGCGCCGCTGTAACACGCATATCGCTGTCGCAGTCGTCGTCAGAGCAGGCAAGTGCATACTTGCCAAATATTTCCGCACCTGACACAAGCTTAAACTTCGCCTTGTAATTGTCAAGTGAATTTGCAAACAGCCTTTTAACGCTGACGGTATCTGCACCCTTTTGCCTTAGGTACGCAGCCGCCTCAAAGGTTCTTACGCCTGTTTTCAAAACAAAATTCTTTGTATCCAGTGTAATGCCTGCAAGCAGTGCCGCCGCCTCGTATTTTGTTAAGCCTTTGTCACCCATATACTGTATAAGCTCAGTAGCCATTTCTGCCGCTGATGAGGCATATGGCTCATGGAAAAATACAAGTGCGTTTGAAATATGATTTACCATCATTCTGTGGTGGTCAATAACCACTACCCTTGCTGCCTTTTCATATACTCTTGCATCCTCCAGAAAATCCGGAGAATGTGTATCTACAACAATAAGCAAGGTTTTTTCGGTAATTGTCATAAGTGCCTCTACAGGCTCCATAAACATATTTCCGTTTCCTGTCTCCTCCATTAGGCTTATAAGAGAGCCTGCAACCGTTCGGTCTTTTTTAACCACAATATGTGCCGGCTTTTTCATATCCTTTGTAATACTGCTCCACAAGCCTACTCCTGTACCGATGCAGTCAAGGTCGGAATTGTGATGTCCCATAATAAGAATATGGTCGCTTGCCTTTATATGCTGTACCAAGGAGCTTGCAATAACTCTTGTACGCACCTTGTCAATTTTCTCAAAGCCTTGTGAGATTCCGCCGTAAAAGCGGTATTGGTCTTTAGTTTTTATAGCCGCCTGGTCGCCGCCACGGCCCAGTGCCATATCAAGAGCATTCCTTGACCAGTATTCGCACTGCTTAAAGCCGGTTGCACATCTGCCTATGCCTACGGATATTGTAGGCTTGCACAGATTATCCTCAATGGCAACATTTTTAACCTCTTCAAGAACACTGAAATTGTCCTCGGTTAAAGAATCAATAACTCTCTCTTCAAATATAACCATATATCTGCTGTTATATAGCTTTTTATACAGACCGTTAAATTTAGCCGCCCACTTTTGTATAACCTTTTCAACATTTACAATAATGTACGACTGCTGCTGATCGTCGTCCTTTTCAAATTCGTCTACATTGTCAAATTCAATGGTAGCCACAACAGGACGGGAATTCATATATTCATCGGTTGTTTCCTTGTAGTAGGTGTCGTCTACAAAATAAAGCACTCTGGACTTTTCGGATATTCTACAGCCTACAACGGTATACCGCCTTTCACCGTACATAACATCCGAACCGTCTGAGTTAAGAATATTATCTACAGAGGTGTTTGGTATATAGTGATTTATCAGATCACCCTCGCAGTTTCTGTTGTTGCACATAACCTTTTTAAAGCTTTCATTGCACCAAACAACATCGTCAAATGAACCAATAACCACAATGGGTATACTAAACTGGTTTAAATACTCCAAGCTGTCACTGCCCAGCTTCTCAGCCGTAGCCTTTACCGTAGAATAAATGTGGTGGTTAAAGCGGCTTATTCCGTAGGCAACAATGACAATAGACATTACGGCTATTATCATTTCTATGCCGAATACATACAAATTCCAACGGAAGGAAAATACAGCCATAGCAAACACTGCCACAGTGTACACTATAAAAAACGGGGTAACTGTCCATATTTTTCGTTTCATAGTCCTTCCTCCTTTATAATAAAAACTATAATTACACTTCCATAATAATTGGCAGTATCATTGGACTTCTTCTTGTTTTGCTGAAGATATGCTTTGAAACATCGTCTTTAATCTTATTCTTTATTACATTCCATTCGTGAACATTTTTACTTGCAAAGTCCACAAGAATATCTGTAGAAATTCTTCTAACCTCGTGAAGCAGCTCCTCGGACTCTCTTACATAAACAAATCCTCTTGAAACAATATCGGGGCCGCTTACAACATAGCCGTCAACAATATCAAGCGAAGCAACAATAATAATTAAACCATCCTGGCCCAAATGCTTACGGTCACGCAGAACTATACTTCCTACATCACCTACGCCCAAGCCGTCAACAAACACCTTGCCCGACGCTACAGACGGCAGCTGCTTAATATAACCCTTTTTCAGCTCTATAACATTTCCAATGTCACCAATAAATATATGGTCACTGCTCATACCCAGGCTTTCTGCCAAGCCTGCGTGCTTACGCAGGTGCTTCTGCTCACCGTGTACAGGTATAAAAAATTCCGGCTTAACAAGGCTGTGTACTATCTTCAGCTCCTCCTGACAAGCGTGTCCCGAAACATGAACATCATACATTGACTCATACACAACATCACAGCCCAGCTTTAAAAGCTCATCAATAACATTGCCCACCATTTTTTCGTTGCCCGGAATAGGGTTTGCCGAAATAATTATAAAATCACCGTTGCCTACAGCAACCTTTTTGTGGTCAGAATATGCCATTCTGGAAAGTGCCGACATTGGCTCGCCCTGACTTCCTGTAGTAACAAGCACAATCTGTTCAGGCGTGTACTGGTTAAGAGAATCAATATCTATTATAACACCCTGCGGCACATCTACATAGCCAAGCTCTGTTGCTACCTGCATATAGTTTAGCATACTTCTGCCGGAAAATGCAACTTTTCTGTTATTGGCATAAGCACAATTTACAATCTGCTGTATTCTGTTGATATTTGACGCAAAGGTTGCAATTATAATTCTTCTGTTCTGTGCTCTTACAAAAAGTCTTTCAAAGCTTTCCTGTACCTTTGCCTCCGTTTTGGTATAGCCCGGGCGTTCGGCATTGGTGGAGTCTGCCATAAGAGCCAGCACTCCCTCCTTGCCAAGCTCTGCAAAACGGGTTAAATCCGTAATCGTGCCGGCTGCCGGTGTACAGTCTATTTTAAAGTCACCTGTATGCACAAGCGTACCTGCCGGCGTATGAATAGCCACACCTACGGAATCAGGTATAGAATGGTTTACATGTATAAGCTCCACATCCATACAGCCCATTTTTACAACATCGCCTGCATTTACAACATTAAGCCGAGCAGACGATACAAGGTTATGCTCCTTTAGCTTGTTGCCTACAAGTCCCATTGTAAGCGGTGTGCCGTATACAGGTATGTTGCAGTCCTTAAGCAGATAAGGCAAGCTGCCGATATGGTCTTCATGACCGTGGGTAATTACAATACCCTTTATTCTTGATATATTTTCCTTTACATATGTGAAATCAGGCAAAACCAGGTCTACTCCCAGCATTTCGCCGTCCGGAAACGCCATACCGCAGTCCAAAATAAACATATCGCCGCAGCACTCAAACAGTGTTATATTTTTTCCGATCTCATTAAGTCCGCCCAAAAAAGCAATTTTTACTGTTGGGGTGCTGCTTTTTCCGTTCCCTACTCTTTTTCTGCCTCGATTCACCTTTCCCTTAGGCGAGGTGCGTCTGCCGTTTTTGACAATTTGCTTTCCCCCCTTGGCATTTCTGTTACCGGTTGTTTTCCTGCCTTTATTTACGCTTCTGACAGGCTTTCTATTGTTGTTATCCACAAACAAACCTCCATTATTAAATTATGTATATGAAATTAATTTAAAATTACTTACAATCGGTCTTTATATTTGTGTCGCAAACGGTGCCGAACACAAGACCGAAAATAAATAATTGTATTAAACTTATTAATTAAATAAAAAAGTCCGAACACACACATTCATCTTATTTTACCCTGTTAGCCTCTTTGTGTCAAGTCGGCAAAAGCTATGCTTTGCCCAATACTGTCTTACTGTTAAATTTTTATTAAGATAACTGTGGCAATATTTATTAAATAAATATTAAGCTCCAGACTATACCCTTGCATAAAAAATTCAAGGCACACAGCAAAGCCGGCTGTTTGTCGAATATGTGCTAAAAGCAAAAAGCACGCCTTTTTCTAGTGTATGCAAAAAATCCCTCCGATAATCAAAGCGGAGGGATAAAAAATCATTCTTTTATAAGCTTCATATCAGTAAGAACCTTGCGGTAGCAGTCTATTACATACTGCACATCTTCATCGCTCAGTCTTGTATGCAGCGGAAGCGTAATTTCGTTCTTATAGTGGGCATAAGCATTAGGATAATCTTCTATGCTAAAGCCCATATTTTTATATGCCGTCATCATTGGCAGCGGCTTAAAGTGCACATTACAGGCAACCCCCAGCTCTGCCATACGGCGTATAATTTCATTTCTTTCTCTGTGACCTATACCCGGTACTCTGGTAAGGTAAATATGGCAGCTTGTAACAAATTCCTTGTTTACATGGTGCAGGTAGCCCACACCCATTTCATCCATTGCCTTGTCATATTTTTTTATTATGTCACAGCGTCTGCCCTGAATTTCTTTAAATCTCTTTAGCTGTACCAACGCTATAGACGCTTGAATATCCGTCATATTGCACTTATAGCCCGGTATAACTATGTCATATTCCCAAGAGCCTGCCAAATTTTTATGAAGTGCGTCCTTTGTCTGTCCGTGAAGTGAATACAGCATATACTGGTTATAAAGCCATTCGTTATCCAAGCCCTCCATATCACGCCAGGTGGCAATACCGCCCTCGCCGGCTGTAATAGTTTTTACGGCGTGTAAGGAAAAGGCAGTAAAGTCAGCTACACTGCCGCTCATTATTCCGTGTCTGCTGGAACCGAAGCCGTGTGCCGAGTCCGACACAACTATAACCCTGTTATAAAGTCTTTGAATATCATTATTCGGTTTAAATAAATGCTTCTTATTTTCTACAGCCTTAAAAATACTCTCGTAGTCGCACATTTTTCCTGCAATATCCACAGGGATAACAGCTTTTGTTCTTTCTGTAATTGCATCCTCTATCTTTTTAGGATCAATTAAAAATGACTCCGGTGCGGTATCAACCATTACAATTTTTGCACCTACATGTGCAATAACAGCCGCACTGGCTGTATAGGTGTAGGCAGAAACAATAACCTCGTCACCCTCTCCTATACCCAAAATACGCAGAGTAAGCTCTAAAGCTGCAGTGCAAGAGCCAAGTGCCACAGCCTTTGAAGTGCCAAAGCACTTTGCTGCCTCCTGCTCAAATAATTTTGTTTTTGGTCCTGTTGTAATCCAGCCTGAACGCAGAGTGTCTGCCACTGCGGTAATTTCCTCCTCTGTAATGTCAGGCGGAGAAAAAGGAACATTCCTCATACTGTTTTAGCTCCTTGTTTAAATAATGTCAGCATACTCACTGACCATAATAAAAATAACTAAATCCTACATAAAACTTAATTTATATTTTCTAATTCTAGCACATCATATCTTTAAAGTCAATTAACTGTGTGCTATAATAATTTCAGCAATATAAAATTTATTCGGTGAAATATATGAATTACTATTCTGCAAATCAATTTTTTAAAGAAAAGTTTGGCGGCAAGGTGTACAAAATCTCATTAAACGGCGGTATGACCTGCCCAAACCGTGACGGTACTGTGGGCATAGGGGGCTGTACCTTTTGCAGCCAAACAGGCTCCGGAGATTTTTCGCCCCACAGTACTCTTTCAATTGACAGACAAATTGAGGCGGCTATAGCAAGAGTACGCAGTAAAATTAAAGAGGACAGGTTTATAGCGTATTTTCAGTCGTTTACCAACACATATGCTCCTGTAGATTATTTAGAAAAAATATTTACACAGGCTATACAAAGCCCCAAAATTGTTGCCTTGTCCATAGGTACACGCCCGGACTGTCTGCCAAATGAGGTAATCGCACTGCTTGACAAATTAAACAGGATAAAGCCTGTATTTGTTGAGCTGGGACTGCAAACCATTCACGAAAAAACAGCCGAATATATTAACAGATGCTACCCTTTGGATGACTTTGACCATGCCGTAAAAAAACTGAAAGCAATTAATATAAACGTTATTGTTCACATTATAATCGGGCTGCCCTTTGAAACGGAGGATATGATTTACCAAACTGTAGATTATGTTGGAAAAAGCGGTGCAGACGGAATAAAGCTGCAGCTGCTTCATATACTCAAGGGCACAGAAATGGCACGACAATACAAAGACGGCAGCTTCAAGACCTTAACTCTGGAGGAATATACACATATTATCTGCAAATGCATTGAAATAATACCTAAAAATATGGTTATTCACCGCATTACCGGCGATGGGCCAAAAAGTCTGCTTATTGCCCCAAAGTGGAGCGGAAATAAAAAGTTTGTGCTGAACACAATAAATTCTGCTATTGATAGCAACAATATTCACCAAGGCAGTGTAAAATCTATATAATATTTTGCAAAAACTCTTTATTTTTTTTAAAACTGTGCTATAATCTATGTATTCTATGGCAAGGGGGTAAATTTTTGGAACCGCAAGATTATATTGTAACTGATATTAGGGGCGAGTATGCTGTTCTAAGCAGCCTTTCCGACGGCAATGAAATGTTTATTGCTTTGGCTCTTTTACCAAGCGGCACTGATGTAGGCAGAAAGCTGCATTATGCAAATCTTGAATATTCCCTTTCGGATTAAGATATTTTAAATTATATATAATACTAATGGAAGGTGTTTAAAATAGGTTATTATTTCAAAAAAATTAACGGCTTGTTTTTGCATTTGTCGCCTATGAGAATTATTACACTGGGATTTTTTATGATTATAACTCTGGGTGCCGTACTGCTTTCGCTGCCGGTTTCTTCACGCTCCGGTGAATATACAAACTTTTTGGATTCCTTTTTCACATCAACCTCCGCTACCTGTGTAACAGGCTTAATCAGGTTTGATACATACACCCACTGGTCTTGGTTCGGCAAGGTTGTAATTCTGTGCCTGATTCAAATAGGCGGCTTAGGATTTATGACAATGGCTATATCCATTGTAGCTCTTACAAAAATGAAAATAAGCATTGCCACCCGTGTAATTATGCAAAACTCCATATCTGCACCGCAGATAGGCGGAATTGTCAGGCTGACAAAAAAAATTTTCTTAAGCACTGCAATTATTGAGGCAGTAGGAGCCTTTATGCTGTCATTTTACTTTGTGCCAAGGCTGGGGGTATTTAGGGGTATAGTTTACTCAATATTCCATTCGGTTTCTGCCTTCTGCAATGCCGGCTTTGACCTTATGGGTTATGAAAAGCCTTTTTCATCTGTTACCTATCAGGCAGGTGACTGGTATTTCAACATAATCATTATGGCACTTATTATTTTGGGCGGCTTGGGCTTTATTGTTTGGTTTGACCTTTTAACAAACAGATTTAAATTTAAAAAGCTAAAGCTTCAAAGCAAGCTGGTGCTTACCGTAAGCCTGTCACTTATTGTAATAGGTACGGTGGCAATATTTATCTTTGAACAAAAAGGCGTATTGTTTAAAAATATGCCTCTTAACGAGCAAATACTCACATCAATGTTTCAGTCGGTGTCGGCAAGAACCGCCGGCTTTAATTCACTAAATCTGGCTGCAATGACCGAGCCGAGCCTGTGTATGATTATTTGCCTTATGTTTATTGGCGGCTCAACGGGTTCTACAGCAGGCGGTCTTAAAACAACAACCTTTTCAGTTTTGGTGCTTAGTATTCTTTCAACTATTCGCCACAGAAAAGATATTGAGGCATTTGGAAGAAGACTTGAAAGCGGCTTAGGAAGAACAGCGGCTTGTATTTTTACCCTTTATATTTTAATAGTAGCCCTTGCGTCTATGACAATTTCAAGCATAGAAAGTGTGCCTATACTGCACGCAGTGTTTGAGTGCGTTTCCGCTATAGCAACGGTAGGCACTACACTCGGTATAACCACACAGCTTCAACCTGCATCGGAGATTATATTAATTTTGCTTATGATGATAGGCAGAATAGGCTCTGTAACCATTCTGCTGGCACTGTTCTCTGACAAGGGTAAAACTGTTTCAAAGCACGCACAGGAAAAACTACAGATTGGTTAAGGAGACACTTTATAATGAAGTCAATTTTAATTATAGGTTTAGGAAGATTTGGAGCCATTATGGCAAAAAAACTCGAAGAGGAGGGCAACAATGTATTAGGCGTTGACATACAGGAAAAGCGTGCCGACGATGCTGTAGACTTTTTAACAAATATTCAAATAGGCGACGCAACAGACGACCGCTTTATTGAGTCGTTAGGCGTGTCGAATTTTGACTTGTGTGTTGTTGCAGTAGGCGGCGAAAGCTTTCAGACTGTGCTTGAAATAACCGTATTGCTTAAGGACAACGGTGCAAAGTTTATTATGACAAGAGCTAACCGTGATGTTCACGAAAAGCTGCTGCTGAGAAACGGTGCTGACTATGTTGTGTGTGCCGACCGTGAGGCCGCAGAGCGTCTGGCAGTAAGATTTGGCAAAAACAATGTGTTTGACTACATTGAGCTTACTGACGAATATGGTTTATATGAGATTCCTGTACCTGACGCTTGGGTAGGCAAAACGATTTCTCAAGTTAATGTTCGTTCCAAATACAATGTAAATATTATAGGAACAAAGGCAGGCAGCAATATTCGCCCTACCATCACCCCCGATTATGTTTTCACACCTAACGAAAACCTTATGGTTATGGGTACCGAAGCGGTTATGAGAAAATTCCTAAAATAAATTCCTAAAATAAATCCTTAAAATTATTAAGCAAAGCTAAAATCTCCCACCGAAATGCAATTATTTCAGTGGGAGATTTTTTATGAACACAATTTTTTAAAGCTAGCACCACACACAAACACCATGGTATAGAATTTAAGGCTTTTACATTATACCTCTTGTTATATTTTTTATATTCACTACATAATTTTATTCCCTGTTTGTTCGGCAAGCATACAAATAAAGTCCTTTTTAATGTATTTTTATCGCATTTTAATCATCTGCCTTTGACGCTGCGTTAAACACGCACATAACGCACACACCGAAAAACACTCCAATAAAAATTCCGAGAACAAAGCCAAGCATGAATTAATCACTTCCTATAAACACCGATTTTTTAACAGTATTGCCTGTTTACATAATTTTATGTCCGACTGCCTGTATTTTTACATAGGAAAAACGAGAATGCTTTATAAGCATCCTCGTTTTTCCTATTTTTAATATTAGGAAGCTAAATACCCTAATAGAACTTATTATCCCTCTATATTTACCGTATCGGACGGCGTTTGTTCAGGTGCCATTGTAGGCTCTGTTGCAGCTGCCTCTGTCGGCTCTGAAGCCGGTTCACTGCCTGATGATGTAGCCGGTTCTGTCGAAGAAGGTGTGTACGTTCCTGCAGCAAAGGATATTTTCTCTGTTACAAAGTTTACATCATACTTTCTCCAAATTTGACCGCCAACCTCAACATAAATTACAGATGAGCTACTTCCTCTTACCTCATAGGAAATCTGACCAACCTCAGACGGTATCATTGTGCCGCTTACCGATTCATCAAGCACACCATCAACAACAATTCTTACATCTACTGCGGTGGTAGCATTCTGCGGCAGCAGTGTAGTCATATTCAGTACCTTAAACTTTTCAACGCCCTTAGCTACATATGCCTTAACTGTGGATGACTGCTGAACAACGCTACCCTTCATTGGGCTTTGACCGATAACCGTTTCAGCTGTCTTATCAATATCGTTGTTATACTCGTAGTCAAACAGCAAGCCTGCCGCAGCAATAGCCTCAGAAGCCTGGTCACGAGTCATATTTGAAAGGTCAGGCACAGTGGTTGTTGTAGATACTATTGTTTTCTTTACAAATACCTTTACCTTTTCAGACACTGTAATTTCACTGCCTGCCTTAGGTGAAGTATCTCGTACAATCTCCTCGGCAGTGTCTTCGTCTTCAATATAAATTACATCGGCAGCCAAGCCCTTTGCCTTAATCTTTGCAAGTGCTGTTTCCTCAGGCTCACCCGAAACATAAGGTACGGCAACAAGCGTATCCGAGCTGTTTACAGTAAGTGTAATAACAGCATTTTCTTTTACCTTCTTAGAGCCTGCCTCCGGCTCCTGCTTAATAATTTCGCCCTCAGGCTTACCGGAGTCATAAACATTTATAATATCCCAATTAAACTTGTAGCTTGAATTGGACTTAACATCAGAATAATTCTGCCCAACCAAATTCGGCACATCTATTGCTTCCGTATTTGACGCCTCGCAGGAATGAAGCAACGCTAAGGAGCCAAACAGCAGCACGCACAAAACCAATGAAACAACCGCACCCAATATAATATTAAATGCAGGCGAGCGTTTTTTATCTGCCTTTTCATCATACCTTGCGTATGGTGCGTCGTCCTCGCTTTTTTCCTCCTCCGGCTCCTCCTCGTCCTCAGGATACTCATAATTGAAAATTATGTCGGGGTTTTTATTTACCTTTTTAATATCCCTAAGCATTTCCTCTGCCGACTGATAACGCTGCAGCGGCTCTTTTCTCATTGCTCTTAGGGTAATCTCCTCAAGTCCCTTCGGAATGTCGGGGTTAATCTCCCTTGGCGGCTTTGGTGTTGTCTGAAGCTGCATAATAGCAACCGACACAGCACTGTCTGCCTCGAAAGGAAGCTGACCTGTAAGCATTTCATACAGCATAACACCAATAGAGTAAATATCGCTTTTGCCATCGGTGTGGTCGCCTCTTGCCTGCTCAGGTGCAATATAATGAACAGAGCCTATAGCCTTGTCTGTCATTGTGCGGGTTTCTGTATTTGAAAATCTTGCAATACCAAAATCAGTAACCTTTATTGTGCCGTCCTGAAGCAACATCATATTCTGAGGCTTAACATCTCTGTGGACTATACCCTTTTCGTGAGCGTGCTGCATAGCCTTAAGAATTTGGCTAATAAAAAACACAGCTGTTTTCCAGTCTATTGGTTCATTTTGCTGGTCTATATATTCCTTTAGAGTAATACCGTCAATGTATTCCATAACGATATACTGCATAACATCGCCAAAGCTGACATCATAAACCTTTACAATGTTTGGGTGTGAAAGCACCGCTATAGCCTTGGATTCGTTTTTAAATCGTCTTATAAACTCACTGTTTTGGGAAAATTCATCTTTTAAAATCTTAATAGCAACTATTCTGTTGTTTTTTATGTCCTCTGCTTTATAAACAGTAGCCATACCGCCTACGCCGATAAGCTCTTGAATTAGGTATCTGCCGTCAAGCTTTTTTCCTACATACTTGTCCATACATATCACTCCCGATTAGTTATTAGCATACAGTACAGCAACAGTTATATTGTCACTGCCGCCATGGCTTTTTGCTGACTCAATTAAGGCATTTGTAAGCGCCTCGTTTTCGTAAAGCCTCAGGTGGTTTAGTATGCCCTCCATAGGTATATAATTTGAAAGTCCGTCAGAACAGGCAATAATAACATCATCACCCGTAAACGGTATCTCGATATAATCTGATTCAATGTAAGGGCTAACGCCAACTGCCCTTGTTATATAATTTTTTCTTGGGTGCACCATAGCCTGCTCAGGGGTTATTTCCCCCCTGTTTACCATTTCCTGTACTACAGAATGGTCTACGGTTATTTGCTGAATTTCGCCGTTATGTACCAAATAAATACGGCTGTCGCCAACATGCACTATCATCGCCTTACCCTGTGACGCTACAATAAGCTCAAAGGTAGTACCCATTCCCTTTAATTCCGGCTTTTTCAGCTGTTCATGATAAACACTGCTGTTAGCCTTGTCAACAATTCCGTTTAGAAAATCCTCCGAATGATAGTCACTGCCGTGAATGTCAAACAATCCTATATTCTCTTTTACTGCGTTGCGTGCAATATTGCTGGCAACATTGCCGCCGTTGGCACCGCCCATTCCATCACACAAAACTGCCCATACCACAGCGCCGTCGTATAATGTTCCGCCGTCTACAATGTCCTGGTTGCTGGAGCGAACCAAGCCAATATCGGTTTGGGTATATAGCTTCATTCGGTTGACCTCCTTTTCGCTTATATTTTTTCCTCTGTCAGCCTTCGTTTGAGCTGTCCGCAAGAGGCGTCAATATCAGAACCGAGGGTTCTTCTGACAGTAGCGGTAATACCGTTACTCTCTAAAATTTTACTAAAGCTGTTAAGCCTGTCTTTTTTACTTTTTTTATATCCTGCACCTGTAACATTATTTACAGGTATAAGATTTATATGACACATTAACCCCTTTAAAAGTCTTGCCAATTCATATGCACATTTATCACTGTCATTTACACCGTCTATCATAGCATATTCAAAGGTTATACGCCTGCCTGTAGCCTTGCTGTAAGCAAAGCAGGCATCAATAAGCCTTTCAAGATTATACCTGCGGTTTATAGGCATAGTTTTACTGCGTATTTCGTCCCTTGGTGCGTGAAGCGACACCGCTAGGGTTATTTGCAGCTTCAGCTTGGCAAGCTCATATATTTTCGGTACTACACCGCAGGTTGACAGGGTAATATGACGCATTCCTATATTTAAGCCCTTGTCAGACGAAACCAACGACAAAAACTTAATTACATTGTCGTAGTTGTCAAGAGGCTCGCCCATACCCATAAGAACAACATTTGATATTCTTATGTTGTTGTCCAGCTGTGCAGCCTGAATTTGTGCAAGCATTTCAGACGGTGCAAGGTTGCGTGAAAAGCCGCTTTTGCCTGTTGCACAAAAGGTACAGCCCATTTTGCAGCCCACCTGTGTAGATATACATATAGTATAACCGTGGTGGTAGCTCATTAAAACAGCCTCAACATATTCGCCGTCATTAAGCTTAAACAAATACTTCACCGTTTCATCATAACAGGAAACCTGTTTTTTTTCAATATTTGCAACAGAAATGTAATATAAATTCGACAATTCTTCACGAACAGTCTTAGAAATATTCGACATTTCATCAAAAGTACACACAGATTTCCGGTGAAGCCACTCAAAAATTTGTTCAGCACGATATTTAGGCATACCCAGCACAGCCATTTCATCTGTAAGCTCATCAAGGCTTAGTGACTTAATATCCGCTTGTGCCATAAACGCCCCTCTTTCCTGCTGAAAATTATCTTTTTATAAATAAGCTTATAAAAAATCCGTCACTGCCGTTTTTCTGCGGCAATAAGGTGACAGCATTATCCATACTGCCTATTTTGTTCATTATATCATCTTTTATGCTAATCTTCAAGGGCTGAAATTGTGAATGCTCCCTCAAAAACCTTTTAACATTATTTTCGTTTTCGTCCGGATTTAATGTGCAGGTTGAATACGCTAAAATCCCACCGCTTTTCAAGTGCTTTGCACAGCTGCACAAAATATCATATTGCAGCTGCGGCAGAGTATCTATTCCTAAATCCTGCTTATACCTGATTTCCGGCTTACGGCGAATAATTCCCAAGCCCGAACACGGTACATCACAAAGTATTCTGTCTGCCGGTGGCAATTTTTTGTCTTCTAAAGCGTTTGCCACAGCCGCCTTTATATTTTCAATGCCAAGCCTGTAGGCTCCGTTGTTTATCAGCTTAACCTTATGCTCATACATATCAAAGGCCTTTATTGTACCCTTGTTGTTCATAAGCTCTGCCATTGTAAAGGCCTTGCCGCCCGGTGCAGAGCAAAAATCATATACAAGCATATTCTCCTTTGGTGCCAAAAGCTCACAGCACAGCTGCGACGCTGTATCCTGCACATGAAAAAGTCCCTGTCTGTACTGGCTTGTGTTTTCTATAGCACCCGTATGGCTTAAAAGCAGAGCGTTATCCATTTCCTGTACTCTTTGTACGCCCATACCGGACCTTTCAAAGCTTTCCTTTAGCTTTGAAGCTGTGGTTTTTAAGGTATTTACCCTTACGGAAACAGGAGGCCTGCCTGTCAAATTTTCTAAAATGCTCAGGGTGTTTTCCTCACCGTAGACATTCAGCCACAAATTGACTATATTCTTTGGCATTGAATAATAAACCGAATAATACATTGCCCTGTCGCTGTTTTTATCGGGAAGCTTGTAGGCACAGCCGGCCCTTACAAAGCTTCGCAATACGCCGTTTATAAAGCCGGAGGCCTTGTTAAGACGCATACCCTTTGCCAGCTTTACACTTTCATTTACAGCCGCACTTTCCGGTACCTTGTCCATAAATGCTATTTGCAGTATGCCCATTCTTAAAATATTAAGCACCGGCGTTTCTATCTTTTTCAGCCTAAGGCTTGTATACTGCCTTATTATGTAATCCAAAAGTATTTTTCTTTCCAGCACACCGTAAACCAAGGCAGAACAAAAAGAGGCGTCCACCCCTGTGGTGTTATCCTCTTTTAACTGATTATTAAGGGCAATGTTTGAATACGCCCCGTCTTTTTCAATTTTTATTAAAATCTTTAATGCTGATTTTCTAGGGTTAGCCATAGTAAAATTTCCTAACTTTATTCAAAAACTGTGTCTGTTGTAATTCTGTAGCCACGCACATAGTCTCGGGAATTCATTCTTTTTTTGCCCTCGGGCTGAATTTCATTAATAATAACAGCACCCTCGCCGCAGGCTACGGTAAGAGGATTTTCGCAAATTACTCTGCCTGCCTCGCCCCTTTGGTCTGACAAAAGCGTTGAATATATTTTTACTCTTTTACCGTTTACCTCTGCTGCTGCTACAGGCCACGGGTTTAAACCACGAACCTGGTTATGCACAGCCTGTGCAGTGCTGCTCCAATCAATTTTACACAGCTTTTTTGTAAGCATCGGTGCATAATTTGACAAACTGTCGTCCTGCTTTTCAGGTGTTACTGTGTTATTTTCAATTGCACTTAGTGTTTTCACAATAAGCTCTGCACCCATATCCGATAAACGGTCATGAAGCTGTCCGGCTGTTTCGTTTTCGCCTATTTTGGTTATGCTTTTTAACAGCATATCGCCTGTGTCCAGCCCCTCTGCCATTTTCATTGTAGTAACGCCCGTTTCCTTTTCGCCGTTTAAAACGCACCACTGTATAGGACCGGCACCTCTGTACCTTGGCAATAATGACGCGTGTACATTTACACAGCCGTATTTTGGCAAATCCAGAATTTCCTTTGGCAGTATTTTTCCAAAGGCCACTACAACTATAATATCCGGTGCAAGCTCCTTTAAAATATTAAGAGTTTCTTCGTTTTTCATTGATGTTGGCTGAAAAACAGGGATATTATTCTCTGCGGCACATTCCTTTACCGGAGGAGGCGTCAGCACATAGCCCCTGCCCTTTGGCTTGTCGGGCTGTGTAAAAACGCCTACAACATTGTGTCCGCTATTTATTATTGCTTTAAGTGGAGGTACAGCAAACTCCGGTGTACCCATATATACAATTTTCATACAACACCTCTGTTATTTATTACATCTAATGCTTTATAATGCATCCTATCGGAAATACAACAATCATTCCAGTTCCGACGGTGCAACCATTCTGTATGCACGGGTTTTAAAAATAATACCCTCTAAATGGTCAAGCTCATGGCACAGGCACCTTGCCAGCAAGCCTTCGCCCTCTACGGTAAACTCCTTGCCGTTTCTGTCAAACGCCTTGGCTGTAACCTTCAACGGACGCTTAACCATTCCCCACTGGTTAGGGCAAGAAAGACAACCCTCCAGTCCGTCCTGCTCGCCGCTTTGCTCTACTATTTCAGGATTTACAAGCTCCAGGTCTACCTCCTGCTCAGGTATGCTTATAACTACAACTCTGCGTAAAACGCCTACCTGCGGTGCTGCCAGTCCAACGCCCTCTGCCTTTCCTAAGGTTTCTTTCATATCGTCAATAAGCATTGCAAGCCTGTCGTCAAACTTTGTTACATAATGGCATTTCTTTGTTAATACACTGTCGCCCTCAACAAAAATATTCCTTGTAGCCATTGGTTTTCCTCCTTTATTCTTTAACCGTATTTTTAGCACAGCTATAAAATAGAATCGGGGTTTATATCAACATATGCCGTTACGCCGGCGTATGCTTTATCCTTTCCGAATTCAATTAAAAGCTGTGACATCATTTTTCTGAAATCAGCACAATTTCTGAATTTCAAAACACATTTGTATCTGTACTTATTATTTATTCTGTTAATTGAGGCACTTGAAGCCCCAAGCACTCTCAGTGGAATTTTTGAATACTCCTGCCGAGCCTTATCTATAAGCAGCTGTGTAAAGTGCTCTGCACCACACCTTGTTTTAGCATCGTTTTCTCCAACAAAGCCAACCATACAAATGTCGGAAAAAGGCGGATACAGCATAGCCTTACGCAGTAATATTTCGTTTTGATAAAAGCTGTCGTAGTCCTGCTTTGCGGCAAGCATAATCGTAGGGTTGTTGGGTGTAAAGGTCTGAATAACAGCCTTGCCCTCCAAATCGCCCCTGCCCGAACGGCCAACCACCTGCGTTAAAAGAGAAAACGCCCTTTCGTAGCTGCGGTAGTCGTCAGAATACAGCATTTGGTCGGCACTTAACACTCCCACTAGGGTTACATTTGGAAAGTTAAGCCCCTTGGCAACCATTTGCGTGCCTATCATAATATCATACTTACCCTGTGCAAATTCACTTAGCTTTTTTTCGTGTGCAAATTTTGCCATAGTCGAGTCAGCGTCCAAACGCAGTATTTTGGCATTTGGGAAAGCGTCCATAAGTGTTTCCTCTGCTCTTTGAGTTCCCAAGCCGGAAAAACTAAGACCGTAGCTGTGGCACACAGGACATTTTTGACTTAAAGGCTCCGAATATCCACAGTAGTGGCACATAAGCCTGCCGTTGTCGGAATGATATGTAAGGGAAATTGAGCAATGCGGGCAGGTAACAACCTCTCCGCATTTTTTGCAGGAAACAAAGGTATTGTACCCACGCCGATTAAGCAAAATAATAGACTGTCTGCCTCTTTCCAGGTTTTTTTCAACCGCCTGCATAAGCACACTGCCTATTCCGCTTTTGTTATTTTTCTGTATGTCCTCATTCATATCTGCAATTACTACCTTAGGCAGCCTTGCACTGCCAAATCTTGCAGTGAGCCTGTTAATGGAATATATGCCCCTCTGTGCGTTATAAAAGCTTTCAATTGAGGGCGTTGCCGACGCTAAAAGCAACAAGCAGGAATGCTTACTGCACCTGTATTTTGCAACATCTCTGGCGTGAAACCTGGGAGCAGCCTCCGACTTGTAGGTATACTCCTGCTCCTCGTCCATTATAATAAGTCCTATATCGTCAAAAGGAGCAAACACAGCACTTCTTGTACCTACGGCAATTTTGGCACTGCCGTTTCTTACTCTTTTCCACTGGTCAAGCCTTTCGCCTACGGAAAGCCCGCTGTGAAAAACAGCGACATTCTGACCGTACCTGCCTATAAACAGGTTGATAAGCTGTGAGGTAAGGGCAATTTCGGGCACCATAACAATAACGCCCTTATTATCCTTTATTACGCTGTCAATAAGCTTCATAAATACCGAGGTTTTTCCTGAGCCTGTTACACCGTAAAGCAAAGAAACCTGTGCTTTTCCGCTGCGGTACTTTAAAAGCAAATCGTCATAGGCAATTTTTTGCTGGATAGTAAGCTCCAGCTCTTTGCCTCCTTTGCCGCTGCCCTTGTAAATCTCCGGATTTCGGAACACCTCTTGCTCAAAGTATTCTGCCACTCCCTTTTTTACCAAGGCATCAGCCACAGTCCGAGTACAGCCTACATAATAGCACAGCTCCTTTACGGAAAGCGAAAATGCCACATTAAGCACCTCGTATGCCTCTGCCTGCCGTGGCGTCAGCTTAGCGTCGGCGTTATCTCCTGTCAGGCGTATCATCTTCTGCGACTTGTCGCCCAATTCTCGCAGTGCTTCCTCCTGCCTGCTTAAAACACCTTCGGCATTCATTAAAAGCAGTACCGAATTATCAAGCAAGCCCATATCCTTTAGCAGCTTATCCTCAGCAACCGGCTTTTTAGCCCCACGCAAATAATTATAAATTTGCTGCTGTGCTTCGTCCAAAGGTGCCACATCGCCATCATACTGCGGATTCACCGTATATAATGCATTGATTTTGTAGTTAATTCCTACAGGCAGCATAGCCCTTATGCAGTCATACAGAGTGCAGTAGCAGCGGCTTTTCATAAAGCGGGCAAGCCCCAGCATTTCATCTGTTAAAACAGGCTTTTCATCAAGAACAGACAACAGCTGCTTATACTTTTTGGCGTCAACTGTCGCCTGCTTAGTGTACATTACCATTGCCTGCTTTTTTTTATTTCCCCGCCCAAAGGGTACCAGCACTCTGCGTCCGCAAAGATTTCCGGTATCCACCGTAGGCGGTACAATATAGTCAAAAATTTTGTCAAAGCCGTACACAGTCTTGTCTGCCGCTACGCCTGCCAGTGTAACGGTAACAGGCTGTGACGGCGTGTTAAGACCCTGCTGCATAAATTACTCGTTTATGTCAGGCTCTAGTATGCTGTACTTGTTATTTTTGAAATCCTCAATAGCTTCCAGTACAGGCTTTTCGTCTACAACCTCGTCCATTTTTTCGTTCTCTGCGGCAATCTGTCTTGCCCTCTTTGCTACAGCCATAACAAGTGAATATCTTGTTGTTTTGTTATTTAACATATCCTCTACAGAAGGTTTACGCATTTTCATCATTCAAAACTCCTTTTATAAAATCCAGCATATTTTCTGTTTTTTGTCTTTCTGCAATAATTATACTGACAATATCGGCTACGCACTGCATAACCGTGTTGTTTACAACAATGTAGTCGTACTGCGGTGCCTGCTTAATTTCGGCGATAGCCGTTTTAAGACGCTGCCCTACAACCTCGTCCGTTTCGGTACCCCTGCCTCGCAGTCTGTCCTCCAGCTCCTGCAGGCTTGGCGGCATAACAAAAACCGTTACCGCCTCCGGAATAATTTTCTTTACATTTAAGGCACCCTGCACTTCAATTTCAAGTATAATATTCTTGCCCTGCTCTACGCTTTTCAGTACATAATCCTTTGGCGTACCGTAAAAGTTACTGCAATACTCTGCATATTCCAGCATTTCGTTGTTATTTATCTTTTGAGTAAATTCCTCTTTGGTAATAAAGAAATAATTTACGCCGTGGGCTTCGCCCTCTCTAGGTGACCTTGTAGTAGCAGAAACAGACAACGCACAGTCTTTATTACTGCCGATAAGCTCCTTTACCACTGTACCCTTGCCTACTCCCGAGGGGCCCGACACTACTATTACCTTACCCTTATTCATTGTGCTCATCCTCCTCTATTACAGCCCTGTTGCCTATACTTTCCGGGTTAATTGCCGAAAGTATAATATGCCGGCTTTCTGCTATAATAACCGAGCGTGTCTTTCTGCCGTATGTAGCGTCAATTAAAAGCCCCTGCTCCTTTGCGTCCTGTACAATTCTCTTTATAGGTGCAGAGTCCGGTGCAACAACGGCTATTATTTTTTCTGCCGATACTAAATTACCAAAGCCAATATTTATAAGCTGCATAGCCAACGCTCCTTACTACTCTACATTTTGTATCTGTTCTCTTATTTTTTCAAGCTCTGCCTTTATTTCAACTACAATATGAGCCAGGTCGGCATCCTGCACCTTTGAGCCTATGGTATTTGCTTCTCTGTTCATTTCCTGCAGTAAAAAATCAATTTTTCTGCCTACAGAGCCGTCGCTGTTTAGAACCTTTTCGAACTGGTCAAAGTGGCTTCTAAGCCTTACCGTTTCCTCATCAACCGCAATCTTGTCTGCAAATATTGCGGCCTCTGTAATAATACGCTGCTCGTCAACGGTAGCTGTAGAAAGCACCTCGTTCATTCTTTCCGTAAGCTTTTTGCGGTACTCTGCAACAGTTTGCGGCGAACGCTCCTCCACCTTGGACACCAGCTGTAAAATTGTACGGCACCTGCCGTTAATGTCCTCGTACAGCTTTTCGCCCTCCGCACTTCGCATCTTTATAAATTTATCAAGAGCATCATTAAGCACAGTGCTTACCGCACTCCAAATTTTCTCCTCGTCTGCCTCAGGCTTTATAACCTTAAAAATATCGTTATACCTTGCAACGGCGGAAACCGATATGTCGTCCTGCACATCATATCTTTGAGCGATTTCCTTTAGCGCATTAACATAGCCGGAGGCAAGGCTGTGGTTTACTGTAACGGTCGCCTGCTCGTTTTCGTCTGCTCCCACAGAAACAAAAACATCAATTTTACCACGGAAAACCCCGGACTTTACCGCACCCTTTATTTTCTCCTCAAGAAAGCCCATTTCTCTGGGTGTTCTGCAGTTAAGCTCAAAATATCTGTGATTAACAGAGCGGATTTCAACGGATATTTCTCTGTTATCAATAATCTGTCGGCTGCTTCCGTAGCCCGTCATACTTCTTATCATATTTCATATCACCTTTTCCAACAGACACAGCTGTCGCATTCTAGCTTTTATTTTAACATCATTTTCATATAATTGCAACTGTTTAACCTGCCATATATTTAAGTTAACAATGGACTTCTGCACAAACGCAAATGCACCTCCGCAGCCAAAGGCGGCGGTATATTTTTTTAAAACCGTATTGTTACGGCGAGAATCGGCTGTTAAAAAAGTTGATATTTGTCTTTGTTAATGGTATAATAAATTCTAAAGCTGTTGTAAGGAGGCAGGTAATGAAGCCGCTTGTATTTGCTGTAAGTCAGCCACAGGATATATACTCACAGAAGGAAGTCCCGCCGGAGCAAAGCTTTGGTTTTGTTCTGTCTGTTACCCTTGTGCTTGCACTGTTTTGGCTGTCTATTAACATTATAGTACCCTGGCTTGTACGCTTTTTAGTACCTAAAAGATTTTTTAACGAAAACGCTCTGCTTTTTAAAGAACGCAGTTTTGAAAGCACGCTATACAGAAAGCTCAAGGTTGTAAAGTGGAAGGACAAGCTGCCGGACGCAGGCAGGCTGATTCACTTTCAGCGTGACACACTTCCTCAGGATATAAATCGGGATTATATAAACAGATTTATTACAGAATGCTGTATTGCCGAGCTTGGTCACTTAACGGTTGGCATACTCGGCTTTGCGTCTCTCTTCCTTGTTTTCCTTTTTCCCGACAGCAACACGACCGAGCTGTTTATGATATTTCTGATTTTGTCCATAATGGACTTTATTATTCAGATGCTGTTTGTAATTATACAACGCTACAACCGACCACGGTTAATAAAGCTGCGTAAGCTGTACAGTCACGGCTACAAAACAAGGCTTAAATAAAAAAGGATAATACAGGCGGCAAATGCCGCCTCAATTTATATTTCCGGCAATTTTGTGCTATGTATGCTTATGCGTAATCTCAAAATAATTTATCGATGCATAATTGATATATAATTGATATTATGTTAAAATGTAACCAATCCTGCAGATGGGAGGTAACTGTATGAAAATTCAGGAATCAGCTGAAAACTATTTGGAAACAATATTGATTATAAAGGAGCGTAACGGCGAGGTGCGTTCTGTTGACATAGTAAACGAGCTTAACTTTTCTAAGCCGAGTGTAAGTGTGGCAATGAAAAACCTTAGAGAAAACGGATATCTAACAATGGACGCTAAGGGCTACATTGAACTTACTGAAAAGGGCCTAAAAATAGCCAACACAATGTACGAAAGGCACAAGCTGTTTTCAAAATGGCTTATGGAGCTTGGTGTAAGTGAAAAAACAGCCAAAGAGGATGCCTGCAGAATTGAGCATGTAATAAGTGCTGAAACATTTGAGGCAATCAAACGCCATCTTCGTACCGAAAACAATTAATAATTATATTAACGCTTTGCTTAGTTATTCTTCAAGAGGTGATGTTTTATGGAGCTTGCAGCTGTAACTCATATAGCAGGCAGCAATTATTGTTACCCTATTAACGATAATGAGCTTGTTATAAAAATTAAAACAGGATATGACATTGACAGGGTTGAGCTTATGTATGGCGATCCCTTTGAAAGCGGTCTGTTTGGCGGAGAGGATTCTTGGAGCGGACAGCTTATAGAAATGGGCGATGTAAAAAAGCTGCAGTACCATCTGCTTTGGAAAGCGGTGGTAAAGCCGGAATTCAAAAGGTGCCGTTATTTCTTTATACTTCACAGTAAAAACGAAACCTTTTATATGACCGAGGATTCCTTTATGACCGAAAAACAGTTTAAGGAATATAAGGGCAGGCGCCAGGATTTCTTTTTCCCTTGGATGAACCCGGTCGATATAATTAAACCGGCCTCCTGGGTAAACGAAACTGTATGGTACCAGATTTTTCCGGACAGATTTTGCAACAGCGGTGCAGAAAGGCCGTTTAAATTTAAAAAATGGTCTAAGCCCGACAAAAAGGTAGGAATTTTGGGGCAATACGGCGGCGACCTTAACGGTATAGAGTCTAAGCTTGAATACCTTAGGGATTTGGGAATAACCGGAATTTACCTTAACCCAATATGCGAAAGCCCCTCGAACCACAAATATAATATAACCGACTACAAGAAAATCGATCCTACCTTTGGAAGCAACGAGGATATGAAAAGACTTACAGCAAAAGCCCACAGTCTTGGCATACGCATAATGGTAGACGGCGTGTTTAACCATTGCGGATATTGGTTTGCTCCTTGGCAGGATGTTCTTAAAAACGGTGAAAGGTCAAAATATTATAACTGGTTTATGATAAACAAGCCGATTATAAAAGAGAATTCCGCCCACGAAAAAAACGAAAATTCCAAAAACGGTGTTTACTACAGCTTTGCATTTGCCGACTCTATGCCAAAGCTGAACACAAACAATCCGGAGGTTGCAGACTACTTTGCAGATGTGTGCCGATACTGGGTGCAGGAATTTGACATTGATGCTATACGCCTTGATGTTGCCAACGAAACCTCTCATTTCTTTAACAAACAGCTTAGGAAGGCTGTATTTGAGCTTAAAAGTGATTTTTACATTTGCGGTGAAATATGGCACAACTCGTTAGACTGGCTTCGTGGTGACGAATTCGACTCTGTAATGAACTATTCACTGCAGGAATCTATTGACAGCTTTTGGGCAAACCCTGATGAAACGGCCCACGATTTTGAGCATAAAATTAATAAATGCTTAAATATGTACCCTGAACAGGTGTGCAGCGTTATGTTTAATTTGCTTGATTCTCACGACACAATGCGTTTGATAACAAGGTGCGATGGCAATGAAAATGAATTTTATCAGAGGCTGTGTGCTATGCTTGCAATGAACGGAACAGCCTGCATTTACTACGGCACAGAGATTATTCTGCCCGGTGGCTTTGACCCGGACTGCCGCCGTTGTATGCCTTGGGAAGAAATAAACAGCGGCTTGTACAACGACAAAATAAGCACAATGAAGCAGCTTATAAATATGCGTAAAAGCTGCCCTGAATTAAGAAACGGCGAAATAAGATTTTTGCCTGAAAACAAGGGCAGAATTATCGCTTTTGAAAAATACAGCTGCAGCAGAACCATAAGAATAGTTATTAACTGTTCGAATGAGGAATACAAAATCAAAGGTCTTGGCAATATAATGTTTGCAAGAGGCTTCAAAAATGATTGTGTTGAAAGCGGCGGAGTTGTTATAGCACAGGTATAAATTATTAAACAAAACAGCAGAGCATATTTACCCTTAGGCAGACAACGCCGGGTGAATATGCTCTGCTTTTATATTTGAAAAGCTGTTAAATACAAACAGCTAACAACAATTAAGCTGTTTTCAAAGGCTACATCGTTTAATGCTTACGGCAATGGTCACAGTCATTATTCAAGTCCGTTACCTTTGGCGGGAAAAACTCGTCAGTTGGAAATTCTATACGCTCAAACATTTCGCAAGGGTCGTCAGAGCCGGTTACACACTCCTTATGCGGCACGCAGAAATCGTAGGTAGGAACAAGCATTTGAACATTGCGTTCTATTTGAACAATTGTAAAAATACCTATGGTAATCAGAACATTTTTAGACGGCTCAGGGCAGAACTCACCGCCAAACCTGTTAATAATACATTTAGGTATTCTGCAGCATGGTGAGCAGGTGCATGGCTTTGGTGCAAACCTTGCACTCAAGCCGATAGGCTTTGCAACCTGTACCGTTGCCTTTGGCAGATTTTTGCTGGGTGCGTTTTGCATATCGGGGTCATTTAATGTAAAGTCAGAGCTAAATATCTTAACATTACCCTCACTGCCGTACAGAACTACCTTTTTGTTAAATACAGACAATCCCTTTACGCACACAGGCATTGCCGCAGGTGCCATAAAGGCGTCAAGCTCAACCTCAAAGAAATATGTCATATCTACACTATAAAAGCCCCTATGGAAAGGCACAGGCTCAAGGTCAATATAAACCGTTATAACCTCTACATCCTTTATCCTTATGTTATTTGCTTTGTCAACAATTATCTGTGACGGCTGAGTAAAGTACACCTGCAGATCCTCCAAGCAATTTTTGTCTCCGCAGCTGTCATACACACGATAAGCGTCTATGCACACAGACTCTTTTGGACAATCATCGTCGGGCTTATGCTCCGGCTTGCAGTCAGTGCTAAAATCAGAAAATTCAGACATAGTATCTTCCCTCCATATTAGTTTATAACATAATATGATAATTCAATTATAATGTTACAGCTAACATACAACTTCTTGCCGGCAACAGTACTTTTTGTTCTTCTGACATTTCGCTTACCATAGCTCTATAGGTTTTCAGCTTATCTAAATTCACTTTAGACTTTATAATCCAAAGTATATTAAAAACTATACAGCATTGCATAATTAAAGCATCATAAAAATACAGCTTATAGTTTTGGTTTATATTTCCTTGTGTTGCCCTCCCATATAATCTGCGGAGTATTATTCTGTATGTTTCCTTGAATATTGCCCTGCATATTTCTCGGGGCATTATCCTGTAGCGTATCCAATGCTATACTGCAGGCCATAATTCAACCATTGCGATATATGGCTACTTTCTGCCCTGTATATTTCTCGGGGCATTATCCTGTAGCGTATCCAATGCTATACTGCAGGCCATAATTCAACCATTGCGATATATGGCTACTTTCTGCCCTGTATATTCCCTTGTTGGTTTATTCGGGTATTATTTTGTATATTTCCTTGGATGTTACCCTGCATAGCCTGATCCTGTAGCGTATCTAATGCTGTACTGCAGGCCATAATTCAACCATTGCGATATATGGCTACTTTCTGCCCTGTATATTTCTCGGGGCATTATCCTGTAGCGTATCCAATGCTATACTGCAGGCCATAATTCAACCATTGCGATATATGGCTACTTTCTGCCCTGTATATTTCTCGGGGCATTATCCTGTAGCGTATCCAATGCTGTACTGCAGGCCATAATTCTACCATTGCGATATATGGCTACTGTCTGCCCTGTATGTTCCCTTGTTGGTTTCTTTGGGCATTATTCTGTATGTTCCCTTGTTGGTTTCTCTGGACATTATTTTGTATATTCCCTTGAATATTACCCTGCATAGCCTGATCCTGTAATGTATCCAATGCTGTACTGCAAGCCATATACTCACAAATCTTACTCCAGTCTGCTACCTCCAGCCAGGCGTTTATGTAGTCATCTCTCCCGTTTACATACTGTTGAAAAAAGGAATGCTCCCACATATCTATTACCGCTACAGGCGACACTACAGTTAGCGGAGGGGTATTGTTTCGCTGTGTATTTATAATTTGCAAATTGCAGCTTTTGTTACAAACAAGCCATGTATAACCACAGCCAAAGTTTATTAATGCACTGTTGTAAAGAGCTTTTTTCATATTTTCAAAATTACCAAAGGTGTTTTTTATTTGATTCATCAGTCTTTGTGTTGGCATTCTTCCCCCGGGCGTTACACTATTAAAATATACATAGTGATTATACAAACCGCCTGCTGAATTTTTAAGCTCTTTTCTTAATGCAGGCGGAAAGGTATCGGCATATGCTACCAAAGCTTTAAGGCTCCAGTCTTGATACTGAGGAAATCTTGCCAACAGGCTGTTAAGCCTATCAACATAGTTTTGCATTATAACGGTATGATGAGTTTTTATCATATCCCCATCCAAATGTGGCTCCAGGTCATAATAGCCATAGCTTAGCGGTGGAAGTTCAAACGGATAATGTTCATTCATATTTATCGCCCTTTCTTTTTTATTACCCTAAACTATATGTACAACTTGTATTTTATATTCCATTGAATATGTAATCATTATGGTGTATAATTAAATTCAAATAAAAATATTATCACACAGCTAACAGCTGGCGTTTTAAGGTAAGGAGATAAGTTTTATGGGCTTCAAAAAAATTGACGGCGGTGTGTGTGCCGCAAAGGGTTTTTTAGCAAACGGCTTGAACTGCGGACTAAATTCTAACAAGGACAAAAACGACCTTTGTCTGGTATTTAGCGAAGCCTTATGCAATGCGGCAGCAGTGTACACCCAAAATAAAGTAAAGGGTGCACCTATTACCGTTACCAAAAAGCATTTGGAAAAATCCGGAGGCAAGGCACAGGCTGTAATAGCAAACTCAAAAAATGCCAACACCTGTAATGCCGATGGTGTAGAAAAGGCAGAAAGAATGTGCCGGCTTGCGGCGTCTGTACTTAATATTGAACCTGAAAAGGTTATTGTAGCTTCTACCGGCGTTATAGGCAAGGTTTTACCGATAGAGCCTATTGAAAATTCTATCGACAGCCTTGCAAAGGGACTGTCGCATACAGCTAACGAAAAAGCGGCTACAGCTATTATGACCACCGACACAGTAAAAAAAGAAGCCGCTGTTCAATTTGAAATTAACGGTGTTGTATGCACACTGGGCGGTATGGCTAAGGGCAGCGGTATGATACACCCGAATATGGCTACCACACTTAACTTTATAACAACCGACGCAGCTATTTCCTCACAGCTTTTGCAAAAGGCACTAAGCGACATTGTAAAGGTAACTTATAACTGCCTAAGCATTGACGGCGACACCTCCACAAACGATATGGTATCAATAATGGCAAACGGTCTAGCCGGCAACAGTGAAATTGTTGAGGAGAATGAAAATTATTCTATATTCAAGGACGCACTTTATGAGGTGCTTATGACACTAACCAAAATGCTGGCAAAGGACGGCGAAGGTGCTACAAGAATGATAGAATGTACCTGCTGCGGAGCACCTGACCTCGACACTGCAATTATTGTCGCAAAAAGTGTTGTTCGCTCTCCTCTGTTAAAGTGTGCCATTTTCGGAAGTGACGCAAACTGGGGAAGAATTCTGTGTGCCATAGGCTATGCAGAGGCCGACTTTGATATTACAAAGGTTGATGTAGATATGCGTTCACGCAAGGGCACTATAGCAGTGTGCCGCAACGGCTCCGGCGTAGAATTTTCTGAGGACGAAGCAAAAACCATTTTGCTGGAAGATGAAATATATATTGATATTAACCTACACAGCGGCAATACTCAAGCAAAGGCATGGGGCTGTGACCTTACATATGACTATGTAAAAATCAACGGCGATTACAGGTCATAATTTTTAATTATTTAACTGTTTTGTCTTTGTAATTTAAATAGCCTTGTGAATTGTTTAAATTGACAGCATCAAAAAACAAGCACTTCCCTCCTTCTGCCGTCGTGCAGAAAGAAGGAAGTGCTTTGTGTGGTATCTACCACAATTTAAAATCATAGCTTAAAACCCTGTATAATAAATTCCAAAGGTTTTATTGCAGCCCAACGGAGTTAAATTCACTGCTGCTTTAACAGAAATTTCAGTTTTTAATTTATTACTTTTTGAAAAATTCTGTTTTATCTATTGACAATATAAAAAATATGTGATAATATTTACAAGTCGGTTATTGGTACTGACTTATCAGACACAATTTAACATTTAGGGGTATAGCTCAGTTGGTAGAGCAGCGGTCTCCAAAACCGCGTGCCGAGGGTTCAAGTCCTTCTGCCCCTGCCAATCAAAAACGGCTTAAACACTGCGTTTAAGCCGTTTTTTGATATATTTTTATGTACGGAACACGGTCTGAATTTCCGCTTTTGAAGCTCATTTCAGACATCAAAATGTTCAACAGGCACTAATAATTCCAACGTTTCCGTCTGCTACATCATCAATATAGCATCAATTTTCTGAAATCACTTGTAAATAACCTCTTCCCAATTGTGTTATAGAATATGATTCAAAACGATTTATCTTTTTTATTTTTGTATTTGGGAAATTCACACCACTTGGTTTTTTCTTTCTATTATCTTTATCTTGAGCTTCTAAATATTGAATAACATAATCAAGATTTTTATCACGTTGTTCACCATTTTTACTTTGAAGTAATCCCAATCTAGAAAGTTTTTCTTTAATTACAGTGATTTGTTCTGTTGCAAGATTGTAGCGTTTACAAAGTTTCCATATATTATCTTGTGTCTTGAGACTATATAAATTAAGAACTTCTATATCAAGTTGTGTTAATTCATTCATTGTATCAAAAAACATTAGCATTAGATTATCATTTGCTTCATTTGACATAAGATTTATATACCCGTTTACATGGTATGGAATTTTCTCTTTCTGTTTTTCTTCATATAAATTATCTAATAGCCACGCTAAATATTCGGTACTGAACTTTTTTTGAATCTCTTTATCCAAATTTTCATAGTTTAATTCGAGCCTTTCAATTCTTTTGCTGATTATTTCTAACGCTTGCTTAACGTGACTTTCAAAACGATTTTGCTTATATGATAATCTTATTCCGTTTATTCTCGGCGCTATGGCACCTGCAATCTCACCAATAATCATCGCTGGACCTTCGGATACAACTGTTTCACCTATGTTTTTGATAATTTCCGAAATCACTCCACTTTCAACAGTAATGTCCACAGCTTCATCTTTTGTTGCCAGAAGAAAATCTTTAATCTTACCCTTTTTCACTCTATCGCTCCTAAACATTCTAATCTTTCATCCGATTTAGATTTATTTTTAGTATTTTCTTAATTATATCAGACAAATTATATTAAATCAACGTTGTAATAACTACATCTCAGATCCATCCGTAATACCATTCAATTTTGTCAAATCTCTTTTCACATAATAAAGTTCCGTAATTTCAGATGTTGTATGTCCGAGCAAGTCGCCAACTCGTCTTGGAGTTAAGGATTTTATTGTTCCGTCAGGTTGCTTTATGCCGTTTACAAGGTTTGTTGCGAAAGTGTGGCGGAGGGAGTGCAAGCCTTTTGTTTCTATGCCTGCGGCTTTGAGGATTCTGTAATAGCGTTTGCGGAAGTTGACAAGTCTGGTGAAGTTGCCGTTTTCATCGGGTATCAGCGGTGAGTCCTCTCCAAAGTAGAACTCTTTTCTCAGGTCGAGTATCATCTCTATTGCCGTATCATTAAGTGGTACATACACTCTGTTCATCAATAGTAGATCGTAGGCAAACTTTCATCATATTTATTTATACTCTTTTGCACAATGTATGCTTTTTCTTTAGAATCTTTTAGAACGAATTTGTTTAACCAATATATGAACGACTCGCTACAAACACCAACTCCCAATTTTTTCCCAGAGTTGTCTTTCTCCCAAAATTCATGCTCATTTAATTTATTAAATAGCCATCGATCACATTGATTTTGATATTTTTTTATATTTACTCCAATACTATCTGGTACATTTATTATATCCACATAATAATCAAAAACCATATTTATTAACATTCAAGTTCACTCCTAATTGAACAAATACCACTAATACTAAACCAAGGATAATGCCAATCTTATATGCATACAAAACTCTCTTGTTAATTTTATATGAAACTTCAGAGGTAGTGTTTTCTTCTGTTTTTGTGTCAATATCCTTTATTCCATATAGCTCGTTTATTGTTATTTTCAGTGCTTTAGCAATATCAGGCATTAACAACGCATCCGGAACCTGATTTCCTGTTTCCCAGCGTGACACAGTCTTGTCTGACACAGACAGCATATCGGCAAATTCCTTTTGTGTTAAGCCAAGTTTTTTGCAGTGTTGCTTTATTATTTCATTAATAGTCATATATACATCTCCTAAAGTTTTATAAATAAATAATATCAAATCAGCAACAGAGAGGAAACATCGTGTTTGATGAATTAATTCTCATTTATTGAGAATTGGCTTTAGAATGCAAATATTATGCTAATATACCTTTCTGTTGATACATAATAATTGACAGTTTACCTCGCCTATGCTATGCTTATATTATAGCAATTTAACATTGAATTTGTAAATTCAATTATATCAATTATTTTTGCACTATCTGCAATAGAGGATTTATGACAAAGTGCCGTTTCTGGGAAAACCGATATTTACCAATTGAATACAGTCTTGATAAAATCCAAAGCAACGAAGGATTTTTTCTTTGTGCCTTGTTAAAAAAGGCGTAGCAACTCTTGAAATTGACAACGAGAAATGTTATCTTTCTGCCCCTGCCATTAGAGTAAGTCTTAATTTTCTTTTGTTAAAAGTTGATTTAAGGCTTGCTTTTTTTGTCTTTAAAAAAGCATAACCGTATTCAAACAAAAACAAAGCTAACTCCGTCTGAAAAACGAAATCAGCTTGCTGCTTAAAATTTAATTACTACATCAAATAGACTTTTTAATATTGTCCGCACAATCCGGGGCAGTTCAAAATTCTCACTATCGCGTATAAGCTTTCTGTATTATTTGCCGGCGAGCTTTTTTAAATACTCCTGTGCTTTTTCCTGCCCGCTTTTATTAAGCACACGGTACGCAATAAGAATATCCTTCTCTTCCTTAGAAAGGTCATATATTTTTTCGTCTGATTCATAGCTTCCGGTGGTATCCCTTGACTTTTTATTGTCAACACTGTCGGCTACCAAAGAATTTAAGTCAAGCTCTTGATTTATTGACTCTAAAAAAATTGAACATGGTACATTGAAAATCTTAGACAGCTTCAGTAAGGTGCTCGCACTTGGCGTAGTTTTACCTGTTTCGTAGTAGGTATAGGTTGACCTGTCAACATTCAATGCATTGGCAATCTGCTGCTGCGACAGTTCACAGCTTTCACGGTAGTACTTCAGCTTCAGTCCCAGTTCCTTCATATTTTTCACTCCAATATTATAATCTTTACTTTGATTATAATTGTATAACTCTATTTCTGTGAAAAAAGTGAGAAACTGTCACCGAACACTAACTGCGATATATAAATATAACTCAACCTATAAAAAACTGCAAAAAAATATTACCGCCGTTATACTACAGCGGTAATATTTGGAGCTGGTGGCGTGACTCGAACACGTGACCCTCTCATTACGAATGAGATGCACTACCAACTGTGCTACACCAGCACAAAAGCCGTAATGTGTGCAAAAGCATATGGCAACAGCCTAACCCTAAGCACAAGCACCGTCAGCATTCAGTATATAACTAAATCGAAAAAAAATCAATAGCAACGGAACAATTTTCAGAACAATTTTTCTGATAGTTAATGCCCAAAGCAGGCTTCACAGCGGAAACTGCTTTGGGTATTAATGCAGCCCTCCCGATTTTATATTTTACTGCCGCTCACCAATTTCCGACTTTTTGTGTTACCGTATTCATAAGGAGTACTTCCTCCCCTGCAATGCTTTTGCGGTTAAATTCATTATGCCGTATTTGAAGTTACTTTTCTTTTCTATTTAGTAATATCATTTTATCACATACAGATTAGATAGTCTGTTTTAAAAGCAATTCTTGAAAAAAACAAACTTTATGCTATAATCTAAATTAAAAAAGTATTCATAACATTTTATATTAGACAAAACAGTGAGCGGAAGTATGAGGTATGAAGTATGGTTGAAGGAAGGAAGAAGGCGTTAATAAGCGGCGGCATTATTTTGCTTGCCGTATTTGCTGCGTATATTTTTCGTCTTATCGGAAGAGGCTGTTTTTATCCTACGCTGTTTTCATATCTTCGCAGCTTCATTTATATAGGTATGTTCGCCGCTTGGGGGCTTTCTGTGCGTCAGCGTATTGTTCAAAAGCAGGTACGGCGGTATCTTACAGGCGTTTCGCTGCTGCTGATTTTGTGGTTTACCCTTCGCTCGGCAAAGTATTTTATTTTTTGGCAGCCGAATGTAATAAGATACCTATGGTATCTTTACTATTTGCCAATGCTGTTTATTCCTACTCTCGCACTGCTTATTGCAATGTCTTTAGGCAAGCCCGATGAATACAAGCTGCCAAAATCTGTTTTGCTATTGTTTGCCGTTTCGGGAGCTTTGCTTATTCTTGTGCTGACAAACGATTTACATCAATTAGTTTTTTCCTTTTCAAAAAACGCAGATATTTGGTCGGATGAAAGCTACGGCTACGGTGTGTGCTATTTTGCCGTAATAGGATGGCAGGTGCTTTGTGCCGCTGCGGCACTTGTTGTTATGCTCTTTAAATGTCGGTTAAAAAATCGCAAGCTCCGTTTTTTGCCTGTAATTCCTTTGATTGTGTCTTTGAATTATCTTGTGCTAAACTATATCGGTATACCGTGGCAAAAAGAGTTGTTCGGTGATGTCACCGCATTTCAGAGTCTTATGTATATGCTTTGCTTTGAGGCTTGTATTGCCTGCGGATATATACACTCCAACAGCCGCTATGCCGATTTGTTTGCCTCATCGGTGGGAACATCGGCACAAATTACCGATATGAGCTTCAATGTCCGATATGCGGCAATGGATACGAAACCGATTTCACGGAAAAAAATGATGCACGCCATACAAAGCCCTGTTACACTTGCAGATGGACTGAATCTGCATACAATGCCCATCGGCGGCGGCTATGCAGTGTGGACGGAGGATGTATCCGCTCTGCTTGAAGCAAGAGAAAATTTTGAAGGTCTTTCTGAAGAACTTGCCGAGCGAAATGAAATATTACGCTATGAGTATAAGCGTGAGGCAAGGCGGCGTAGGGTTGAGGAGCAGAACCGTTTGTATGATTTGCTTCGCTGTACAACTCAAGCTCAAATTAATAGGATTTCGACGCTTACAAAAGAATATCAAAAAATAAATAAAACAGAGCCGACAAGAGCAAAAACCTTACTTGCCGAAATCGCCGTTCTTTGCAGCTATATCAAGCGTCGCAAACATTTAACATTGTTAGCCGACCGTGACTGCAGTGTAGCAATAGCCGAGCTGGTCGGAGCCTTCACCGAGTCTCTTCAAGCATTGAAGCTGTTGAATGTACGCACCACATTCTTTGCCGACAGCAGGCTTTCTGTGCTTCCGGGCAAATCGGCTGCGGAAATATTTGATTTTTACGAACAAGTTATTGAATCAGACCTTGAAAACATATCGAGCATACAGGTAAGCCTTGCCTATGTTGAAGGACTGCGTTTATCGGTGAATATATGCTGCAAGGCCGACCTGTCCTCCCTTGCGTTCAAGGGTAATATACGGTATGAAACGGACGATGACGAGGGATATCAGCATCTTGTATTTCTTCTTGAAGGAGATGTCGCCGTATGAGTGCCTTTTCTTCGCTGCCGATCTTTTTGCAGACCTTAATACCGCTTTTGCTTTTTTTGGAAGCCGTGCTTGAATTGGGACTTTTTATATATCAAATTTCCCGCAGCCGTAAACTGCTTGGCAATTTACCGAGCTTCGTAATTTTTGCGTTTTTGCTTGTTCTTTTGTTCTCGGTAACGCAAGGGGATTCGTTCAAGGGTAAGGATGCATTCTTATTAGATGCTCCGTGGCAGCTTCTCATTGCGGTAATTTTGCTTGTGATTGTTCATTTCACCTTTGCCCTGCCAAGAGAATACCGCCGCCGAAAAAATATGCTCTCTCCGTTTTCGATTAAAGACGCCACCGACAGGCTGCCCATGGGTTTATGCTATGCCGACCCGAACGGGCGTATTATTCTTTGCAATGACCGTATGCGTCGCCTGTCGTTTGCACTGAGCGGACATGAGCTTCAAATTGCCGAGGACCTTGAAAAGGCGTTGAAGCAGCCCGATAAAAGCATTACTGTTAACGATGATTGTTACATACTGCCCGATAAGACAGTCTGGCAATTTCGCAAGCAGCACATCACCGTTGACAATGATGACAACTGGCTTCAAATGACAGCACATAATGTTACCGAGCTTTATAACGGCAACATTCGTCAAGCCATTATAAATGACGAGCTGAAAGAGGTAAACCGCAGGCTTCAAAAAATGTATGAGCGGATGTCCGACGATATAAAAGAAAAAGAGAGTCTTGACCTAAAAATACATATTCACGATACAATCGGAAGAAGCTTGCTGACAATTCGTGACATAATTGAAAGTGATGAAAACACAGACAAAAAGCTTAAGGCCTTACAGGAGGCCACTGCAGTATTGACAAGCGATCGAGTAACAGCCAGCGGAACAATAGACGAGGTTATTCAAACAGCAAAAATCCTTGGCGTAACAGTAAAGGTAAACGGATGTCTTCCCGCCGATTCACTTGCCGAAGAGCTTACCGCTGCAGCAGCGAAAGAATGTGTAACAAACTGTATCAAGCATGCCAAAGGCAATGAAGTATATATCTGCATAATTAAGCAAAAGGATTTGTTTGATATTACTATAACAAACAACGGCATTGTCCCATCAGAACCCATTAAGGAGGGCAGCGGGCTGTCGTCGCTTCGCCACAGCATAGAATCCGCCGGCGGTGAAATGCACACGGCATACAAGCCACGCTTTGCCTTACTGCTTACCCTTCCGGAAAAGGAGAGCGACATATGATAAATACAATACTGGTAGAAGATGATTTATATATTCAAAAGCATTTTTCCGAACGACTGAAATCGAACAAGGATTTTCGCCTTGTCGGTGTATATCGTGACGCCTTTGAGGCAGAGAAAAGCTGCAGCGGCTCGATACAGCTTATTCTTATGGATGTACGAACTCAGCACAGGCACTCCGGTCTCGCCGCCGCAGAGCGAATTAAAAAGGTATTTCCCCATATAAAAATAGTGGCTGTCACATCATTGGTCGATCCCGAAGTCCTTTCCAAAGCGAAAAATGGTGCCGCAGACAGCCTGTGGTATAAAGACCACGGAACAGAGGAGCTTTTGGATGTTATAAAAAGAACCCTTGACGGAGAGAAGGTTTTCCCCTCCTCCTCCCCATCGGTTGAAATGGAAAAAGCCATGTCCAAGGATTTTTCGCCCCGCCAGCTTGACATATTGCGGTTGTATATTTGCGGACTGACATATCAGGAAATTGCCGATAAAATAGGAATATCCAAAAACGGTGTGCGGTGGAATTTGGACGACATGGTGAAAAAGGGTAGCTTTGAAAGCCGTGAAGCACTGGTTGCCACCGCAATCGAAAACAAGCTAATGGTCACAACATTAAAAGATGAATAATATAAAAAATATATCCTCGGTTTTAAAAGCCGAGGATTTTTTGTGCTGTTTAACAATTTTTATTTAAAAATTAATTATTTTTTGTGCGTTTACTGGCACAAGTGCTAGTGACAAACTTTAAAAAACAGGTACAATTATAGATGGGAAGGAATAGGCTGCATAATTCCGGTGTGCCTTTAACAGAGGTTAAGGCTAACTCTCCCCCAATGCTCTCTGCAGCGATAAGGCATATGCTGATGACCTTGGACTTGAAGAATTATATGACGATGATATTTCCAAAATTAAAGGCATCAAATAAGCTTTATTAAAGAGCATAAAAACAAAAAAATAATTAAACGCATTTATAAAGGAGGAATATTTTATGGGATTATTTGATAAAAAGTACTGCGACATTTGCGGTGAAAAGGTTAATATGCTTACGCAGAAAAAGCTTTCAGACGGGCAGCTTTGCTCCAACTGTAAGCATAAGCTGGGCTCTTTCACAAGCGGCTGGAAGCAGAGAACTGTTCAGGATGTTAAAAATCACCTTGAGCAAAGAGAACAAAACAAGCAGAAATATCAGCAGTTCAATTGTACGGCATCAGCAGGCGGAAGAAGCAATTCACTTCAAGTCGATTTCAATCACCGCTGGTTTATCTTTGCTGTTAATAACAGAGATTTTAACAGCGGCAATCCTCAGGTTTTTGAATTTTCACAGCTTCAGGATTTTTGGATTGAGCCTGAATACAGAACGCTTGACGATTCAGACAACGACGGTATTCCGGACAACAGGGATGATTTTGACAGCAGACAGCTCAACAATTATAACAGCTACGGCGGAAATATGAACGGAATGAACAACATGATGAACACATCAATGCTTAATATTCCGATTGCCGCTCAGCCTTTTGTTCGCAACTCAAGCTCATACTCTTCGCCGAACAAAATCCGTGAGGTACGCAACCTGAAAGTTTACTTCCGTGTTACAGAGCAATTTATAACGAGTCCAATTTATTTTGATGTAACATCGGGAATTTCCTCCGGAAATCAAATGGAGCTTATGAACGCCTACGAGGCTGCCGTTCAAATTATGCAGCTTTGTCAGCAAATCAAGCAAGGCGGTGCTTCCGCAAACCAAGGCTTCAATCAAATGAATCAGGGCTATGGTCAGCCGCAGCAAAATATGGGCGGATTTGCAGGCAGCTCGGTTCAAAATGCCGCTTATGCCGCAGCGTCCGCTCAGGTTCAAAACAACGCCTATAACACAGCTGCAGCCGTTCAGCCGCAAACGACCGACGCTTCATGGGTTTGTTCATCATGCGGCACACGCAACAACGGTAAATTCTGCCAAGGCTGTGGTTGTGCAAAGCCTGCCGCAATGAGCTCACGCTGCACAAGCTGCGGATGGACTCCGGCAAACGGTCAGCCTATGCCGAAATTTTGCCCCGAGTGCGGAGCACGCTTGTAATTTGAAGCGTGCAGGCTATATTAAAAAAGCGAGTTTAATTTTGCTTATGTTATTATTACCTATAGGGCTTTTCGGGTGCGGAGCAAAGAAAAAATTCACCGAGGCAGATGTGTGCATAATCAGCTTTTCCTGTTCGGCTATGAGCTATACGGATTCTTATGCTTATTCTCTTGAAAAAGCAAATAACGAATGGCTTTTTGATGCTAACTATTCCTACGACACCGAAAATCCAAGGGTAGAATTTGAGAATAAAAAAGTTAGCTCGCAGGATACCGAAGCTATACTCGATATTGTGAAAGAGCAAGACCTTATTTCACAGGCTCAAAAGTATAAGCCGCCGAAAATCAACGCCTTTTTACTAGACGGCGGCGGATACTATCTGTATTTCAGGATGAATGACGGCACAGAAATCAATGCAGAAATATATAATGACGATTTGGCAGCCGCCTTACGCACTTTGGCAGAAAAGTGCCGAACATCATAATCTAACGTGTGAATTAAAGCACGGAATCATATGTTAAAAAATTAAAGAGAGGAAGGACGATTAATATGAAAAAAATCTTGGCATTACTCATGATTTTTGCTGCTTCGCTTAGTCTTTTTGCTTGCGGAAAGGTTGACGGCGACGGCATGGTAAACACAACGGAAAATACTAACGCAGTTGATGCGACCGAAGCCACTACAGCCGAAGCCACTGCAGCCGAGGCGACTGCAGCGGCAGAAATAAAGGAGGGTGACAAAGGCAACGGGCCTGCTGATATTAACGCAGAATTTATCACTCTCACGCTTCCGTCCGGCTACAAATATGAGGTCGATTCCTATAGCAAGGATTCAAAAGATCCGCTCAAGGGCAATGTGACTCTGTATATTTACAAGGACGGCTCATACTCATCTATTGCTACTCTTACCGCTACCGCCAGAAATATGGTTAGCAGTCAGGAAGAGGCTGTTGAAAACACGATAAAGCTTTGCAACCTTCAGACCTATAAAAACGGAAAATCTGAAATCGGCAAAGATGTGCAATACGGTGAAAACACCTATTCAACTATACATGTTACAACTGAAAACTACGAAAAAGACTTCTTTGTTACATATGCAAACAGAGGTGCATCGGATAAGACAGGGCTTCTTGTTAAGCTTGAAATCAAAAATGATAAAATTAAAGCTGACGACCCGTTTATTAAAGAGCTTCTTGACAGCCTTAAGATAGTTATGGCTTAAAAATTTTGGGACTGTACCTGAGCTTTTTCGGGTACAGTCCTGCTTTCAAGGGGAGATTCTTTTATGAGTAAAAATAAAGAAAAAAAGAGCCTTAAAATGACCATATTTATTATTGTCGCCGGCATCAGTTTGGTAGTTGCGGGTGTCTTTGGAATTGTTATAAGCAGAATTGACAGCAATGAATATAAGAACTCCGATGATATACGGAAAATTTCCGCTGTTATTGCTGACTTTTCAACCCAAGATAATAAGGATGACGATGGTGATGTAAAATATACAACATATAAATTCAATGTTTCATATGAAATTGGAGGAAAAACCTACAAGGGAAATTATGAAAAGCGTGTTTGGTCAAGCAGCTCTGCAGAAATGTATACCTATGATAAATTAAGAAAAGGCGATAAAATACTTGTTGAGGTTTATAAAACCTCAACAGGAGAATACAAGCTTGCCCCTGAGGGAAATCCTGTTGATTTTCTCCTATATTGTGCGGCAATTCCCGTCGGTTTGTTCTTTATTATTATAATGATAATCGAACTTGTGACAGGTAAACGCAAAAATAAAAATGAAAAAGAAATGATAAACAAGCAATAAATCAGAGGTAATTTTATGGATTTATCAAATTCACTGTTGCTTGCCGCTGTTTTTGCTGTAGTATGCACATACTATATCGGCAAAAAAATCCTTACAATAGATTTTTACGAATACCGTCCGCAGAATTTCAAAAAAGCCAAGCTGAAAAGATTGCTTGCAAAAAAGGACACTCCCCTTCAGAATTCAAAAATCCGAAGGGATATAAGAAACGCCTTTGAAAGAATTTTGATACCGCTCGGTAAAGCAAATCAAGACCTTCTTCCGGCAAGAATGGATATGGCATTCCGAAAAAAAATTGTCAGTCAAATCAACAGACTCAATCAGAATAAGCTTTGCCGCAAAATTTACATTACAGATGTTGTTCCCCTACCTAAAAATGACTTTGAAACATGGAACGATGACGGCAGAGAATGGCGGGAATCGGTTTTAATGTGCAGCACACTGGAGCGTTTTGAGTCAACCAAAGACAACAGGGTTCAGCATGAGATATACCGTAAAAATTCATATCTCAGAATATTACAGTCAAGGCACATTCGCCGCACCGATAAAAAAGAGAATAAGAAAAGCTATTATTACGATATGTTAAAAATAACCTGCCCGTCCTGCGGTGCAAAAGTAAAGCTTAACAGCCAGCAGGTTACCTGCGAATACTGCGGCACCGTTATTAAAAACGAGTTTTACGATTGGCAGACCGAATCGTTTGAGATTTACAAATCTATCAGTACAAACCTGAAAAGATTTTTGCAGCTTTTTCTGTCAGGCTTCGTACTTTTCTTATGCGTCTTTCTTTGCTTATATTTAATAGAGGACATTGAGATTTCTCTTGCCGCCGGCGTTGGCGCAGCAATTCTTGCCTTGGGAGCGATTGTCGCACCTATTATCTGCGGAAAAGCCAGACAAGACAGCCTTGCGAAAAAAATAGCCGATTATTCAGAAAATTACCTCAGGGCATGCTTAAACGAATACTTTTTGGAAAATGAAAGCGACAAAGATATGCTTGATTTCAGTGTTGACGCAATCAAGCTTTTAAGGGTTGCAAATACAGACGAAATAACAAAAGTAACGGCTGACATTTACGGAACCAAAACATTTATTCCCGAAAATCAAAAGCCGTTTACAAAAAAAATTAAAAAAAGATTAACCCTGCAAAGGGCAAGAAATCCGGAAAAAAGAAAAACTGACGGCGACTTCTTTACCGAAAAGGATTGTCCGAGCTGCGGGGCAAACTTTTTGCCCGATGAAAACGGATGCTGCTCTTATTGCGGTTATACCCTTCATTCAGATAGCAAAAAGTGGAAAATAAAAAGCTAAACACCGTAAAAAACCGCAATTCCGATTATTGCAATAACGGTATATCAAACCGCCAAAGTCCTCCAACTGGTAGGCATAAAACTATAAAAGCATCTGAATCAAGCCATATTAAAATACTTAAAGCAATTCATAATGAATACATGAATACGCTGACAATTCAACAATAGCTTGGCTGTTTAACGATTACAGCAGAGCAGAAAGCCACAATTTGCATATAAAACATAAACCCCGCCGCAGAATTGCTCTGCAGCGGGGTTTGTTTATGTGCTGAAACAGCCGAAACGCCTTATTTCAAGCGGTTTTCGGGCATAGAAAAAGTCCACCGTAATTCTATCAAAATTACGGTGGACTTATGGTGGAGGTGAGGAGAGTCGAACTCCTGTCCAAAAGTCGTTTGACAAGGCTTTCTACGAGTGTAGTTAATGTATTAGGATTCCCCTCGCACAACGCCCACCAACAGGCTTTGTGCTACGGTAGCCTTTAATTTATGACAAGGTTCAAGGCAATACCCTGTTCACATTTACCACTAATCGACGCCACTAAAGGGACCGTGGTGCTTCCCGGAGTGACGAGCTGCAACTTAGGCAGCTAATGCAACTTTATTGTTGTCGTTTATTATTTAAAAATACGGCTTTTATAGTGGCTCCGCACCACTACTCGCTTACCAAGGCTCACAACCCCTGTCGAAACCTTTACACCCCCATAATAATTGCAGCAAGCCATACTAAGCATATGCCTGCTGTGCCATAGGCTTAGGCATAGGCTTTGGTTTGTTTATCTGAACTGCTCCTTAAGGTGACGCTCTATATTGCGTTTTGCATCTCTTGCGGCCATATCGGCACGCTTATCATAAAGCTTTTTACCCTTGCAAAGACCAACCTGCATTTTTACTCTTGAGCCTTTAAAATAAAGTGAAAGAGGAATTATGGAATAGCCCTCCTGCTTAACAAGACCGTACAGGCGAAGTATCTCACGCTTGTGCATCAGCAAACGCCGCACACGCATAGGGTCTTTGTTAAATATATTGCCCTGCTCATAGGGGCTAATGTGCATACCGTTTACAAAAAGCTCGCCTTTTGCCACAGAGCACCAAGAGTCCTTTAGGTTTACCCTGCCCGCTCTTAGAGATTTAACTTCTGTGCCTACAAGCTCTATGCCGGCCTCCATACTTTCAACTACAAAATAGTCGTGATGAGCCTTTTTGTTCTGTGCAATAGTTTTTGTGCTTTCCTTTGGCAATGTTAAACCTCCTTTGCCGACAAAATAAAATGCAGTACCAACCATTAACATATAAGCATTACATAACAGATATAAGCTCTGACATTATACATTAATATTGACACTTCAAGTCAGCATATTCATTATAAAGTATATATTAAAAAAAGTCAATTAATAACCGTAAAGTTAAAAACCTATTTTATTCTTTAAAAGTTAGGCTTGACAAAGCCGATTTTTGCATACTATAATTTAGAAACACTTATTATTAAGTGTGACATTTTACAAGCATAATGTTAGATTTAACTAATTCTACTATGATTGGGAGTATCAATATGGAAAACGCAGACAGCAAGCGGCTGGCTATGAAAATATCTGTTGTTACACTGGTAAGCAATATAATATTGTCAGCTTTTAAATTTATAGCCGGTATAATTGGAAAATCAGGGGCAATGATTTCAGACGCCGTTCATTCCGCATCCGATGTATTCAGCACTATAATTGTAATGATAGGCGTTACACTTTCTAACCGAAAAAGTGACAACGGCCACCAATACGGTCACGAAAGGCTTGAATGTGTAGCCGCAATGCTTTTAGCGGCTATTTTAGCCGTAACAGGCGTTGGCATTGGCTACAGCGGAGTACAAAAAATATTTTTCGAGGATTCTGAAAGTCTTGCGGCACCAACAGGAATAGCACTGGCGGCGGCTATTATTTCTATAGTAGTCAAGGAGGCTATGTACTGGTACACAATAATAGGTGCAAAGAAAATAAACAGCAGCTCTCTTAAAGCAGACGCATGGCACCACAGAAGCGACGCTCTTT
>FR891342.1:103839-123859 GCA_000435335.1 Clostridium sp. CAG:964
ACTCGACCCTATTGCAAGTATAATTATATGTCTTATGATTTTAAAGGCAGGGTTCGATATATTAAAAGAATCCTTAGACAAAATGGTTGATAAATCCTGTGACGAAGAAACCTCTGCCAGAATGGCCACTCTGGTAAGAGAGCAGGAGGGTGTAATGGCACTGGATATGATTAAAACAAGGCTTTTCGGTGATAAAATATATGTGGATATAGAAATATCCGCCGATGAAAATTTAACCTTGAAAGACAGCCATAAAATCGCAGAAAATGTTCATAAAAATATTGAAAATGAATTTCCAATGGTTAAGCACTGTATGGTGCATGTAAATCCATACTCAAAGCAAGCCCCTGTAAAAATTCAGAATAATACAAAAGTTTAAAAGCGTAAAAGCACCAAAGTCCTCTTTATGAGGCCCTTGGTGCTTTTCTTTATAAAATATTTATTTTGTGGGCAGTTTTTATCGCCTGTTAAATTGGAAACTTTTTATAATGCCGCAAAGCATTGCAGCAGCATTGCAAATACAGATGAAAATGTCATTTTATCAACAATGTGCGACGCTACCACAGGGTATTCACGCAGCTTATCCTTACCTATATAAAAGGTCAATGTTCCTACCTTGTCGCCCTTGTTTACAGGTGCCTCTACCTCATTTTTTACATTCAGCCTATAAGTAACCTCCTTCGACCTTCCCTTTTCAATAACAAAGCTTCCAGATATATTTGCCGCTGCCTTTAGGTTAGGCTGCATACCGTTTTTAACCGATATTTCGGGTATATCCTCCTTAAAGACAGGTGTATATATGCAGTAATTGGCAAAGCCGTAGTCAAGCAATGCGGCGGCGTCTGTAAAACGCTCCTTTCCGCCGGTACTGCCAAGCACAACAGCCACCAGTGTAAGGCCGTCCCTTTGAGCCGTTGCGGAAATACAACTGCCTGCCTGTGAAGTTGTACCTGTTTTTAGTCCTGTTATACCCTTGTATGTTTTTAAAAGCTTATTTGTATTTACAATTTGCGTTTTTCCCCCACGCAGATTATCCATCCAAATAGATGTAAATTCAAAAATCTCCTTATGCTTAATAAGCTCCCTAGACATTACCGCAACATCATACGCAGAGGTTAAATGTCCCTCTTCGTCAAGGCCATTGCAGTTTTTAAATGTAGTTTCTTTCATTCCAAGGCTTTTAGCCTTTTCGTTCATTTTTTCAACAAAGGCGTCCTCACTTCCGGCAACCTCCTCTGCCAAGGCTACCGCCGCATCGTTTGCACTTGCAACAGCTGTAGCTTTTATGAGGTCATGCACGCTCATAACCTCCCCCTCCTCAAGCCATATATCAGAGCCGCCCATAGAGGCTGCGTGAGCACTTGCCGTAATGTTGTCTTTCATACTTATTTTGCCGTCCTCTATGGCCTCCATAACCAAAAGCATTGTCATTACCTTTGTTATAGAGGCGCAGGCTCTAACCTGGTGACAGTCCTTTTCAAAAAGCACCTTGCCCGTTTCTGCCTCCACCAAAATTGCCGAGGGTGCTGTAATTTCCTTAACAGAAACCGCACCGGCCTGCACAGCACAGGCGGACAGCATTAGCACCGCAAGAAATGCCGAAACTATTTTTTTGCCTATATTTCTCATATTTATCTGCCTTTCTGTTATAATTGCTATATTATTTTATGAATTATTTTTACAGGCTATACCTCTAACCGATATTATAGATGTCAATTATTTACTGCTGTTTGCAAAAACCTATTATGTGTCTCTCTGTGGATATTAATTAAAATTGAAAAAGCTAAGAATAACTGCTATAATTATAATATGTCTTAACTATAATGTGTATTTACCCCGCTGCAACAAAACAGCAGTACAAAGGGTAATGAAAGGTGTGTATATATGAACATTCTTGCTATAGGAGATGTTGTAGGCAAAATAGGCTGTACATTTTTACGCAGCAAGCTGCCAAGCCTTAAAAAGCTAAAGGGTGTGGATTTGGTTATTGCAAACGGAGAAAACTCATCTGACGGCAACGGAATTACCCCAACATCGGCTGACTTTCTTTTCTCAAGCGGTGTAGATGTAATAACCACCGGCAACCACTCCTTTAGGCGAAAAGAGTCGTACTCCTTTTACGACGACTGTGAATACCTTGTTCGTCCTGCTAACTTTCCAAACGGCACTACACCCGGCAGAGGAATGACAATAGTTGATATGGGCAGAATGCAGGTAGCGGTTATAAATATTATGGGTACTGCTTTTATGGAGCCGCTGGACTGTCCCTTTAAGACAGCCGACAGGCTTATTGAACAGGCAAAAAAAGAAAACGCCAAAATTATAATTGTAGATTTTCACGCCGAAGCAACAGGAGAAAAAAGAGCTCTGGGCTATTACCTGGACGGCCGAGTATCTGCCGTATTTGGCACGCACACGCATGTACAAACAGCCGATGCAGCCATATTGCCGCAGGGAACAGGCTACATTACAGACGCCGGAATGACAGGCCCCATTCACTCCGTACTGGGCGTTAAGCCTGAAATAATAATAAAAAAATTCACAGAAAAACTGCCGCAAAGGTTTGACCTTGCTGACGGCGACTGTAAGATGGACTGCGTACTTTTTAATATAGACGATAAAACAGGCAAAACTTTAAATATTGAGGCAATAGAAATCCTCTAGCTATTGAAAATATGTACATATTTGTGTTATAATTAGCAATATCTTTAATACATAGTGTATCAACCTAATTTTTTTGAAAGGAAGTAATATTATGAATGGTATTATTTTCAAAAATGCTGTAATTTCCGCAGCTAACAGTATTACAAAAGAAAAACAATCTGTAGATGATTTGAATATATTTCCTGTTCCGGACGGCGACACAGGTACAAATATGTCTATGACTATTAACGCCGCCGCTTCTGCACTGGCTGACACAGAGGATAACCCGAATATCAGTGAAGTAAGCAAAGCTGTTGCCTCTGCTATGCTGCGTGGCGCAAGAGGAAACTCCGGCGTTATACTTTCGCTGCTGTTCAGAGGACTTTCAAAGGGCTTTGACGGCAAAGAGACTATAGACACAGCAGACCTTGCAAAAGCATTTGATATGGCGGTAGAGGCGGCGTATGAAGCTGTTGCAAAGCCAACAGAGGGTACAATTTTAACCGTAGCCCGTTTAAGCGCCGTAAGAGCCAACCAGTGTGTAGAAGAGGATTTGACTGTTACTGAAGCGTGGGACGAAATTTGTAAGGCAGCTGAGGCGGCTTTGCAAACTACCCCGGATTTACTGCCTGTACTAAAGCGTGCCGGCGTTGTTGATTCCGGCGGTAAGGGCTTGTGCATTATACTAAACGGTATGCTGTCGGTAATAAGAGACGGTGTAATTGTTGAGTTTGAAAAGAAACAGCCTGTACTTAGCCTTACAAGCGACAACGGCTACGCAAACGCCGTTGCGGAGTTTGACGATGACATAAGGTTTACCTACTGCACAGAATTTATAGTGGGCAAGGATAAGTCGGGCAAAAAAATAAAAGGACTGCGTAATGCACTTGAGAAAATAGGCGACTGCGTAGTAGTTGTTGAGGACGATGAAATAATAAAGGTTCATGTTCACACCGACAAGCCGGGCGTTGCTTTACAGCACGGACTTGAATACGGTCAGCTGCTGACCGTAAAGGTAGAAAATATGAAGGAGCAGCACCGCCGTGCCGAGGAGGCTGCAGACGCTGCCAAGAGCAAAGAGGCTGAGGAAGAGCAAAACAAGCTTAATTCTGAATTTCAATTTGCCGAGCCTGCAGAAGAGGTTGGCTTTGTTGCCGTTGCCGCAGGCGAGGGCTTAAACAATCTGTTTATGGATCTTGGCTGCAGTAACATAGTAAACGGCGGACAAAGCATGAACCCAAGCACAGAGGATATTCAAAGGGCCGTAATGGCTACAGGAGCAAAAAATGTTTTTGTTCTGCCTAACAATAAGAATATTATTATGTCTGCACAACAGGTTATCCCTATAGTAGGCGACAGAAATGTTATTATACTGCCTACAAAAACCATACCTCAGGGTATAAGTGCTATGCTTTCATACGACCCTGACCTGTCAGTTGAGGGAAATAAGGAGATTATGACATCGGCTGCAGCTGATGTGGCAACCGGTCAGGTTACCTTTGCGGCTCGTGACGCTGAATTTGGCCCTACTAAAATTAAAGAAAACGATATTATCGCTTTGGAGAACGGCAAGCTGACCATTACCGAAAGAACTCCTGAAAAGGCAGTACAAAAGCTGATAAAAAATATGGTATCAAGAGAAACAACCTTTATTACCATAATCTACGGCAAGGACACACCTGCACAGCAGGCCGAGGCTATACATGCTCAGCTAAAGGCTAAATTTCCAAATATTGATATTACCCTGATTAACGGCGGCCAGCCAATTTACTATTACATTGTATCTGTTGAATAAAACTTACACACCTTAATTTATTAGAAAAAGCACAAGCCACTGCAAAATGTTGTTGCGGTGGCTTGTGCTTTTTGCCTATCCCCTTTGTTTTTGCCGCAAAGGGTACTGCTCATAATTCAGCGTTATTATTCCAAGAATGCAACATTGGTATCTGTTGCAAGGTTGTCAAGACCGTAAAGAATTAAAGCTTCGTTAAAGCCTTCATTTTTAATAAAGTCAGAAACATTATACTTGTAATATCTTAAATCAACCATTAATATTTCGCCGTAGTTGTCGGCCAAAAACGGAACCATACAGTGCGCATAAGAATCCTTAATAACCAACAGCTTTTTATCCTGAGGAGCATTGCTGTTTTTTATTCTGGTTAAGGCATGGTTGCCGTCCAAAAATACAGGATACTTGTCGTCCTCTGTTAGATGCTTTTTATAGAACATACTGCTACTTTTGGTAGTTGATGTATCCTCTGTAATTTCTACCGATACATCGCCTAAGCGCACGCTTTGCCACAGCTCGATGTTTTCGCTCGGGTTAAGCCACAAGGCACTTGTGGAATAGGTTGTACCGTAAAACTTGTCATATATTTCTATATAATACTCACCCTGTGTGGTAGCCTGCAGGCCCTTTGCCATACAGTATTCGTTATATGCCAAGAAAGCTCCCTTAGAAGTCCAGTGGTGGTCTGTTTTATAATACAGCTGTGTGCCCTGTGCAGCCGCCTTTTTAAAGCTTTCCCTAAGGTCTACAAACTTCATACCGCCACGGGTATTATTAATAACCGCAAACAAGCTGTCGTCAAGATAATTCTTGTGAAGCAGCGGCAGTTTACTGTCCATTACATAGCCGGTGCTCGGCACAATCATAAGGGTAGCGTCAATATTATTTTCATTTACAAAGTCGGCAAAAACCTTAATGTTCCTTTCAATATTGTTTTCCTTTTCAACAGGATCGTTTATAAGATAGCCGTCGCTGCCGCTGTAAACGCCGTTTGAGCCGTTCCTTCCGGTGTAAAGGTTATAGTAAGCGTTAGTACCAACATAAAACTCTCTAAAAGGAATGTGGTCGGTAAGGTAGCCTTCTATGTCCTTTGTAAGCTGGCCGCTTGCAAGATTTTGCATTGACACCTGAGGAGCGTCTGCCAAATATCTTTTTTCATTTGAAGAATACTTTGCCTTTGGCAGCAGCAAAAACAGAACAGCCATACCGAATATAAAAACAATAAAAACTATGCTTATAATATATTGCGTAAAATGCTTATTTTCTTTTATGGTTTTCGGCATTATAAATCCCCCTTTCTCAGAGAATTAAAACCTGAAATACAGGAACGGATTGTACGAATTGCTTACAAGGGCTGCGGTACAAACAAGCAAGCCCAATGCAGTAACCGCCGTTTCAGGTATCCAGCACCAGTTGTAATTTTTGATTTTATCATAAAGCTTTGAGGCAAGAGGCGTAGAGGCAACCGCTGCGGCAATAAGCAGCGGCAGGAACTGCAGTACAGTAACCATAGCATCGTGGCTGAGCACACCGTTAGAAAAGTCAAACATACTTGCCAAAAATGCTCCAAGCTGGCCCATATCGTCAAAGTAGAACAGCACCCAACCGAATATTATAAGCACTATTGAATACAAGTGCTTTACCGCATTAGGCAGCTTTTCCAAAAAGCTTTTTAGGACAAACTTTTCAAGTAAAAGAATTACGCCAAAATAAAGTCCCCACAATATAAAGTTGTAGCTTGCACCGTGCCATAAGCCGGTTAAGCCCCATACTATAAGAATATTTATAATGCTTCTGAAAACACCCTTACGGTTGCCGCCTAAAGGAATGTACACATAATCTCTAAACCATGTACTTAAAGAAATGTGCCATCTTCTCCAAAATTCTGTAATTGATTTTGAAATATACGGGTAATTAAAGTTCTTTAAAAATTCAAAGCCAAACATATTTCCTAAGCCGCACGCCATATCGGAATAGCCGCTGAAGTCAAAATAAATTTGAAATGAATAGGCGATGATGCCAACCCAGTTGCCCAAGGCACCGTTAGCAGACATGTCCGGTCTAAGGGTGTCCCACAAAAGTCCCATAGAGTTTGCCAAAAGCACCTTTTTGCCCAAACCTATCATAAATCTTTTTACACCCAGTGTAAACTGCTCTATATTCTCGTGGCGGCTGTCCAGCTGGTCGGCTACATCTCTGTATCTTACAATAGGGCCGGCTATAAGCTGTGGAAACAGCGACACATATGTACCAAACGACACAATATTTTTCTGTGCCGGCGTGTCCCCTCTGTAAACATCTATAGTGTATGACATTGTTTGGAATGTATAGAATGAAATACCTATAGGCAGCGGTATAGTAAAGTCCGGAATATTTAAAAACGGCAAAACATTTAGTGTGTCGGTAAGCATACCGGCATATTTAAAGAATGCCAGCACACCCAAATTTATTATAATTGCCGTAACCAAAAGTATTTTGGCTGTTCGCTTGTTTTCTCTGAATTTTTCAATGAAATATCCGTACACATAGTTTAAAACCGTGGAGAAAATCATTAAAAGTATAAAAACAGGCTCGCCCCAGCCATAAAACACCAGATTTACCACAAGCAGCATTGCGTTTCTGAATTTGTGCGGCGTTATATAGTAAATAAGAAGCACCGCCGGTAAATACAAAAACATAAATATCAGGCTTGAAAAAACCATTAAACACTCCTCCAAAGGCAAAACAACAAGCGGGCTGAACACATAGTGCAAATACAGCCTATGTGACACAGCCCTGTTATTGTTTGCTAAAAGTATGATTTATAAATTTCGTTCATTTTATCTGCGTCGGCAGAGATAAAAAGTCTGACAAAAATGCCGTCTTTAACAACACTGCATTTTTTTACAACCTCATATTCATCAGGCAGGTATTCCTCACATTCCCTTAAAACAGCGTCGTAATGCTCTTGAAGTCTGTCACGAATTGTGTTTGCTTCACCCTCGTCCATCGCTTCAAAAATAACAACCTCGTCCTTAGAAATCGAGTCAGCCGCTACTATAGCACTGTAGTAGGCAACATATTTCTTTTCAATGCCGTATTCTGTAAACACCTGCTCCTCATTAAGCTGCTGCATTTGAGGCAGACTGCACTTTTTTTCTATTTCGCTGACAATTTTTTCAGGCTTTGAAACATATTGACTGCTTGAGTCTACATTCTTGCCGCTGCTTTTACAGCTGCAAAGGCCTACGGCAAGAAATACAGCCAATACAATTACAACAGCCCTGTACATTAATTTCCCGTTCATATATTTAATTTATCCGTTTAACGCCGCAGTATAAATTGACTCCATATCGGAAGCATTTGCAGAAACTATCATACTTACAAAGCTGCCGTTTGTCTTAACTGAACATTTGTCAACTATCTGCAGGTCTTCTGCACTATAGCTTGCACCCTGCTGCTTTTTGGAATTGTAACGGTTTTGCAGACAATCGGCAACTCTTTTGGCTGCGTCTGCGTTTACAGCCTCTACCAGCACAACCTCGTCAATAGCACTTTTGCTGTACTCAGCTGCAAAGCTCTTAACATCCTCTGCCTTAATGCCGTAATACTTGTTAAGGTCGTCTACGGTGTCAATGCTTTTCATTTCGTTAGGGTATTTATTATCAATTTCTGTTACTACAGCTGTAAGGTCAACATTTTCCGCTGTACCGCCTGAGCCGCCACAGCCTGCCATTGCTGTTGCCATAATCATAGCCGCCATAATAACTGCCGCAATTTTTTTCATTTAATTTACCTCCAATAATATATATAAATATTTACTCCACTTCATTTTAATAAAAGTAGTCTAATATGTCAATGAATAAAGCAAAATTTAGACATAGCCCTACACTAATTTTTAACTTGATTTTCTATGAATTTTTGTTCTATTTAACCATTAAATATTAACCAGAAACGGTGCTGAATTTATATTTATTGTAAAATTCCTTTGTTTCATTAACACGGTAAACCGTACTTTTATGCTTTTCCAAAAGTGTGGCAACGGCGTACAAGTCCACCCATATTTCATTGTCACACTCCTTTTGGCTTTCGTCAAAAATAAGCTCCATACCTAAATGCAAATGGCTTACGTCAATATTATTGGTATTTTCTGTAGTGCTGTAGCCTGTGCGTCCCACATAGCCTATTACCTCCCCTGCGTTTACCACTGCCCCCTCTTTTATGCTTGGATTAAAAGGTCTGTTCTGTCTTAGGTGTGCATAGTAATAATATCGTTTTTTGTCAAGACTTCTTATCCCTATACGCCAGCCTCCGTACTGATTCCAGCCCATTATTTCAACTGTACCTGTTTCTATGGCAATTACGGGCGTGCCTGTTGCCGCCATAAGGTCGTGACCTAAATGTTTACGCTTGTAGCCGTAGCTTCTGCCTGTACCAAAATCGTCATAGTGCGAGAACGGAAAGCCCTTTGCTATTGGCGAAAACACACACAGCCCATAATCCTTTACCTTTGTAATTTTGCCGTTTTCGTCCTCGGCCTCGGTATTATACCAGCCTGTAAAGCCTCCCAAAACCGCATTATACACCCTATAGTAATAGTCATAATACTTCATATCCTTGGTTATATCCTTAATTTTATCACCGTTCTTCATCCTGTTTACAATCTGCTCCAAATCCTCCTCTTTGTACTGCTTAAAATCGCCGCCGTATTTTGCCCCTAAATATGCAAGCACCTGAACCCAGTCTATTTTCACCTTTTCATCGTTTTTATGAGTGCTTATGTCGTATTCCAGAGCCTTTTCCAACGCACTGCAGCATACATTAAATTCGGCATATTTTATAAAATCCCTTTTATCGCCCTTAGAAACGCCGGTAAGCACCGGAAGCATTCCCAGTATAAGCACCAATATTAATATAACGCTTGTATATTTCTTTATTTTACCCATATTAATAATTCACCCGCCAAATTAATTATCCTGAAATATAATATGAAGTACCCTGCGTCTTTATGTTGCTATTGCCTGACAGATAAAAAAGTCATATAATTAAATATATAAAATGAAGTACGGTGATAAATATGAATAATATAAAAATGATATGCCCCATATGCGGCGAACCATTGCTGTGCACAGGCAAGTCTTTTGTTTGTACAACGCACCACAGCTTTGACATTGCAAAGCAAGGCTATGTAAACCTTTTGCCTGTGCAAAACAAAAAATCCTTACATCCGGGTGATACTCGTGAAATGCTGAATGCAAGGCGTAATTTTCTTAACAGCGGCATTTATCTGCCTATTTGCAATGAGGTTGCCGAAAAGGCCCGTGAGCTTACCAAAAATCTTAAAAGCATCTCTATGGCAGATATAGGCTGCGGAGAGGGCTACTATACCACCGCTGTACGCAGTGCCGTAAATGCCCAAGACTGTATTGGCATAGACATATCAAAGGACGCCGTTAAAATGGCATGCAGCCGCAGTAAGGACATTGTATGGGCTGTAGCCACCGCAGGCTGTCTGCCTATTGAGGACGAAAGTATAGATATTATCACAGCTGTATTTTCCCTGATTTCAAAGGCTGAATTTAGCAGAATTTTAAAGCACGGCGGATATATTATAGAAGTTACAGCCGGTAACAATCATTTAATAGAGCTAAAGGAAATTATTTACGACAGCGTATACAGTCAGCACAAACAGCCTGCTTATATTGACGAAGATTTTACGGAAATCAGCCGCACAGAAAGCAGCTTTACCTTTACCCTAAACAACAGTCAGCTAAAAGAGCTTCTTCTTATGACGCCTCACCTTTGGCGTATAAAAAAGGAAAACCGAGAAAAGCTTGACGGCATACCACAGCTTACGCTTACAGCTAACTATTGGCTGCGTGTTCTAAAACGGAAATAATAAAATCTACATAACAGGAGCTTTTAATTTATGACAGATACAGCATTAGTTATAAACAAAATGATTGAGTATTACCAAAACGACGCTAAAAGAATTAATCATTTTTTAAAGGTATTCAGCTTTTGCAAGGCAATAGGCTGCACAGAGAAACTGGACGAAGAAACGCAGTACACAGTTGAGCTTAGTGGCATAGTGCACGACATAGGTATAAAAATAAGCGAGGAAAAATACGGCAGCAGTGCCGGTAAATACCAAGAGCTGGAAGGCCCTGCATTGGCAGAAAAGCTTTTGCGGCAGCTAAATGTTGAAAATAACATAATTGAAAGGGTTTGCTTTTTGGTAGGTCACCACCATACCTACAACGCAGTGGACGGTATTGACTATCAAATATTAATTGAAGCAGACTTTCTTGTGAATGCATATGAGGACAATTTAAGTAATTCTGCAATTTTAAATACTAAAAATAAAATATTTAAAACAAAAACGGGCACTAATATTTTAAAACAGCTGTATGGAATTTAATTCTACAATTTTTATAGGAATTGCTCCGCTTTGTGCATACAATATAATAATTAGTTTTTTGTTAAAAATGTTAATAGCAATTTAAACAAAATAGTTATATAATTATGTATATGATATATCAATAACGATGGAGTGAATATGTATGAGTTGTAATTCTATAGTTACTATAAGCAGAGAGTTTGGCAGCGGAGGCAGAGAAATAGGCATTGAACTGGCTAAAAGGCTGGGCGTAGATTTTTATGACAAGCAGCTTATTTCATTAGCAGCCAAGGAAAGCGGCATTGACCCCGCCCTGTTTGAGCGTATTGACGAGCATGCCGCCAACAGCTTATTATACAGTCTTTCAATGGGTATGTTTAACTTTGGTCAAACAGGCTTTTCACCGAGGGACCAAATCTCAGTAAATGACCAGCTGTACCTTTTACAACATAAAATTATTAAGCAGCTTGCCGAAAAGCCATGCGTAATTGTAGGCAGATGTGCCGACTATATTCTTCGTGACAAGCCGAACTGCATAAATGTTTTTATACACGCAGATATTGACTACAGAATGGAAAGAGCAAAAAAAGTTCATAATATTCCTGAAAGCAAAGTAGAAGCAGTGGTAAGAAAAACCGACAAAACCAGGTCTAACTACTACCAGTTTTACACCGAGCATAAATGGGGACTTGCAAGCAACTACCACCTGTGCATAAACAGCGGCAAAATGTCAGAGGACAGAATTGTAGACGTACTGTGCAATTACACCCTAGCCTATGAGCAAGAGGAGCACAAAGCTAAGGAGGAAGAATAAGTGCCGCCTTATTGTTTTGCAGCAGCTGCGTATTTTAAATATTCAGTATTTTAAAATAAGAATAAAAGCATATTAATCGGTTTCACACTATGCATAATTGCAGCCATTTGCCAGTCCCCCGAATTTACTCAAATTCAGGGGATTAGCTTTTTTACAGCTACATATATTTTACAACAACAATTTAATATGGTATAATTTTCGGTATTATAAGCTTTGGCATATATTTTTAAAAATTCAGCAAGCCCTATGAGAACGGAGGTTTTTTGTGAACGATAAAGCGATAACAGCAAACGGCAAAAGCTACGGTATTATTAAGCTCTTGGGCAAAGGGAAGGGCGGCTACTCGTATCTTGCAAGCCGTGATAACACCTTGGTAGTTGCAAAAAAAATTCACCACGAGCCGTGCAGCTACTATAGCTTTGGCAACAAAATTGAAGCAGAAATAAACGACTACAAAAAGCTAAAGGAAATCGGTATAAGAATGCCGGTTATGTTCGATGTTGATATTGAAAATGAAATAATAATTAAGGAATACATTGACGGCAAAACCATATATGATTTGGTGCTTGAAAACGGTGTTACAGCTGAGCATTTTCAGCAAATAGAGGCTATGTGCAGTCTGCTGTATAAGGCAGACACCAACATTGACTACTTCCCTACAAATTTTGTAGTACAAAATAATATACTCTATTACATAGACTACGAATGCAACAAGTATATGGATGAGTGGAGCTTTGAAAACTGGGGCATTAAATACTGGTCACAAACTCCGGAATTTTTGAAATATGTACGGGAGCATAAATAAATTTTTAGATAGGTAGGAAAACAAATGCCATTATTTTTTGAAGAAAATGACATAACAAAGGTAAGCTGTGACTGCATTATTATATCTGCCGATGTAAGCCTAAAGCCTACAGGCGGTATGAGCACCGCCGTATACAACGCAGTAAAGGAGCCGAAAAAGCTGGCAAAGGAATGTGAACGCATTGGCTTTTGCGGCGGCTGTGAGTGTGTTACAACCAATTCTCACGGTTTAAACAGCCCATACATTATACACTCTGTTGCACCTATATTTGCAGATTCTAAAAATCGTGCAGAAGAGTACCTTGCGCTGTGCTACAAAAACGCCATAGGCACAGCCGGCTACAAGGGTTTTGAGAGCGTTGCCGTACCGTTAATAGGAACAGGTAAAAAAGGCTTTTCAAAAGAAATGTCACTGCGTTTAGCTGTAGACGCCGCTCAAAATTACCTAAACAAATTTGATATGAACATTACAATAGTTGTTCACCATAAGGCTTCGTTTCAGCCTGACCGCAAATTAACAGAAGATGTAACTGATTACATTAATAAAAACTATACTCAACAGAGAGCCTTTTGCTGTACCGACAGCTTCACATATACCGACACTCTTACACAAGCAGTAACATTTGCAGGCGTTCCTGCAGAAGGTGAAGTAAAAAAAGCAGACTCCGAAGCAGCTGAAACAGAAGCAGTGGATTTTCCTGTAATCTTAAAATCAGCAATTAAAAACAGCACCGTAAAACAAAACAAGCTGTACCGAAGGGCAAATATTGAGAAAAATGCCTTTGCAAGGTTAAAAAACAACAGCGGTAAACAACCAACAAAGGAGGCTGTACTGGCATTGACCGCAGCCTTGGAAATGACCGTACAGCAAGCCGACAAATTTTTAACAGACTGCCGTTATCCGACAGACAACAGCAGTAAACAGTATGTTATCCTGAAATATTTCTTAGGAAAAGGCATATACAATGTAAATATTATAAACCAAATGCTTTTTTACTTTAATGAAGAACAGCTTGGTGCATTAATTTAAAACAAAATTAAATTCTGATTATATAGCTTATTTTTAGCAGTACGCTTATATAAAAATTTTAGGCAGTCCATACCATAAAAGGTGTGGGCTGTTTTGTATATTTATTCTTTTGCTGACAATACTAACCGTGAAGGATTTTTATTATGCTTTAGTTAGTAAAATTAAAAACCGCCACAACTACTGGCTTAAAGCTTTAAAAAATATTAAAACGGAGGCAGCACAATGAACGATAAAGACAAGGATATGGAATACAACTACGGCAGTGATGCTGACGAAGCAGAAGTAACGGCAAAAAAGAAAAAGTACACAAAGAGCTTTTATATAATTTTTGCCCTATGCTTATGCGCAATAGGTGTGGCAGGCTTTTACACCTATTCAGATGTTGCTGATTATATGAACAAAGCAAAAAATCCAAGCATTACACAAACCGCCAGTGAACCGCAAAACAAGCAGGCAGAGGCAAAGGTAGACGGTGTAACTAAAAGCACTCAGCCGACAGACTCCCCTACCCAACCTACAGAAAAAGAAACAGAACAACCAACAGAGCCGGCTACACAGCAGGCCGCCACAGTAAGCCCTGTAGGGGATAATCCCGAGGTTATACAGGGGTATTCAGCCGACAAGCTGGTTTATTTTGAAACACTTAAGGACTGGCGTGTTCACACAGGCACAGACTACAGTGCAGACAAAAACAGCGAAGTTTACTCCATGGCAGACGGTACGGTTACTTCGGTATTTTCAGGTGATTTGTACGGCGACGGGATTCAACTGGAATTTAGCGACGGCATTACCGCCAACTACCTTGGCGTAAAGCCTGCCGACAATATTAAGGCAGGCACGCAGGTGTCTGCCGGAGAAGCCATAGGCAGTGCAAACGGCGTTCCGTGCGAACAAAATCTTAAAAATCACATTCATGTTGAGCTAAAGAAAGACGGCCGTTATATAAACCCGGAAACCTTTCTAAATACCAAGGATAATTCCTAACAATGTGTATATATAAAATTATTTTGCATACACTGTAACAGAAAGCCCTCGCATCGTTTTAGGGGCAGAAAAAGGCAATGCTTTTACACCTAGCTGTAGAAGCATTGCCTTTAAACTTTACATAAATACGCTCGTATTTTGCTAATTTAAGAAAGGAATTAAATGGGACATGCAATTTAATCGCCTTTATAATTATGATATTTTTTCCTAAATGTCATTACTGCACCCAGCGTAAAAACAAATATGCACACGCAGGCACCTGTAATGGTATTTAACATATTAACAGCGTCCTTTGTAAATCCATAAAACATAGCCAATGCAGAGCGCTGTAAGGACAAAAGAGAAACAGCGGCGTCTGCACAGGAGATATTTCTTATTGCCGATAAAAGCGGTGAATTCTTCTTAATCGCTTTAAGAGCATTGGCAACAGACAATACAACCTTGTAAACAGTATAAACAGCAATAGCTATCATAGCTATTTTGTAGCTCCGTCTAACAGCGTCGTAATTCAGATAGTAATAAACTATAAACACCAACAAAAAGCTAAGGAAAATAAGCATTATTCCCACTACACGCATTATACGCATTTCAGGAATTTTCTCATTCTTCACATTGTTTTTATACTCACTCGACACAGAAACAAACCGCATTACAAACAAAATTGTATAGTAAATAAACATTGCCGCAAACCATTGTGAGCCATATATAAGTCCCAATGCTCCGTTATACAGTGCATAACAGAAATCAAAAATCAAGCTGCCTGTAGTTATGTAAAACGCTCGTTTCCTGTCATTGTGTATAATAGTATTTGTTATTTTGTTTTCCTCAAGCTTTTCAACTACCTTGTTTTTTATCTTCATAAACAATACATAATTTCACAACAAATTTTACTTTATTTATTAACAAATATATTTTGTAAAATTATAACATTTAGCCACAAAATAGTCTACTGCTTATTAAAGCATTATCCTTCTTATTTTAATTATCGAGGCAGTTTAATAAATGCTGCAGCCGCAGAAAAATTTCTGCCCGCCGTTAAAGCAGCCCATACTCTTACTTTTTTAAGAATTTGCAAAAAACAGCACATAATTCACATATAACATAGCATAGACAAATTAAAAATATTATTGTCAGCCATAATGATACCGTAAACGTTCTTGAAAACAGATTTATAAGCAATGTATCTCCTGTTAAACTCAAAGAATTTACAGTTTTTGCATTATCAATAATCATATTTATATAATGCGAAATATCAAAAATATTATCATTTGGTATATACTTTGAAGGAATGAAAATGCTGAAATCGCAGATACTGAACACAACTAAAAGCAGAACAGGTATTCCGACAAAAACAAGCACAAGCATAGCATATTTTACAGGTATACTTTTAAGTGATTTGTTAAAATAGTTTGTCTTAAGATTCTCTTTTATTTTGCAAAAAAGCTTTTTGCTAAGCCTATACCACAGCTTTAAAGCAATAATACAAGCTCCTATAAAAACCGCCAAATATGAAATATGTTCAAATGACGAGAGCGTTTGGTTTTTATCATTCAGATTAACCGAATAATACTGCGGCAAATCCATTTGCTCAACAATTGCCGCCGTATATGCCGAGTTGTCATATGCAATTGTATCAGCCGTGCGGACTACATATTTTTCAGCTGTTGTGTACGGAATATACACTCTTTGCTTGCTGTCTGATGATAGTTTATTTATAAAGCCTTCGTTTTCACATATTACACCGCAGATTGTGTATTGGCCGCCGTTAATATTAATCTTTTTGCCGGCAGCGTCTGTTGTAAAGTATAGCTTGAGGGCAAGCTGACTGCCGATTACTGCAACCTTGTCCTTGTTTTTTATGTTTTGTGCTGAAATATTTTTTCCGTTAATTTTCGCTTTATAAACGGTAAACCAATTTTCATTTACAAATACAGGTGTAACGGCTTCCTCCTTTTCAATTGTTTCTTCCCCCTCGGAACAAAATGCTATACCATCATTGGAAATTCGGTTAAACAGCCATTCCATTTTAGAAATTGTCTTCGGACTCGCCCCTGCATTTTTATTGTAATTTAATTGGGTAACATCAGGCAATTGTCCTTTTGCATTTTCAATAATTATAATATTCGCAATAAAAACGCTCACCGTCAGCAACAGCAGTAACAGAAACGAAACAATTTTTCTTTTGCTCACACTGTTTCCTCCTCAATATAAACACTTGAACCGTTTTCTATACTCTTGGTTGTTTTATATACAACTTGACTGTCGCCAAAAAGTGAGTTCGATGTCACCTCGCAATACAACTCGTCACTGTTACATATATCCACCGAAACCTCTTCAACTGTTGCATCACCGTTTTCGGTTTTATTTATAACAAATACTATTCCCGTATCGCCTGTCCCATCCACCGATGAAACAGGCAAAAGATAATGTGTTTTCATATCATTTGAACCTTCGGTATCGTCAATTACACCTGTTTGAACCGAAACCACTTTGACCTTTGGAAGAAGCATATTATTGATTGTTTTTGAAAAATATGTAAGTAATGCAATCACAATAAAAAATACAATTGAAAATTTCAACACTACTCTCTTTAGCTTATCTTTTTTCATAAAAGCCTCTCTCCTATCCTTTATCAGTTCCGACAAACGGCGAATCAATATCCCTGTGTCCGTAAAGATAAATAAGCAATGCAGGAATCATAAACATAACACCGCAAGCAAATACAATTCCAAGGTCGGAGTTACTTATGTCGGACAAACCAATCGAAAGCGGATACATAGCCTCATCATCAAAGTAGATAAGCGGCTGTTCCACAACATTCCAGTTGTCTATAAAGCAAAGCAGCACAAGGGTTATCAAACCGCCTTTAATCTGAGGCAAAATGATTTTTGTAAAAATTCTGAAATACGATGCTCCGTCAATGCGTGCGGCTTCAATAGATGATTCAGGAATATATTTTATACTTTGCCTTAGCAAACAAATTCCAAACGCTGAAAAAGTTCCGGGCAATATTACCGCAAAGAAATTATTCAGCAAATTCAAGTTGTCAAGCACAATGTAGTTTGGTACAAGAGTCACCTGCAAGGGCAAAATTAAAAGCACTATGTAAATGAAAAAAAGCTTATCTCTAAAAGGGAACTTTAGCTTTGTAAAAGCAAATGCCGCAAGTGCAGACACCACAGTTTGTCCTATAACTGTCGGAAATGTAATTATTACCGAATTCCAAAATTTCAGCAAATACTCCGGGCGTCTGAAAAACACTTGATAATACTGCTCAAGGGAGAACATATCCGGAATTAGATTAATTTCCTTATACTTTCCGTTTGTAAAGTTAAGCATTGATTCTACCTGTGAGCCTGACATAAACGAACAGGCAACCATATATATAACGGGAAAGAGGAAAATTGCCGTAATTAAAATTAAAAATACATATTTAATTATCTTTACTGTTTTTTTCACCTTACTGCCCCCCTATTCCACAAAGCTGTGCTTTCGCTCAAAAACAAAGAAAGCAAGCAACATAATTATCATAAACACTGACAAAATTATTGAGGCTGAGGACAATCTAGGATAATTAAGATTGTAATAATTGTTGTTAATAAAGTTTTGCAAAAAATAAACATTTGAATTTGGATAATCACCAAACAGTGCAAAAATCTCACGGAAAATTTTAAATGAATAGATAAGCTCCATTAGGAATACAAAAAATGTTGTAGGCGTAATCATAGGTATAGTAATTCTTGTAACCAGCTTGTAAGCTCTTGCTCCGTCGAGCCTTGCACTTTCGTAAAGTGACCTAGGAACATTTGCAAGCCCTGCGGTAAACAAAATCACACAAAAGCCGCAATACTTCCATACATAAATAAAAATAATCATTACCATTGACCATTCAGAATTAAAAAATTCTACAGTATTAATTCCTAACGAATTAAGTAATCCGTTTATTGCACCGTAATCATCAAAAACCAATTGCCACACGCAAATCAGAGATGCAATCGGGACAACAACGGGAATAAGCAATGCGCTTCTGAAAAAAGAAGAAATTTTTTCAAAAGAATTTAAAAATAAAGCTATCAAAAACGAAATCACCATTAACAACGGTATCGCCACAACCGTAAAAATTCCGGTGTTTTTAAGTGCAAGCAAAAAGGTATTGTTTTGAAAAAGCTGTATGTAATTTTCAATTCCCACAAAGCTGTTTCCTACATACAGACTTTTTATAAAACAAATAATGTACGGCACAATGTAGAATACCGCTATGCCTAAAAAAGACGGCAATATAAACAGATATGCCGCTATATGCTCTTTTTGTTTCCTTGTTAATTTAGATTTTCTCATAATTTATTCCTATTCAGTCAAATAAATTTCCGTTGCCGCCGAAAGCTGACGGATAAATTTTTCTTTTGAAATATCTCCGCTTAAATATTTATCTACAATATCACCAATTACTGTCGAATTGTAATAGGTGGTTTTTAAATTTTTATAATTATATAAGGTACACCCGCTTATATCATCAATTATGCCCAAATAATCTTTCCAAAATATTGAATCCACATTTTCTGAAAATTCTTTTTCTTCTTCATCAAATTCTCCGTCTTCGTTGTAATCCCACTCCTCGTCAGTTTCAACTTCAACAGCATAGTCAAAAGCTTTATTATTCACTGGCAGGGATATTTCATTTGTGCCTGAAAATCCCTTATCGCTCCTACTTCCGCACCAATATTCTTGAACATCCTCGCTTAAACAATATTCAATAAATCTTAATACCTTATCTTTTTTATCTGAATTTTGATTTATAGCTATTCCGCACTCAACATAAGCTGTTATTTTGTTCTCATAGCTAAAATTTGGCAAAATAGCAGGAGTTTTGTTTTGTAAAATAATATTGTAATAAGCTGTTTTTACACCTCCTATTGTACCGCCAAAAAGTAACTTAGGAGTAGACAATATACAACCATTGTTTTCTGAATTATATAAATTATAATCTACATTCTCGTTGGTGTTATCATTATTTATCAACTTCTTAATATAATCTATATTTTTCAAAAAGCTATTGGTGTCAAAGTTTGTTGTTTTATTATCAAAATTTACATAGCTATCTATAAATGAATACAAAAAACTATAGTTATCACTTTCATTTCCAAAAAGCGAACAGGAAACTTTTTCTTGTGAAAGTTGTTTAGATAATTCTTTATAGGAAAAATCAGAAAAATTTAAATCATATTCTTTTAATTTTTCTTGAGTAGAAATAAATATATTGGGACAATAGAAAAAAGGCACAAAATACCGTTTTCTGTTAACTATTCCCGATTCCATTACTTTTGTGTTACAATCATTAAAGTCGATATTAGAACCATATGTATTTATAAGCTCGTCAACATCCGCAAATGCGTGATTTTCAATAAGTTTTTCAAATGGCAATGGTTGATCTAACGAAATAATATCCGGTCCATCGCCTGACATAATTTCGGTTGATAACTGTGTTGACATTTCTTGTTCAGAATTAAATTTAACTACCTCAATTTGGAAAGACGGATTATTACTGTTTATGCAATATTTATTATATTTTTCTATAAT
>FR891343.1 GCA_000435335.1 Clostridium sp. CAG:964
AACCTTTGAAAGATACCTTGTAACTGCCTTTGAGCCGCAAATACACTTTCGTGTAGGATACCCGTAATAGCCGCAGGGACAAGGGTTCGTTGAAACACTGAACTTGATACAATTTAACCGTAATTATCCTTGGGGTGTTCAAAAGGGGGTTCAAATGAACCCCCTTTAAAAATGGCACTTGCAGGTATAAAAGACGGCAGACGGTCTCGTTACAAGACCACCTGCCTGTTGATTATTCTTATTCTGTTTTCTGTATCTCGTCAGCCCGACAAACTGGAATTTATCTATCACGGTCCTCTATTACATGAATAATATTCTTACTGTTCATTATTTCCACAATTTTATCTGTAATAAAAGTTGGCTTAACAAAACTATTTTTCACTTCACAAATATCAACCCAAACAAGTTGTTCTCCATCATCTGTCAGTTGTCTACACTGTTTTTGTTGTTCATCAGTGATATTAACCCTATAATAAAATTCAATAGTATGACAATCTAGTCCATCAATTGAACCGCCATGTCCCTTAAAAAAGTTTTCACATATCACAGACAGATAATTTACTTTTACCTGCATCCCTGTCTCTTCAAATATTTCTCTCTCTATGCAATCTACAGAATTTTCACCTAAGTGAACACCTCCGCCAATCATATAATAGTATCCACCAATTTTACTCTTAACAAAGAGTATTTTTTCATTATGAATTATAATCCCACCGGTTCTAAAACGAAACCAATTATTTTCTTTTGTAAATCCGCAGTCTAACTTCATTTCGTGTTTTCTCTCAAATTTCAATTTCTTTTGTACCCAATGTATATAAAAACAAAAAACTTTCAATATTTTTCAATACACATTTTTCATAACGATCACCTCTTCGAATTTATCACTATGATAAACAACCAATAGATTATTCGTTAATTTCTTGTTTGTTGCGAAAAGCCTTTTTTGTAACCATTGTGAAATCGAATTTCTCCATGTGGAGTGTGTTATATGGCTTTTCTTCAATTACGATGTCAGATTTGTCTGCTTCTATTATAATGTTTTTTCCGGAAAGATCGCAGGATATCTGCGTTTGAGCTATTGATGGAAGCCCCAATGAATGACAATTTCTTTGGTCATCTTCAAAGGAAGAGCTTTCTTCAAAATAGTCAAGGAAACATTTAAAATATAATCTGCCACTCTCAAAACCGTTGAGCTCTATTTTTGTCCAAGAAGAAGTATATTTATTAATATGTTCTTTAGGAATATCAAAAAACATTCCTACCATTTCAATTATCTTATTACGGTCTTTATTACTGAAAAAACATTTCTTTTTCATAGAATTAGCATCATAAATCCAAGTATGATTAAGACCTTTGTAGATAATTGTTTCATCATCAAGGAAAAACATAACAGATCCATCAAAATGCGGATTGATAAGTTTTTGTGTTTCACGGTCATACCACATTGTATTGTTATTACTATGTGTCCAGTGCTGAAAAAAGATACGCTTTGGCGTAATATGCAAGTCTATGCCGCTTTTCTTGATGCCTGAATGTTTGAACAATACTTCGGATTCTCCGCTGTTTAAGTGATATACAGCAACTTTGTTGCCTATATTGAAAAACAAATCGTTTTCGTAAAAGCAAAGATCACCGTAACATTCACCTTTATATATCAGCTTTTCTTTTCCCGTAGAGAAATCTCCAATATATATGCCTGCTTTTTTGCTTAACTTGTAATCGGCTCCGTCGGGCAGAAATTCCTGAGTATACCATGCAGCCATATTATTTCCGATAGCAATGTCCTGAACGGCTGTATGCTTTTCGATTTTTATATCCTCGCTTCTGTTTGACAAATGCTTTCCACCAACGCTGATTGCAGGCATTATTGACGGACGAGGATACTCTCCGTGAGCATCAAAAGAATATTTAATATTATTCTCGCTAAAAATGATTTTGCCGTTTTCAATCTTTATATCCATAAGTCACCTCATAAACAAATCCCGATTTGTTAAACTCAACACACCTATTATACCTTATATCGGCAAATTTGCATATCCATTTTATGTCATATTTCTGCAATATAAAAAGTCAAACCCGTCAAGCCCGATGGTTACTGACGAATCTGCCATTAGCTATTGCTATTGTGGTTACTTTTAACTTTTTCATTTCTGCACACCAATAGTCCTATGTATTTTTATTTTAAACAGTTGTAAAAGCAAACCCATACTGTAAGGAACATAGCTTTAATTACAAAACAGCCTTGCGGTTATTTTATATTTATTATTCCTT
>FR891344.1:0-57449 GCA_000435335.1 Clostridium sp. CAG:964
GTCAGCGAAGCTGACTGAGGGATTGCTTAACATCACCAATGCAGGTAGTAGCAGATAGCTTAAAGTAAATGACAATCCCTCCGTCACGGCAAAGCCGAGCCACCTCCCTTTGCACAAGGGAGGTATTTTGAGTAAAGGGAGCTGTCAGCGAAGCTGACTGAGGGATTGCTTAACAGCACTGATTTAGAGAGAGGAGCAACAATAAATGAGAGAACCGACTATCAGAAAAGTAGAAAAAAGCGATATTCAGGCGTTGGCTGAAAAAGCCAACGAAATATGGCATGAGTATTTTATACCGATAATTGGTCTTGAACAGGTGGAATATATGATAGATAAATATCAATCTGTCAAGGGCCTGACACAGCAGATAAACGAGGGATATTCTTATTATTTTGTTTTAGCCGACCACGATATTGTGGGATATTTTGGAGTACAGCCCCAATGCGGCAGGCTGTTTTTAAGCAAGCTGTATTTAGAAAAGCAAAGCAGGGGAAAGGGCTATTCCAAAGAAATGCTGAAGTATATTATTAATATTGCAGTTGAACAGAAAAAGTCAAGCATATATCTTACGGTGAACAAATATAATAAGAATACTATAGATATATATAAGCATTTTGGTTTTAAAATTGTTGATGAACAAAAGGCCTATATAGGAAGCGGGTTTTATATGGACGATTATATTATGGAGTATGTAATTTAGCTTGCAGGAGCTTTTATAATCAGTTGCACGCATAATGGATAATATTGTTTGTACTTTTTGTATATATTTACCTAATAATGCGGAATTTTAAATTTCTATATTGTTTATTCAAAAAACATTTGATATAATTAATTTGAAATTTATTGTATCTTAAGGAGAGGTATTAACAATGATAAAAAGTAAAAAAATAACAGTAGGACTTTTGTGCCTTGTACTTTGTTTGCTGACGCTTTGTTCTGTGTTTGTTCTGTCGGGCTGCGGTGGAATTAGTATTGATGTTAAGGCTAATTACCTGCTTCATCCTGTATTTAGCGGATGCAACGGTAAGGGCTCGGTTGAGCTTGAGCTAAACTACAGCAATGTTGACTATGCTGTGCAGTCCTACAAGAATAATGATAACTACAGTGATATTCGCAGTCTGGTAAGCGGCATTGATTTTGAGCTTGAGGACGAAAGCGTAAACGGCAAGCTGAAAAATGGCGATACCTTTAAGGTTATTACAAAGTATGATGAAGACAGGGCAGCCGAGCTTGGCGTAACATTTACTAACACTGAAATCACCTGTAAGGTTCAGGAGCTAAAAGACGGTACAGAGCTTGATGCGTTTAAGGATGTTAAGGTTACATTCAGCGGTGAGGATGGCAACGGCTACGCAAGCGTCAACACAGATAAATGTAAAAAGGCCATTACAAGTAATGTTTATTTTACATTTGAAGATGAAAGCAACGGCAACCTTAAAAACGGTGATGAGGTTATTATAAAGGCTAATCTTTATTCCAATGACAGCTCCTATTTCCTAAAGGAGGAAAGCAAGAAGTATAAGGTTGACGGACTGTACGGTGCCAGAAAGTCACTTGAGGGTACAGACCTTGACGATGTAACAGAGGAGATTAGAAAAAAAGCTAATACGGCTACAAAGAGTGACGGCTCAATAGCTTACTATGAGTATAAATTTAACAGCGGTAAAAAGAGAGATTTGAACAGCTTTAATTTCTCATTTGAAACTAAGATGGAGTTTGAAAAGTATGTATATGCTTATGATCCTGATGAGGTTTCAGACAATACCCTTGCAGGCGTATATAAGCTGACGACTACTGTTAAGTGTAAGGATAACCAGTCATATGTTTCTGACGGAGCAGAGGCTATGAAGAAGGGCGAAAATGATACAGGCATTACATATATTGTTGTAACTACAAGTGGACTTATTTTCTCATCTGATAATACGCTTTATGATGACGGATATTTCTCTCGTTACTATAATATGAATAACTGTGCAGACCTAAATGATATTAAGGATTTGTTTGATAATAATAACTATGTTTTAGTTAATTATGATGAAAACCTTAAAGAGCTAAAGGATGCAGAGCCTTCAACAGAAAAAGCCACTGAGAAGGTAACAGAAAAGGCTACTGAGAAATCAACAGAAAAAGCTACTAAGAAATCAACAGAAAAAGCCGAGGAAAAAACAGATTTAGAACCAACAGAACCGGCAACGAAATCGTCAAGAAATTAATTCCTTGTGCATTTGTTGATTTGAATTAAACTAAAGCTCAATACAGTTAGTGCAGATGTTCTTTTTGAATGTCTGCACTTTTTATTTTTCTTAGTAAGCAATTTCGTGCAATAGGCTGCAGCAGAGCCGGTTATAGCCGCTGTAGGTCTTAATGTATAAATCGGAAGCAAAAAATACCTAGGCATATTTAAACGGGTATGCAGTAGCTTTTACAGTAACTGCATACCCGTATTTGTGTTTATGTGAGTTTATAGCAGAAGCAGACAAACGCTTCTTTAAAAAAGGCTGCAAGCCAAATGATTTTTGAGCCTATTAATCCTCCAGCTGATTCATTACAAGCCCTGTTATCATTTTTGGATAGAAATATGTAGACTTTTGCGGCATTTTTTCGCCGTTTGAGGCTACCTCTCTTATCTCGGAGACTCTTGTAGGGTTAAGAATAAAGGCACACTGTGAATTACCCTGCTGTACAGATGAAATAGCCTCGTCAAATATTTTTGTGTATGTTAGGTTTATTTGCTTTGCCATATTTTCAGCGTCTATGCCGAATATTTTTTCAAGAATAAGCGTATGCAGTATGGTTACATCCAGCTGCTGTGTAGCTGTGCTTGCGTTTGGCAGAAGTTTTTTAATAATGTTGGTATCCTTTAGTACAAGCAGCTTGTAGCTGCTGCCGCCGCAGTAAAAGGCGTATGCCTTTTTGCCTTGGTTGTAAAGCTCCATTAGGGTGCTTTCTATAGTGTTTATATCGCTGTGTTCTGTAACATCAAAATATTCTTTGCAGCCGTCTATAACCCTTTCGGCATTAAAGCTGTCAAGATTTCTTACCAAGCGGTGCGTCGGGAATACTACTAAGCCGGGGTGCTCCATATCCACCAGCATCATCATTTGGTAGTCGCAGGCGTCGCCCTCTTTTGCCAAGCCCTGCTCTCTTAAATAATTTCTGTAATTAAGTGCTGTTTCATAGCGGTGGTGTCCGTCTGCAATATACAGCTTTCTGTCGGTGAAATCACTGCAAATATCAGCTATTGCTTTTTCGTCCTTTATTATCCACATTCTGTGTGTAACATTGTCATTGTCCTGTAGCTGTATGTCAGGCTCAGACTTTGAAAGGCTGTCAATTTTGCCAAGAGTGTTTTTTCCGCCGTCCATATAAAGTGAATAAATTTGGCTGAAGTTACAGTTAGTAGCCTTCATAAGGCTTAGTCTGTCTTCCTTAGCCTTTGAAAGAGTAAATTCGTGTGGAAGTATAATGCCTTTGCTGAATTCCTCAAGCTTAACACGGCAAATAATTCCTTTAATTGCTTTTCTTTCACCGTATGCGGTAAATTCTTCTTCATATATGTATATTGCCGGCTTGTCTTCTTTTACAAGTATGCCCTTTTCCAGCCAATCCTTTAGTATTTTTGCCGCCTTGTTGTATTTGTCGTCACCCTTTGGCAGCTCTAAACGAATTATGTTGTGTGGGTTGGTTTTAATGTATTCTTCACGCTGTCGGTCACTTATAATATCATAAGGCGGACAAACAAGCTCTTCTATTTTTCCGGCTTTTTCGCAGTTAAATCTTAATCCTTTATAGCCTTTTATTTCAGCCATATAAGCATCTCCTTTTTATAGCAGTATAATTATCAGGTTATAATATAGCACTGATATCACTTATATTTTTACATATTTGACAGGAAAGGTCAATATTTTGCTAAAAAAATTTTGACATATCGCTTTTATTTAGCTTTAAAGCCCATTGCGAAACTGTGTAAATAGGAGCAAGGTAATTTTAAAAAAATTTGAAAATAAGTGTTGACAAATGAATATACCTGTGATAGAATAACTATCGTTGCACGGAGAGGTGTCCGAGTGGTTTAAGGAGCTAGTCTTGAAAACTAGTGATCCCGCAAGGGACCAAGGGTTCGAATCCCTTCCTCTCCGCCACATTTGTTTTACAGTTAATTCACCAATGCGGAAGTACTCAAGTGGTGAAGAGGCTCCCCTGCTAAGGGAGTAGGTCGGGTAACCGGCGCAAGGGTTCAAATCCCTTCTTCCGCGCCAAAACAGAGCAGTAGCTTTTTGCTACTGCTCTGTTTGCGTTTAACGAGAAGGCTTTTGCGTTTAATGAAAATCTATATAGGAGTGTTATATGATACGCCCTTAACCGACTGTTTATAAGGCTGCATTGCTTTGCAAGCCCGAAGGTGTTGATTTTTAGGCTAAAAGCGTTTAAAAAATCGCTGTTTAATTACTTTGTGCAAACGCTTGTTTAAATTATGGGTATATGTTATAATTAGCACCTAGAATGGATAAAAATAGATAAACTGCGTTTACTTGCTGTTGGAGGTAATATGGTTGTGCTTGGTATAGACCCCGGATATGCTATTGTTGGCTGGGGCGTGGTGAATTACGCCGGAAATATATACAGACCTTTGGGGTTTGGTGCAATTACTACCGACGGAAGCAGTAATTTTAACGACAGACTGGGCTATATATATAACAATATGACAAGGCTTATTGAAAAGTGTAAGCCTGACGCAATGGCTGTGGAGAAGCTGTACTTTCAAAATAACCAAAAAACCGCAATAAATGTTGCACAGGCAAGAGGAGTGATTCTGCTTGCGGCACAACAGCAGGGTGTGCCTATTTTTGAGTATACGCCCTTGCAGGTTAAGACGGTTGTTACGGGCTACGGCAAAGCGAAAAAGCCACAGGTGATGGAAATGACACGCAGGCTGTTGGCGCTGGAAAGCGTACCAAAGCCGGACGATACGGCGGACGCACTGGCTATAGCACTGTGCCATATACAGGCAAGAGGCACTGCCCTGAGAAAGATAATTACAAAAGGAAGATACAGCTAATGTTTTACAGTGTAAGAGGAAAGTTAATACACAAGGCTCAAAATTTTGTGGTGATAGAGTGCGGCGGCGTAGGCTACAGGTGCTATACCTCGTCAGCTACACAAAATAAACTGCCGGACATAAACAGCCAGACCACCCTTTATACACATTTGGTTGTGCGTGAGGACGCAATGGAGCTGTACGGCTTTAGTACACTGAATGAGCTTGAATGCTTTGAAATGCTTATTGCCGTAAGCGGTGTAGGTGCAAAAATGGCATTGGCTGTGCTGTCTGTACTGAGTGTAGAACAGTTTGTTATGGCTGTAGCATCATCAGACACAGGTGCAATTTCCAAGGCAAACGGTGTGGGCAAGAAAAAGGCAGAGCGTATAATACTTGACCTAAGAGATAAAATAAAGGCGTTTGACGGTTCTCTGCCGTCTGCTGACTTCAGCAGTGACAGTCAAGGTGCAGGAGTGCTTGCCGGAGGAAATATTGCAAAGGCTGCAGAGGCCTTGGGCGTATTGGGATACTCCACACAGGAGGTTATGCCGCTTTTATCTAAAATGGACGGCGGTTTGCCTGTTGAAAAGCTTATAAGCGGCGTGTTAAAAGAAATGGGAAGAAGATAACGGAGAGTAGCTATGGATTTTGATGATATTGACTTTGAAAACAGAATAGTTGATCCGGAGGAGCTTCCCGATGAATTCGGCGACAAGGAAAATCCTTTAAGACCTAAAAATCTTGATGAATATATCGGTCAGGAAAAGGTTAAGGAGAATCTTTCGATATATATTCAGGCCGCTATTCAAAGGCACGAAACACTTGACCATGTTTTGCTGTACGGGCCGCCGGGACTGGGCAAGACTACACTTGCCGGTATTATTGCAAATGAAATGGGAGTAAGCCTGCGTATAACATCGGGTCCGGCTATTGAAAAGCCCGGCGATTTGGCGGCACTGCTTACTAACCTGAATGACGGCGATGTTTTGTTTATTGATGAAATTCACAGACTGAACAGACAGGTAGAGGAGATACTTTATTCTGCTATGGAGGACTTTGCCATTGATATTATAACAGGCAAGGGACAAATGGCGGCTTCGTATCATCTGCCTCTGCCAAAGTTTACCTTGGTAGGTGCTACCACCAGAGCAGGGCAAATTTCCGCACCGCTTCGTGACAGGTTTGGGGTTGTGCTAAGGCTTGAGCTATATACACCGGAAGAGCTGGGTAAAATCGTAACCAGAAGTGCCGGCATTTTAAATATGCCTATTGATAACGACGGTGCTTTGGAAATTGCGTCACGCTCAAGAGGTACGCCGAGAATTGCAAACAGATTTTTAAAGCGTGTGCGTGACTATGCACAGGTTATGAGTGATGGTGTAATTACCTGCGAAACAGCCAGGATAGCTTTGGAAAAAATGGAGGTTGACGAGTTGGGGCTTGACTCTAACGACAGGCGTATGCTTGAAACTATGATTAAGTACTACAAGGGCGGACCTGTAGGGGTGGAAACCTTGGCGGCGACTATCGGCGAAGAAGCGGTAACTATTGAAGATGTTTACGAGCCGTACCTAATGCAGATTGGCTTTATTAACCGCACGCCAAGAGGACGCTGTGTAACAGAGGCGGCCTACAGGCATTTGGGCTACAGTATGCCGAACGGCGACAGGGGTGTTCAGCAAAGCCTGTTTTAATTAAATGAGATAATAAATACTTTTGTGAATTAAAATATTAATTACTGATTTGGAGGATAATATAATGGGAAGATTGTTTGGAACTGACGGTGCAAGGGGTGTAGCCAACAAGGAGCTTACCGGAGAGCTTGCAATGAATATAGGCAGAGCGGCCGCTATGGTGCTTACAGAGCAAAGCGACAAAAAGCCGGTTGTAATTATCGGTAAAGATACACGCCTAAGCTCAGATATGCTGGAGGGTGCTATTGTTTCTGGCTTGTGCTCCGTAGGTGCAGATGTTATTACACTTGGTGTTGTTCCTACACCGGCTGTTGCACTGCTTGTAAAGAAATACAATGCTGACGCAGGTATTATGATTTCGGCTTCTCATAACCCATATGAGTTTAACGGTATAAAGATATTCAGCGGCACAGGCTTTAAGCTGCCGGACACTCTTGAGGAGGAGATTGAGGCTATAGTCCTTGACAATGCAAAGCCGTATGCTTTTGCACAAATGGATAAAATAGGCAAGGTTACAGTTTCAAACGAAGGTGTAAAGGAATACATAAACCATGTTATTTCTACCGTACCTGAAAAGCCGCAGGGCTTAAGGGTAGCCTTTGACTGCTCCAACGGCTCGTCCTCTGTTACAGCAAGGGATATTTTTGAGTCGTTGGGTGTTGAGTGCCATATGACACATTTTGAGCCTAACGGTGTAAATATTAACAAAGACTGCGGCTCTACACATATAGACGCTTTGGCGGAATATGTAAAGGCTAACGGTCTTGACTGCGGTATTGCTTTTGACGGTGACGCCGACAGGTGCTTGGCTGTAGACGAAAACGGCGAGCTTGTAGACGGCGACTTTATTATTGCAATATGTGCAAAAGACCTGAAAGAAAGAGGCTTGCTAAAGAATAATACTGCTGTAGGCACGGTGCTTACAAATATGGGCTTTAATAAATTCTGTGAAGAAAACGACATTAACTTTGAGGCTACAAAGGTAGGCGACAGATATGTTTTGGAGTCTATGGTGGCTAACGGCTATGTAATAGGCGGAGAGCAAAGCGGTCATGTTATTTTCTTGGACTACTGTACAACAGGTGACGGTCAAACAACAGCGGCACAGCTTTTAAGCCTAATGAAGAGAAAGAACAGCAAGCTTTCTGAAATTGCAAAGGTTATGAAACGCTTCCCACAGGTTATGGTAAATGTTAAGATTTCACCTGAGGGCAAAGGCAAGGTAAACGAGGACAGTGATGTTCAGGCTAAGGTTGCACAGGTAGCCGCACAGCTTGAGGGTCACGGAAGAATAATTGTAAGAGAGTCCGGCACAGAGCCATTGGTAAGAGTAATGCTGGAAGGCTCCGACTACAGCGAAATTGAAAAGCTTGCAAATGAAACAGCTGAAATAGTTAAGAATAAACTGGGATAATATAGATTTTATATAGATTAGCATATTTAAGGAGGGGTACCCTTGCGAGTTGCAAACTGGGAGGACTATGAGCTTATAGACGCATCCTGCGGTGAACGACTGGAAAGGTGGGGCGATATTATATTAATAAGGCCCGACCCGCAGATTATATGGAACACACCAAAGGAGCATTATTTGTGGAAGCAGGCGCACGCACGCTACCACAGGTCTTCCTCAGGCGGAGGAAAGTGGCAGGTTTATAAGAAAATTCCTGATGTCTGGAAGATTAAGAACAAGGATATTTCCTTTCAGATTAAGCCTATGGGCTTTAAGCACACAGGCGTATTTCCGGAGCAGGCCACTAACTGGGATTATGTTGACGGGATTATAAGAGGCTCAAAAAAAGAAATGAAGGTTCTTAATTTGTTTGCTTATACCGGCGGTGCAACCCTAGCGTGTTTAAATGCAGGTGCCGAAGTTTGCCATGTAGACGCTTCTAAGGGAATGGTGCAGTGGGCTAAGGAAAACGCACAGGTGTCGGGACTTTCCGGCAGGCCTGTACGCTGGCTTGTAGATGACTGCATTAAATTTGTTCAGCGTGAGCAAAGGCGTGGCAATAAATATGACGGCATAATAATGGATCCGCCGTCATACGGCAGAGGTCCAAACGGCGAGGTTTGGAAGCTGGAGGAGCAGCTTTATTCACTGGTGGAGCTTTGCTCTGCGGTGCTTTCAAAGCATCCGGACTTTTTTGTGCTTAATTCCTACACTACAGGCTTGTCGCCGGCTGTTATGGAATATTTACTGGGAGTTGTGCTTGTGCCTAAGTTTGGCGGCAGAGTGAGTGCAGACGAAATCGGTTTAAGAGTTACAAACAGCGGTCTTGTTCTGCCTTGCGGTTCTACAGCCATTTGGCAGAGAAAGTAATAAATTCCTGCAACAATTATATTTTGTTAAGAGAGGTTTTCAATGGGCGAATTTATAAGGGTTGACAATGTTTCTTTTTCCTACGATGACAACATGGTGCTTAACAATATCTCTTTGTCAGTGCAGGAGGGTGAGTTTGTGGCACTGCTGGGGCATAACGGCTGCGGCAAATCCACTATGGCAAAGCTGTTTAATGTGCTGCTGTCACCGCAAAGCGGTACGGTTACTATAGACGGCATTACCGCTGAAACAGAGGACGATATATATGAAATTCGCAGCAGGGTAGGGCTTGTACTGCAAAACCCTGATAACCAGCTTGTGGCAACGGTGGTTGAAGAGGACGTTGCCTTTGGCCCTGAAAATTTAGGAGTGCCTCCGCAGGAAATAAGACGCCGTGTTGACAGTGCCTTAAAGGCGGTGGATATGTATGAGTACCGAAGTCACGCTCCACACAAGCTCTCCGGGGGACAAAAGCAGAGGGTGGCTATTGCAGGTATAATCGCTATGGAGCCAAGATGTATTGTTCTTGACGAGCCTACGGCAATGCTTGACCCCAAGGGGCGGCAGGAGGTTATGGACACCATAAGGCACCTTAACAAAAGTATGGGAATTACCATAGTGCTTATCACCCACTATATGGACGAGGCGGTACAGGCTGACAGAGTAATTGTAATGGACAAGGGCAGTATTCTTACTCAGGGTACGCCACGGCAGGTTTTTAGCAAGACTGAGCTTTTAAAGGAGCATTCTCTTGATGTTCCCCAGTCTGTTGAGCTTATGTATACGCTGAAAAACAGGTATGGTGCTGCTGTGAATGAAATGCCCCTTACACCTGCCGAGTGTGTGCAGACCTTGTCTGAAATTTTACCGCAATGCTGATTGCAGCTTTATAAAGAGGATAATTCTATGAGTATTATTCAGGTTGAAAATTTATGCTATAAATACGGTATTGGCACACCCTTTGAAAAAACCGCCGTAAATGATGTTTCCTTTGAAATTAACAAAGGAGAGGTAGTAGGCGTTATAGGGCATACAGGCTCCGGAAAATCCACTATGGTGCAAATGCTGAACGGATTAATCAAGCCTACGGGCGGCAGAGTTTTGCTGGAGGGAAAGGACATTTGGAGCGAGCCTAAAAAAATAAGGCAGGTACGCTTTAAGGTGGGTATGGTTTTTCAGTACCCGGAATATCAGCTTTTTGAAGAAACAGTAAGAAAGGACATAGCATATGGGCCAAGTAATATGGGGCTTAGTGATGATGAGATTGTTTCTTCTGTTGAGGCTGCCGCTAGGTTTGCAGGGCTTAAGGCTGAATTGCTGGATAAATCACCCTTTGAGCTGTCCGGCGGTGAAAAACGCCGTGCCGCTATAGCAGGTGTAATAGCAATGAATCCTCAGGTGCTTATTCTTGACGAGCCTACGGCGGGTTTGGACCCAATGGGCAGGGAGCTTTTGCTGAAGCAGATAGAAGGCTACCACAAAAGGTCAGGCAATACAATTTTGTTGGTATCTCACAGTATGGAGGATATAGCGAGAATATCCGACAGGGTGCTTGTTATGAATGACGGAAAAATGGAAATGCTCGATACTCCTCATAATGTTTTTTCGCAGGGAGAAAGGCTGAAGGGTATGGGGCTGAAAATACCGCAGATAACCCAAATAATAAACGCCCTGGCCGATAAGGGCTACAGTGTTGAAAAAGGTGTACTTACAATAGAGGAGGCTGTAAAGCAGCTGCTGCCTCTGCTGAACGGAGGAAAACAGGCTTGATAAAGGATATTACGCTGGGACAATTTTTTCCGGGCAATTCGGTTATACACAAAATTGACCCAAGAGTGAAAATATTGCTTATAATTGCATATATTGTTTTTTTGTTTGTAGCTAATAACTTTGTTTCATTAGGCTTTATGGTACTGGTAACAGTGGCAATAGTGCTGCTTACAAAGATTCCCGTAAAAATGTATTTTAAGGGCTTAAAGGCAATAATGTTTATTATTCTTTTTACCTCTGTACTAAATATGTTTTACGGCAGTGGTGAACCCATATGGCAGTGGGGATTTTTGAAAATAACATTAAACGGAATAAGCAATGCTGTTTTTATTTCAATAAGAATTGTTGCGCTTATTTTTATTAGCTGTGTGCTAACCTACACAACCTCGCCTACTGACCTTACCGACGCACTTGAAAGACTTATGAAGCCTCTTACGGTGTTTCATATTAAGGTGCACGAAATAGCAATGATGATGACTATTGCACTGCGGTTTGTTCCTACTCTGCTTGAGGAAACGGACAAAATTATGAATGCACAAAAGGCTCGTGGTGCCAATATGGACAGCGGCGGCCTAATAAAAAGGGTAAAAGCTATGATGCCGGTGCTTGTACCGCTGTTGGTTTCTTCCTTTAACAGAGCCTATGAGCTTGCCGTAGCTATGGAGTGCCGCTGTTACCGTGGCGGTGCGGGAAGAACAAGAATGAAGGTCTTAAAAGCAGAAACAAAGGACGCCGTGGCTGTGGCGGTGTCGGTATTTGTTTTGGCAGGAGTAATAGTATGCAATGTAATGTTTGGAGCGATAGCCAGGTGAGAAATTTTTTAATTACAATTTCATATAACGGCAGTAAATATCACGGCTGGCAGATACAGAGCAATGCTTTGGCAGTGCAGGAGGTTTTTCAGAGGGCTCTTGAAAATGTCATTCAAAAAACGCCGTATGAGCTAAAGGGCTGTTCAAGAACAGACAGCGGCGTTCACGCCAATATGTACTGCATCAGCCTTAAAATGGAGCATAATATTCCTACCTACAGACTGCAAACGGCGCTTAACAGGTTTTTGCCCCTTGATATTTCTGTACTTAATGTTGAGGAAAAGGAGCTTGACTTTCATGCCCGTTACAGCTGTAAAAGCAAGGAGTATGTTTATAAAATATGGAACAGTCAGGTAAGAAATCCGTTTTTAGACGGCTTGGCGTATCATTATAAGTATCCTATTGATGTTGAGCTGTTAAACAAAGCTTGTAAGGCTTATGTGGGAAAACACGACTTTACTTCGTTTTGTACTATAGACAGCCGCAAAATGGAGGATATGACCAGAAATGTTATGAGCTTTAAGGTTGAGCGCCAAGGCGATATGGTACTGCTTACGGTAGAGGCAGACGGCTTCTTGTATAATATGGTACGCATTATGGTGGGTACATTAATAAGAATAGCGCAGGGCAAATTTCCGCCCGACTGCATTGAGAGTATTATAAAGGCGAAGGACAGGGCAAAAGCAGGGCCTACGGCGCCTGCCTGCGGACTTTATTTAAACAGGGTTAATTATTAATTAAAATTTATAGTTTAAAATTTACCGTAAATTCAGGTACAGTTATTTTTAATGTACAGAACAGGAGATAAGTATGAAAAGGAGAAAAGGCAAAAAAGAGAGGGAAATGCTCAGCTATGAGGACAAGCCCATAGAGGAATATGAGCGTGACGAAAATAAAAAAAATAAGAAAAAACCGCTTAACGGCAGAGCAAAGATTATTGCGGTTATTATAGCTGCACTGGTGGTTATTGTAGGCGGTGTAAGCATATGGAATTACATTGGCCCTAACGCACTGCAGGGCAGCTTGGCGTCTTCAAAAGCCAACGGAAAAGGCTTTCCTGTTAAAATTCAGGGTAAAACCATAAGTGAGGGCGACGCAAATATTGTTAATAACAACCTTGCGTATACAAGCGATATTGAATTTCAGATTATTAACTCCGGCGGCGGAATAGTGGTTGACCAAAGGGTTAAATATGCCTCTCCGGCAATGACGGTAAACGGAGACTATGCCATTATTTACGACAAAAGCGGTAATCAGTTTCAAATAAGCAACGGCTCCGGAATAATATACGAGGGCAGCGTGGAGGATACAATTTACACTGCAACAATAAATAAAAACGGTGACTATGCTATTTTGTCAAAAAAATCCGGTTACACTTCAAAGCTGACTGTGTTTAATAAGAATAACGAACAGCACTACGCTTATTATTTTTCCGAATGCTACACAACAGGTGTTTCTATAAACAACAGCCTAACTCAAGCGGTTGTATGCGGGCTTGACGCCTCAAAGGGCAGTATAGTTTCAAAAATATATGTACTGGACTTTACAAAGGAGGAGCCTGTTGCCAAGCTGAATTTTAAGGATGTTACCGTATATGACGCAAGGTTTATGAGCAACGGCAACATTGCGGTAATTGGCGATACAACAGCAATGGTAATAACCTCCGACTATAAAAATAAATATGACTTTACCTATAATGGGTATAATTTAAGAAGCAGAAAAATTACAGACAACGGAATTTTTCTTTCGCTGTCGCCTTTTGAGGACGGAAAGAGCTGCGAAATATGGAGTATATCCGAAAGAGGCATAACAACAATAACAAAAACAGATATGTCGGTAGATTCTATGGATATTTGCGGTGATAATGCGGCAGTATTAAGCAATAATAAAATAACCCTGTTTGATACCTCCACACAAACAACGCTTAAGGACTATGACGCAGGGCTGGACGCTCAAAGCATTGTTTATGCAAACAATAATACAGTATATGTTATCGGAATAACAGAAATAAGAAAGGTTGAGCTGTAAGAACAGAGGACAGCCTTGGGCTGATTTGCATTTGTTCACAATTTGATAATTGTATTTTCACTTTCTATATGTTATATTATTTCAATATAGCATACATATGAGGTTTGTATATGTTTAATTGGTTTGACTTAATAATGCTGCTTATTATTGTACTTGTAGCTGTTTCGGGCTATATACGGGGTGCAATAAAATCCGTTCTTTCGCTGGCAGGCGGTATAGTTTCAATTATTGCTGCTTATGCCTTCAGCAATGCGGTGTCTCCGTATATATACGATATGTTTTTTAGGCAGTCGGTGTCCGACAAGGTGAGCAGCTCTGTAAGCAATTCCCTTGACAGCGGCTCAGGAAATTTTGGAGATGCGGTGTATAATGCTCTGCCCGATTTTTTGAGGGAAATAGTAGGCGAAAGCACCTTGTCAAATGCAGTAGGTGCAGCCGCAGACGGCTCGCAGCAGCAAATAACCGACGCCGCTGTAGATGCGGTACAGGAAATTGTTGCACCTATAATAACAGCCCTAATCGGCTTTATTGGTATTATTATTCTGTTTGTATTGCTGAAGATTATTATAGCTGTTGTTATTCGTGCTGCAGATGTTGTAAATAAACTGCCTGTAATAGGTACAGCTAATAAGATTGTGGGTGCTGTAATAGGATGTATATACGGCGTGGTATTGGCTTTGGCGGTATCGCTTATTATCGGCGTAATGCCAAGCTCCGAAAGCACGGGCTTTAACGATATGCGGCAAGGCTCGTTTTTTGTAAATATTTTTATGGATAAGAATAACGACAGTGAATTGTACGATGCTCAATACGCTGCAGAATATGGTACTGACAATTATATAGAGGGAGAGTAGAATTTGTATGTCAAATATAGAACAGGAAGGAATAGCATCAGGCAAACAGCATTGCGATAAAAGTGAAATTCTTACTATTCCGAATGTTATTTCTTTTTTAAGAATAGTATTTATTGCTCCGTTTGTGCTTTTTTTCTTGAATGAGCAGTATATTGCCGCCTTTAGCTTTATTGTACTTTCGGGCTTAAGCGACTGTATAGACGGATATTTAGCAAGACGGTTAAATCAGGTTACTGAGCTGGGCAAAATTTTAGACCCTATTGCAGACAAGCTTACACTGGTTGCTGTTATAATATGCTTAGGCACTCTGCTGCCTCAAATAGTACCGCTGGTTATTGCACTGGTTGTAAAGGATTTGTCTATGCTGCTTGGCGGATATTATTTAATTCACAAGGGTATAGCACCGCCGGCTGCAAAGTGGTACGGTAAGCTGGCTACAATTATTTTTTATGTTTCGGTTGTTGCAATAGTGTTTAGCAGAGCGTTTTTACACTACAATAACCCTCTTGTGGTGCTTATTTTGCTTAGCATAACAATAGTAGCTATGATGTTTGCCCTGGTGAACTACGCAATTATATTTATTAAGCTGCTTAATGAAAATGAAAAGAAAAATAAAGAAAAAATTGAAGATGAAAATAAGTAAAATTTATCATAGATAAAATAAGGAGATAAAACTATGCTTTGTTGTAAATGTAACAAAAGACCTGCTGTTGTTTTTGTTTCTGACAATGCAGGAAATCAGACTAAGGGCTACTGCCTTAGCTGTGCAAATGAGCTTGGAATTAAGCCTGTAAAGGATTTAATGCAGAATATGGGAATTACGGACGAGCAGCTTGAAAGTATGCAGGACTCTATGGACAGCCTTATTGAAATGAGCAATAACGGTGAAATTCCTAATTTGCAGGAGCTTATGGGCGACCAAAATCTGGGCGAGCTGCTTAACGGTGAAAATGACATTTTGCCGGGTGACGACAATGACCCTGACAGGTTTTCTGCCGGCGGTGCACCTACATTTCCGTTTAATCTTTTTGGCGGAGCTGACAAGTCTGACAAAAAAACGCAGTCTAAGAAAAAGGTTAAGAAGGAAAATGACGCTAAAAGGAAGTACCTTGACGCCTACTGCACAAACCTGACAGAAAGAGCGAAGCAGGGCAAGCTGGACAGAGTTATCGGCAGAGATAAGGAAATAGCCCGTGTAATTCAAATTTTATCCAGAAGAAGCAAAAATAACCCGTGCCTGATTGGTGAGCCGGGCGTAGGTAAAACAGCTATTGCAGAGGGACTGGCACTGCGTATTGCAAAGGGCGATGTTCCTCAAAGATTAAAAAATAAAGAAATAGAGCTGCTCGATTTAACAGCACTTATTGCCGGTACACAGTTTAGAGGTCAGTTTGAAAGCCGTATTAAGGGCTTAACTGCCGAGGTTAAGGCTGCCGGAAATATTATATTGTTTATTGATGAGGTGCATAATCTGGTAGGTACGGGTGATGCCGAGGGCACTATGAATGCCGCAAATATTCTAAAACCGGCACTTTCTCGTGGTGAAATACAGGTTATAGGTGCAACAACCTTTAACGAGTACAGAAAGTATATCGAAAAGGACGCAGCACTTGAAAGAAGATTTCAGCCGGTTACAATAAACGAGCCTTCAATCAAGGACGCTATAGAGGTGCTTGAGGGCGTTAAGGATTATTATGAAAGACATCACCGTGTGGCTGTGCCGGAGCAGATTATCCGCCGTGCGGTTGTATTGTCTGAAAGATATATTACAGACAGATTTTTACCGGATAAGGCTATAGACCTGCTTGACGAGGCATGTGCCTGTGCCGCTTTAAATTGTAAGGCTATGGAGGAATATGACAAGCTTACAGATAATGTACGGTATTTGAAGCTGAGAGAGGACGAGCTGACAGAAAATCCTGACGCTATTGACTATGAGGCTGTAGCAAAGGTAAGGGAGGAGCTTGCCCAAACTGAGGAAAAAATTAAAAAGGTAGAGCCTGAAGCACTGGGAGTAACTGTAAAGGATGCAGACCTTGCAAAGGTTATTGAGCTGTGGACAGGCATACCGGCACAGCGTGTTGCAGAAAACGAGCTTAACAAGCTTGCTGACCTTGAAACAGCAATGAAAAAGCATATTATAGGTCAGGACGAGGCTGTTTCTGCCATTGCAAAGGCAGTACGCCGCAGTAGAGTGCAAATAAGCCCACGCCGCAGACCTGCTTCCTTTATATTTGTAGGCCCTACAGGCGTAGGTAAAACGGAGCTTGTAAAGGTGCTTGCTGAGGAGCTGTTTGATACTCCTGAAACTCTTATAAGACTGGATATGTCGGAGTATATGGAGAAGCACGCAGTGTCTAAGATTATCGGTTCACCTCCGGGATATGTAGGCTATGACGAGGCAGGACAGGTAACTGAAAAGGTACGCAGAAAGCCGTATTCCGTACTGCTGTTTGATGAAATTGAAAAGGCTCACCCTGATGTTTTGAATATTCTTTTGCAGATTCTTGACGAGGGTAAGGTAACAGACGCTCACGGCAGAGTTGTAAATTTTGAAAATACCGTAATTGTAATGACCTCAAATGCCGGCAGCTCAAAGGCTGAGTTTGCTTTAGGCTTTGGTAAAACAGAGGATGAAGCAACTAAGGAGCGTGTAATGAAAGCTCTGAGAGAATTCTTAAGACCGGAATTTTTGGCAAGGGTAGACGATGTAATTGTATTTAGAAACCTTGATAAAGATGACTTTAAGGGTATTGCGGCTTTGGTGCTTGATGAATATATTGAGTCATTGGCTGAAAAGGGAATTAAATTTACTTATGACGATGCCTCTGCTGCATATATTGCAGAAAAATCTGCCGGAGGTAAAAGCGGAGCAAGAGATATTCGCAGCTACATCAGACAAAATGTTGAAGATAAAATTGCGACTGAAATTATTAACCACGGCGAGGGCGTGCTAAAGAGCATAGCACTTTCTGTTAAGGACGATGACCTGCATTTAGATGTAATAATATAAATGCGGCAATGTAAAAATTGATTGAAATAGTTAAATAAAAATCCCACAGGCGGCACAGCCTTGAAAAGCTGTGTTCCTGTGGGATTTGCTTTTTTGTTTGTACGGAAGCAATATGTGCTTTGCGTAAATTAAAAATTACTTTTCTTTTAATTTTTCACCGGGCTTTTTGGCAGTGTCACAATATTCGCATACCAAATAACCGTCTTTTTCTTTAAATTCCTTTGGCATATATGGTTCGGTGTGGGTAATACACCGTGGATTTACACAGCCGCTGTCATCTGTAATAATCTTTCCCCTTGAGTAGGAGTATTTTGCACCCTGCAGGGTTAGCAGTATAAGTGCCATTCTGGCATACATACCGTAAATTGCCTGTTTAAAGTATACACAGCGTGGGTCGTCGTCAATATTTTCTGCTATTTCGTCAACTCTAGGCAGTGGGTGAAGAACCTTCAAATCCTCCTTGCCTAATGAAAGCTTTTCTCTGTCAAGTACAAAAACGCCCTTTTGTGCCTCGTATTCTTCCATGCTTGCAAAGCGTTCACGCTGTATTCTGGTCATATACAAAACATCAAGCTGAGGCATAGCCTCTTGAAGTGTAGGAACTTCTACATATTCGCAGTTTTGCTCCTGCATAATGTCTTTTATATATTTTGGTATGCCAAGCTCCTTTGTGGATATTAAAACAAACTTGTTGCCCTCAAAGTGCGACATGGTTTTGATTAGTGAATGTACTGTTCTGCCGTTTTTTAGGTCGCCGCACAGTCCAATAGTCAGGTGGTTTAGTCTGCCTTTTTCGTTGTGAAGCGTAACAATGTCTGTTAATGTTTGTGTAGGGTGCAGGTGTCCGCCGTCTCCGGCATTTATAATAGGTACACTGCTGTATTTGGACGCACCCTTAGCACTGCCCTCCAGTGGGTGGCGCATAGCTATAATATCAGCATAGCCGCTTACAATTTTAATGGTATCCTTTAGGCTTTCGCCCTTTGATACAGAAGAATTGCTGGGGTTGTCAAAGCCTATAACAGAGCCGCCCAAACGAAGCATAGCTGTTTGAAAGCTCATTTTTGTTCTTGTGCTTGGTTCATAAAAAAGTGTACCCAGAATTTTTCCTTTGCAGGCTTCGCTGTAGTTTTCGGGATTTTTCATTATTTTACCTGCCAGCTGTACAATTTCCTGTAAATCCGAAAATGAAAGCAGTTCAAGGTCAATAATATGGTTTAACAATTTAAACACCCTTTCTTTCAATACTCTTATAATTTTAACAGCTATTCGTTAAAATAACAATACTTGTTTGAAAACTTTATCGTGTTTGGTAAAAATATGTTGGTATATGTTTTCTGTATTCGCTTTGCCGGCGGTTAAGGCTTTAATTAAAGCACATCTGTATAATAATCACACAGTCTTTGCTTTGGCAGGGGCTGTGCTTTTTTGTTTAAAAAAAGAAAAATGGTGCGATTTTTTAAAATTCAGTGTAAAAATAAAAAATTTTTTTGATAAGAATGCATTGTTGCATAAAAATAGGCAACTTTTATGCTTTTTTGACTATAGGCTGCAAGGGTTAATTTCTGCAAGGCAACAGCAGAAAATCCTTAGCAATTTAAGGAGGATGTATGACAAGAAAGGAAGATAAATTTTGCTGTTTTTATTCTTCAAACGGAAATGTCCGCCTGTCGGCTGTAATGGCAGGGTACAGCAGTAACCCGGAGCAAACAGGACAACAGCTGCTGACAAGAGGCGACATTGCGGGAAGGGTTAAGGAATACCGTGATACCCGAGTAAACGACCTAAGGCTTATGGCACTGCTTGGGTATGAACGCCTTGCCTTTGGAAGTATTGCCGACTGTATACAGCTTTTGTATATGGAGGCTCCTACACTGCAAAGGCTGGAGGCTATGGATTTATTTATGATTTCAGAAATAAAAAAGCCAAAGGACGGTGCTATGGAGATAAAATTCTTTGACAGGATAAAAGCACTTGAAAAATTAAGCGAAGCACAGGAGGACACTCACGAAAAAAGCCTGCCGTTTTATAGGGCTCTTGAAAGAAGTGCGGATATGCTTAGCAACAGCGGTGTTGATAATGACGCTGAGTAGCTTTTCAAAAAAGCAAATGCAGCTGCTTACATGGTGGTGCAGGGGAAGCGGATATTCTGACTGTGACGCCGTTATATGTGACGGGGCGGTTAGAAGCGGCAAAACAATGTGTATGAGCCTTTCATTTATTTCGTGGGCGTTTTACAGGTTTAACGGCGGCAGCTTTGCAATGTGCGGTAAAACCATACGGTCACTGAAAAGAAATGTTGTTACGCCTATGGTTGCTATGCTAAAGGAAATTGGCTTTAGCTGTACCGAAAAGCTGTCTCAAAATTTACTTGAGATAGAATTTGACGGAAAAAGCAACCGTTTTTATCTCTTTGGAGGAAAGGACGAATCCTCAGCAGCTCTTATTCAAGGTATGACATTATGCGGAGTGCTGTTTGACGAGGTGGCGTTAATGCCGAAGTCCTTTGTAGAGCAGGCAATAGCCAGATGCTCTGTAAACGGCAGTAAATTTTGGTTTAACTGTAACCCGGAATATCCACAGCATTGGTTTAGGGTGGAGTGGATATTGGGCAGAAAACGAAAAAACGCACTGTATATGCACTTTACAATGGACGACAACCCGTCTCTTTCCGAAAAGATGAAACAGCGTTACAGGTCGCTGTACAGCGGTGCCTTTTATGAGAGGTTTATTCTCGGTAAATGGGTAGGAGCAGAGGGCTGTGTTTATCCTTTTATGAAGGACAATATGTTTGTAGATGTGCCAAAGGGAGTATGCGAACGCTACGCTGTAAGCTGTGACTATGGCACGGTAAACCCTGCGTCCTTTGGGCTGTGGGGGCTGCAAAATGGTGTGTGGTACAGAATAGACGAGTACTATTACGACTCAAAAAGAGTTGGCATACAGCGCACCGACGAGGAGCATTACAAGGCGTTGGAAAAGCTGACAGAGGGTAAAAAAATAGACGCCGTTGTTGTTGACCCGTCTGCCGCCAGCTTTATTCAGACTATACGCAGACACGAAAAATTTGCGGTAACACCGGCAAAAAATAATGTGGTTGACGGTATACGCAAGGTGTCTACAGCACTAAAGGAAAAGAAAATAAAAATATGTAATTGCTGTAGTGACAGCATAAGGGAATTTGGATTGTACAGATGGAACAGCGGCGGGGCAGACGCTCCCATAAAGGAGAACGACCACGCAATGGACGACATAAGATATTTTGTAACAACGGTTCTGTATAAGCCGCAAAATGAATTTGTAGCCTTTGCAAGAAAAAGAATGTAGGAGGTGTTTGTATGAGGCTATTTAAAAATAAAAAAACGCCTAAACAGAAAATTGCCCAAACCGTAACAGGAAACGGCTTTAGTAATCCGTTTAATGCCCTCAACAGCTATGTGCCTTTGAATAATACACAGCATTTGCTGTATGCAAGCCTTAGAGAGGCTATACCTATTATTGACTCAGCTATAAGTAAGCTGGTGCGTTTGCTTGGCACATTCGAGGTTGTATGTGCCGATAAAACAGCAGAGAGAAGGCTTAAATATTTTTTGGATAATGTAAAAACCGGCGGAAACAATGCAGGCTTTAAGTGCTTTTTGGGTACATATTTTGACAGACTGCTTACCTACGGAACAGCTGTGGCAGAGATTATTCCCTACAGTGACTACAGCAGTATTTACGGCTTGTACAATGCCGCCAACAGCGACATATTGCTGAAGAATAATAGAAATAATCCGCTAAAGCTGGATGTGTATGTACAGCAGGATAACGGTGAGGTTGTGCCTGTGAAAAATCAGGAGCTTATTATGATAACCTCCCTTAACCCACAGCCGGAAAAGGCAGGCGGAACATCAATTTTACAGGGACTGCCGTTTGTAAGCAATATACTTTTAAAGATTTTTACAGCTATTGGGCAAAACTGGGACAGGGTAGGCAATGTACGCTTTGCCGTTACCTACAAGCCGCCTAATGACGGTACAGATGGAATATATACACAGCAAAGAGCCGAGCTTATTGCAGACGAGTGGAGCAAGGCAATGCAGGACAAGGGCTTGTCTGATTTTGTGGCTGTAGGCGATGTGGATATTAAGGTAATAGGTGCAGATAACCAGATTTTAGACTGCCAAACGCCGGGACGACTGCTTTTGGAGCAGATAGTTTCAAAGCTGAGTATTCCTCCGTTTATATTGGGGCTTTCGTGGAGCAGTACGGAGAGAATGTCGTCACAGCAGGCGGATATTTTAACAAGTGAGCTGGAGCATTACCGAGATTTGCTGAATCCTATGATAAACAAGGTGTGCTCTATGTGGCTGGCTATGAACGGCTACAGTACCGAACACGAGCTTGTTTGGAGCAATATTAACCTGCAGGATGAAGTAGAGCTTGCAAATGCAAGGCTAATTAATACACAGGCAGATCAGCTTGAAAACAAAAAGGAGTGATATTTTGGCAAGGCTGGAGAAGACAAATAAACGTAAAGTAGAGAGCAGCAGCCCTACTAAAGAGGAGCTGGAGCTTATTAACAGCTACACAAGGCGTGAATATACACAGCAGGAGCTGTACACCTTTAGTGTTGTGCTGTGTGACAACGACATTGACAGGGACTATGAGGCATTTTCTGTAAATGCCCTTAAACAGATGGCAGGTCTGTTTGTAGGAAAAACGGGAATTTCAGACCACAACCCTACGGCACAAAACCAAACAGCAAGAATTTACAGCTGTAATGTTGAGTATGTTCAAGGCAGAAAAACTCTTTACGGTGAGCCGTACTGTAAGCTGACGGCAAAGGCGTATATACCTGTTTTGCCGTCAACACAGGAAACCATACAGCTTATTGAAAGCGGTATAAAGAAGGAGGTAAGTGTTGGGTGCAGTGCCGACAGAGTATTGTGCAGTGTATGTGGAGCAGATGCTCATACGGCACAGTGCGGTCATTACAAGGGCAAACAAAACGGCGACATATGCTACCACATTATTGATAATGTTACAGACGCCTACGAGTGGTCATTTGTTGCCGTACCAAGTCAGAAAAACGCAGGCGTTATAAAGTCTTATTACAGGGAGGGTAATATGAGCAATATTATTGAAGAGGTTAAAAAGGGCAATTACTCGGTTATAAATAACGGTAATGCCAACGAAATAGGCGAATATATCAAGGAGCTTCAACAGCTTGCCGAGTACGGTTCACAGTACAGAAAAGAGCTGGAGGACGAGTATGTAAGATTCAGCTCATTGTGCTTGGACTGCAGCAGCAGTGTATTAAGGTCGGTTGCAAAAAAGCTGAATGTACAGGAGCTGGTACAGCTGAAAACACTTTACAAAAATGCTGTAGAGTGCGGCAGCTTTTTAAAGCCACAGCTTGTAAAAAGCGAAGAGGTGCCAACAGCAAATGACAAGCAGTATAACATTTGATACTGAATTAATTATAGATTTTTAACAGATGCAGAAAGGAAGATTATATGAATATTGATTTTAACGGTTTTAATGAGAAGGTTATAACAATGCAGGCTGACAGCACAGTTACAAAGCCAAACCAGTGGATAAAGGTGGTATCCAACGGTACAGCCGCACAGGCAGACGCCAACGGCAAGCTTGTAGGTGTTACTGTAAATGTTCGCAGTGGCTACTGCGGAGTAATGGTAAACGGCGTGGTTACGGCTAAAAAGTCGGGAGATATTGCCTTGGGCTACACAAAGCTTGTTTATACAGCGGCAGGTATTGCACAAAGCACAACAGGAAGAGAGCATTTGGTTTTAAGCGTTACCGATGACGCTGTAACATTTATTCTTTAATATACAGGAGGGTTTAATTTATGGAGCTTTATAAAACTATTAATATTGACAAAAGTATGTATAACCGCAGGGGAAAAACATTTTCACAGGTGCTTGAGGAGCTTGACCCAAGCACAAATTATAAAAACACACCTCTTGAAAAGCTGGACGCCTTTGGCAGACAGCTAAAGAGATTCGACATAAGGGTAAGCGGCGCACAGTCTGATATGGTAGAAAAGTTTTTTCAAACCTCGTCCTCGGCGGCATTGTTTCCTGAATATGTAAGCAGGGCTATTAAGCTGGGTATGGAATATGCCAACGCTTTGCCGGATATTACGGCTACTGTAACCAAAATTGACGGTATGGACTACAGAAGCATTGTTTCTGACCCTGATGACGATACAAGGTCTTTAAAGGTTGTAAGCGAGGGTGCGTTTTTGCCGCAAACAACAATAAAAACACAGGAAAGCCTTGTTAAGCTGCTTAAAAGAGGCAGAATGCTGGTTTCTACATATGAAGCACTGCGTTTTCAAAGACTCGACCTGTTTACAGTAACCTTAAAGCAGATTGGTGCATATATTGCCCGTACACAGCTTGCCGACGCTGTAAATGTGCTTGTTAATGGTGACGGCAACTCTAATGGCGCAAAGGTTATTAATGTCTCAGCATCAGGCACCTTAAAATATACAGACCTTGTAAGGCTGTGGACAGAGCTTACACCATATGAGCTAAATACACTGCTTGTGCCTACTGCACTTATGGAGAAAATTCTTGCAATGCCGGAAATGCAGGACTCGCAGGCTACGCTGGATTTTCACGGTACAGGCAAAATGATAACACCAATGGGTGCAAAGCTTATTCATGTGCCAACTTTGGACAGTGATAAGATTGTAGGTATTGACAAAACCTGTGCACTTGAAATGGTGCAGGCAGGTGATGTGCTTGTTGATTATGACAAGCTTATTGACAGACAGCTTGAAAGGGCGACTGTAAGCGTTATAAGCGGCTTTGCAAAGCTGTTTAACGATGCAAGCGTTGTGCTAAAGGTGTAATAGTATGAACTATCAACAGGTATTTCAAAGATTTTGTGAGCTTAGCAGGTTAGGCGAAAAGGAAGCACAGCAGTACAGGTGGCTTTGTAACAATGCTGCCGACGAGCTTAATGAAATGCTTGTTAGCAACATAGACAAAACAAAATGCGGCGGCAGATTATCTGCCGCTGCTGCGGCTATGGCGTACTACAGGTACATTATCATTGCGGAAAACGGTGGCGTAACCGGCTTTAAAGCAGGGGATATATCGGTAGATTGTTCAAAAGCAAGGGAATATGCAAAGGAGTATTTACAGCAGTGCTTAAAGGGAATATCCGGCTATATTTCTGACGGCGGCTTTGTTTTCAGAGGTGTATTAATTGATAGAAAAGACGATTATAAATGCTATTGAAAAATTCGGAACAGACTGTGTTTTAACCGAATACGAAACCGGCGGCAAGCACATTGTACGAGGCTTTTTGCAGCCTATAAACAGCAGCTTAAAGCAATATACCCCTACCGAATATACAGAGGCGGGTACAGTGGATAACGACAGCTATCTGTTTTTATTTAATGTTCCTAAAGAAAATATTAATTATGAAAATGCGATGCTGTGGGTATATGACAGCTGTTATTGGATAAAGGACTGCAAGGTGTGCAGGCTTGTTAATAAGCCCCTGTATATGCGTGGAGTTTTAAGCCCATACAAAAGGGAGTGAAAGCTTGAAGAATGTTAATGAAATTTTGAATAATACCATTGAAAGGTTAAGGGCAAGTCTACCCAAGACGGAGTTTTATTTTTATTATCCCAACACAACCCTGTCGTTGCCTGTTAAGGACAAGCAGTACGGCATTATAAAGGCGAGTGAAAGCTGTAGTACGGCAGAAAACACAGGCAACAGCAGGGTGAGGGTTGAAGTACAGCTAATGTCACCAATGAATTACACCGGCAGAAAAGTTCTTGAGTGTGCCGAAGAGGCTTTGCAGGTATTGCTTGAAGCAGAGCATGGTCAAAGAACAACAAACGGCAGTATTGGTGATATTGAGTATAAAGCGCCTTTACGGTGCTATGTAATAAAAATTGCAGTTGAGTATGTAAGCGAATTGTCAAAGGCTGTAGCTGTAAAAGCAAATAACAGCAGTGTTGATGGTTTGCTGATTAGCGAAAAAGCAAGCTGTACATATACAGATGTAATGGTTTACGGTGAGTCTAAGCCCTATGACAGTGTGCTTTGTAAAAGGCGTTATACCTTAAAGCTGCAAATAGACAGTCTTGGTGAAACGCTGACGGGCAGTAAAATTACTGTTGAATACCAATATAACAAGTACATAGTAAGATATACGGGCTGTTGTGTGGTTGATTGCATAAGTAATATTTTAAGTAAGGTACAAACATATACCTTAAACGCAGTTAGCAGGGAGGTAGTTAAGGTTGAATGAGAGCAACGGTTATGAATTGGAGCTGTACGATTCTAAAAATACAGCAGAGGCAATTTCCGAACAGTTAATTCTTGATAAAAGAAGATATATAAAGGCACTTAACGAGGAAGAGGAGCTAAGCTGATGAAGCAGGGTGTTATGAGATTTATGGGTAAAACTCTTCATCATAATCCACACACAATACAGATTACCGACACCCAGTCGATTTCACAGCAGGAAATACCGTTTTTGCACAGCATTGCAAGGCATACAGGTACAAAAGCGGCTGTAGTAAGCGGTGATGGCACTTTTTACGGAGCAGACGCTTATTTGCAGTATTTACAACTAAAGAAGCTATACAAAAGCGGTAAAAGCGGAGTGCTTTCTATAGGCGGTGTACCACCTATAAAGGCATATTTACAGCAGCTTAGACTTAAATATACGCCTGTTGATGATTGTGCAGAGTATAGCTTTACTTTTGTAGAGGCACTTGACGGCAGCTGTAAAGAAAACAGTACCGCACCAACGGATTATACAGTTGGTGAGAATGAGGAGCTTTGGGATATTTCGGCTAAGCTTAATATATCCATAGACAAGCTAATGGGGCTTAACCCCGCTGTAAAAGACCCTACGGCAGTGGCTGAGGGAGAAAGGGTGAAAATAAGTGATTTTTGAGTTTACTAAAACAAACGGAGATAAGGTTATAAAAAACAATCCTGTGTATGTTTACATAAACAGCCGTGTGTCTGTTCCGGCAGACAGCTTGACGGCGGTTTTTCCCTCTAATGACAATAATGACTATAAGTTTGTAAGGGTAATATATGACGAAAAGGTGATATTCACCGGTATTGTTGATTCAAATAAGACAGTTATAAACAGTAAGGGAGTATCACAAGCGTATCAATGCCGAAGTCTGGCGGGATGCTTGCTGGACACACAGCTTATACCCCAAAATATACAAAATATAACCGACACTATTATATACCACCGGTATTTAAGAAAATACGGTATTTCAGTAAAGAAACTAAGCAACAAGCCCATTAACGGAGTGTTGAATGTGGGAAGAGGCAAAAGCGTGTATACGCTTTTAAGCACATACTGCAAAAAGCTGTTTGACGCTGAGCCACGCATTAACCAATGGGGTGAAGCTGTGCTGGACGGTAAAATAAACAGCGGTAGCTTTGTTTTTACAAACGGATATAACAATCTGAGTAAAAACTGCTACAGCTGCTCCGAAATTAATATTGAAAACAGCCGTTACGGCATAATCGGCAAGGTATATGTTCGTACCGGAGCAAAAGAGCTTGGCTACGGCTTGCCTGTTATAAATAAAAGGGCTAATGAGAGAGCTGTTGATACGGTAAGATATTTAGACGCATCAACCGGCAGTGGAAACTGCATATACGACGCACAAAGAATAATTGAAAGCTCTAACAATAAGGCATTGAGCTTGTCGGTCGTTTGCCCGTGCTTGGTTTATAACCCTTTAGGGGGTACGGCAGCAGTAATTGCGAACGGCGATACATACAGCGACCTTTTTATTAACGGTGTAAGCTATACATATACAGCTGCCGGTATATTTACAAAAATTACAATGAATGAAAGGGGCTAATAAATGTTTGACAACAAAAACGAAAACATTGAGGTTAAACCGCAGCTTGCAGTGGTAGCCGACAGTGGCGGCAGTACCGTTAATACGCAGGGAGGCATACCGTATTTAAACGCCAATGTTGCCGCTCCGTATGGAATTACCTCTGTGCCTCCTAAAAGCACACTGACTGTAACTCTTCCGCTGGGCGGCGGTGCTGTGTGCTTGGGTGCAATAGTCGAAAACGGCAGCTTGCTGCAGCCGGGTGAAATAATGCTGCGCTCGCAAGGTGGTGCTGAAATTATATTGAAGAACAACGGCAAGGTATATATTAACGGAAAAGAGGTGTAGCTGTGGATACTGCTTTAAAAAACGGCGATTTTGCGAAAAATTCATCGGGTAAAATTTATAGCATAAATGCCATGGAGGAAACACTCCAACGCTGTAAAATATTGCTTACTGTCAGGCAGGGAAGCTTTGTGTATAATCCACAGCTGGGGCACAGGCTGCATTTGCTTAGGACTGATGACGAAAGACTGCAGGGAAACGCCCTTGTGCTTGTGCAGGAGGCGTTATATTCAGTGCCGCAGGTTACGGTGGAGAGTGTAACGGCAAAGGTTGAAAATAATGTAATAAGGCTGTTGGTTAATATAAGTGCATATAACCAAACAGAAGTATTGGAGGTGAATATAAATAATGAAGAGCTATGATGAATTTGTATCGGCTATGTCAAGGACTTTTACTTCAAGGGCAGGGTATTCGCCAGACGAAGCGTCGGACATAGGCATTAGAATAAGGGTTTTAGCAGGTGAGCTTTATAACCTACAGTCAAATATTCAGTGGCTGAAAAAACAGGTTTTTCCGCAGACGGCACAGGGGGAATATTTAGACTACCATGCACAGCTAAGGGGCTTACAGCGAAAGGAGGCTGTAAAGGCTAAGGGTACTGTGTATTTTTCACTTACCGAAAATGCTGTGGCGAAGGTTGAAATACCAAAAGGAACTATTGTTTCTACAACAGGCTCGTCACCGGTAAGCTTTGAGACAACAGAGTATTGCTGTATAGATGAGGGCAAAAGGGCCGTATCTGTATCTGCTGTGGCGTTAGAGGGCGGAACAAGCGGCAATGTTATCTCCGGCACTGTTACAGCTATTGTAACAATGACAGTTGAAAATTTGTCGGTAACAAATATGAGCGGCTTTCAGATGGGGACGGATGCCGAAACGGACAGTGCCCTTCGTGTTCGCATAATTAACAGCTTAAAATATATTGATAACGGTACAAATATAGCCTACTATAAGAATTTAGCTAAAACTATCAGCGGTGTGGAATGTGTAAATGTAGTACCAAAGCGTGACGGGAGCAATATTGTTAATATTTACATATGCGGGCGTGAGCAAAAGGTTTCACAGCCAATTGTTGATGAGGCCTCTCAATTAATATCCAAGCAAAGGGAAATTAATGTTGATGTAAGAGTTAAAGCGGCAGAGCTGTGCCAATGTGTGATTGAGATTAGTGTAAAATTAGCTGACGGATACAGCATAAACGATGTTAAGCTTCAGCTTACAGAAAAAATAAAAGAGCTTTTGTCTATGTACGAGGTAGGTCAGTCGCTTAAAAGCGATGCCTTGTCAGATTTATTGTACCATCAGGAGGGAATACTGCAGTATCAAATTTTACCGGCTTCAACAGGTCTGACAGTAAAGGAAAATGAAAAAATAGTGCTTAACAGCATTTCTTTAAGGGAGGCAAGCTAATGTCACATATGAGGAATATGACCGCAAGGCTAAAGCCCTTAGGACTATACAGCCTAAAAAGCTCTACAGTAGTGTATAAGGAGCTGATATGCTATTCACAGCAGCTGGAGGCTGTAGCTGATGAAATAAGTAATTTGCTAAAGGAGGCTGTAGTTACAAGTGCCGAGGCTTACGGAATAGAAATGTGGGAACAGCTTTGGGGTGTAAAGAGAAGTGATATGGACATAGCCAAAAGACGGCAGGCAATATCTGAAAGGCTTGCCCTTACCGGCAGAAGCTGCACTATAGCCGATGCAAAAAACTTCTTTTTATCCCTTGGAGCTAAAGCAGAATTTTCTGAGGATTATATAAAAAACAGACTTTACATACACATTACTAACGGCAGTGAGATTTCTATGAATTTCAGAAAGTATATTTCGGCACAGGCATTGGAATTTTTGCCGGCACATTTGGCGGTGTTTTTGGACTACCGCCAAGGAAATTGGAATACTCTGGATAAAAGGAATAACACATTTAATACATATGATGCAATGAATTATACATGGGATAGCTTGGAGCATTATGAATAAGGAGCTGATAATATGAGTTCAAGTAAAAAAACAGAATATATGGGGCTTAATAATTGGTTAGGCACTGACAGGCCGCAAAGAATTGATTTTGTAGATGATAATCAAAAAATTGATTCAACTATGAAAAGTCATGCCTCAAATACGACCCTGCACTGCACAAGTACAGAAAAAGCCAAATTTAACAATCCATTTACTTTTGTAAGCTATGTGGGCACCGGTACAGCCAGCAAAACAGTGCCAATCGGTTATGTGCCTAAAATGGTTATTGTTTTTCAAAAGGATAAGCCGGCTGTTGAGGCTGTCTCTGACGGCACAATGCTGAACAATATGTCTGTAGTTGCCAAAGGCAGCGGCAACACAGGCGGTGCAATAATAAGCGACAGCAATGTAGTGGTTTACCAGTCCGGCTCTGCTTCAAATAATATTAAGCAGAATTTAAACAGGCAAAACGGTCAATACTGCATTATTGCCTTTAAGTAATATAATAAATTAATATCGAAAAAAAATAAGCTGTAAAAAATATCGGTCAAAATCAGCCTTTAATATTGGTTGGTTTTGACCGAATTTATTTTTGAAAATCAGTATGTAAGATTATCGTAACAACGAAAATTTGTTTATTAAAATTTGCCCGAAGTAATATTAATTAATATAAATAATATAAAATAAAGAACAGAAGCGTACATTTTCAACAAGGAAATGTACGCTTCTGTCTTGGAAGGTATATATGAAAAAAGGTATCAGCAAAATTAAGCTGTTTAATCAACAACTAAATGATAACACTATCTTACTGATATGTCAACACTTTTTTCTTAAAAAAATGATTTTTTTTGACTGAATTTATTACAAAATCCTATAGAAACACTTGGGTTGACAAATTGCAATAAAAACATATTACATTTTGACAAAATAGGGCACCGGTGGTATTATAAGCTATAGGAAAGACGGTTTTTTGTTCGTTTTAAATGCGGATAAGAATTAAAAGGGAAGCAGGTGAAAGTCCTGCACAACAGCCATTACTGTAATTAAGGTGAATGTCTGCAATAGCCATTGGTTTTTACCGAGAAGGTGCAGTACAAAAGTATTTTGGGTAAAGCCCGTATACTTGCCTTATAAGTCAGGAGACCTGCCTCTTTCTATGGTTTTTTCTCACTTGGGTAATGGAGTGTGGTACCATACGCCGCCTGCGGTATTTATTATTAAATTTTGTGCTGCTGCGGAATAATTGTGGTTTAAGTCATTCTGATTATCCTTAAAATTATTTTGAAAGGATGGTAGTAATGAAGAAAAAGCTAACCTCCGCCTTGGCAGTGCTTATGGCGGTACTAACAGTAGTTTCGTTTTCATCTCTTCCGGTATTCGCCGAAAATGAAGAAGCAAGCGAAATTAATGTAACATTCTCGCTTATGGGTGATGCTGCCCATGGCTCAAACGGAACTCACTACAATTTCTACAACTGGATTTCTCCGGAAAGTGTAACGGTAACGGAGGGTACATCTGCTGCTGAGCTTTTAACAGATGTATTGGACAAAAAAGGCTTTGCCTATAGTATGAATAACGGTTATTTTACAGACATAACATCTCCGGGCGGTTGTAAATTGGCTGAATATACAAACGGCGGTGGTTCCGGCTGGATGTATGCGGTAAACGGTTCAACTCCTATGGTTGGTGCCGCTGATTATCTTCCAAAGGACGGCGACACGGTTACTTGGTTTTATATAGATAATTATTCAAGCGACCCTCGCTTATTAAGCAATAAATTTGAGCCTGAAGCAGCCTTAAGCAGTCTTGAAGCACAGTGGGACAGCTACCACGCAAACAACGGTGTTGTAAAGAACAGCGTAGCAGACTGCGAAGTTACATCAGAAAACTTTACATTCCAGCTGAAAAATGCAGATGAGTGGAGCAAGGGTGTTTCTGACCCTCTTGTTGTAGGCAATAATGTATATGTAGCCGCAGGTGATTTGCTTTATGTGCTTGACTCAAACGGCGAGCCTGTAAACGGAGTAGCCTTGGAAAAGTCTATAGGCTACACCTCACGACTGCTTTATGCGGACGGTATAATAGTTGTTCCGTTTGCAAACGGAGGACTTCAGGCATTGTCTGCCGAAACTCTTCAAACCTTGTGGGTAACTGACGATGTTTCTTATACCGATAGCGACAATAATTCCAAAACTCAGCAGGCACTTACTTCTCTTACATACGACGAAGGGTATATTTATTACGGAACAGCCTGTGCGGATTTTTCTTCAAGCTCTTGCGGCGTATATAAATGCGTTGAGCTGCTTACGGGCAAGGATGTATGGCAGTACACAAATGACGCTTCCGGCTACTACTGGAGCGGTGCGGCCGTTTCGGGCAACGCTCTGATTTTTGCCGGTGATGACGGAATAATTACATCCCTTAACAAGAAAACCGGTGAGGTGCTCGACAGCCTTGCTACAGGACTAAACGGCGTTAGATCTACTGTTGTTATGTCAGGCAATACCGCTTACTGTACAACTCGTGACGGATATATAGTATCCTTCAGCGTTGACAGCGAGGGCAAGCTGAGCGATTTAAAATCTGCCAATTTTGCAAAAAGCTCTACCTGCACACCAACTGTTGTAAATGATACAGACGGCAACGCTGTTGTAGTAGCAGGCGGTGCAACAGCAGACTACAAGGGTATTCTTGCTGAAATTGACGCTGCTACACTGGAGGTTAAAAGAACAGTTTCAGCTATTGCAGATATAAAGAGTGCTCCGGTAGCAGATATAGTAAACGGACGCACCTACATATTCTATACCGCCAACAAAACACCGGGCAGTCTGTATATGCATGAGCTTGGCTCCGACAGCTCAGAGGAAATATATACACCGGATTCAAGTGCACAAAACTACTGTATGGCAAGCCCTGTAATGGACAACAACGGTCACATTTACTACACTAACGATTCAGGCTGCCTAATGAGTGTAAACTTTGTTGCACCGTATTTGACAGGCGACGCTGACGGCAACGGTAAAATAGAATTAGCTGATGCAGTTATTATTCAGAGATTAATTTTATATCCTGAAAAACAAACGCCGGCTTTGCTGGCTCGCTGTGATGTAAACGGCGACGGTGCTGTATCGGCATTTGATGCAGTAATGCTGTTAAGGCGTATTATGGATTATCAAGAGTTGTAAAAGCACTTTAAAAATCAATTGTATTTACCTAGGGCTGCTCCGTTTTATATGGAGCGGCCCTTTGTATATAAAAGTATTAATTTTGCCGTTATTGCTGCGGTTTTTATAGGTCGATTTTGTCAACTTACCCAAAGTTAGGCTATGATTTAACGAAAGCGTTACAGTAATGTAATTTTAAATACTATATTTTTGTTGAAATAAGCACCCGTTATGTGTTATAATAAAACACATAATCGGAAAGTAGGTGTTTTAATGGCTGATTTATGTTATGGTTGTATGAAAGATACACACGGTGAGCATGAGTGCCCACACTGTGGTTTTTCGCAGGACACTGTACAAACTTCTCCGTTCCTTCCTTTAGGAACAAAGCTGGAAAATGGCAGATATACTGTTGGAAAGGTGCTGGATAACAGATCAGACAGTGCCAGATATATTGGCTATGACAATAAAAAAGAAATGGCAGTTTCAATTAGAGAATTTTTGCCGAAGGACTTGTTTTCCCGTTCCGAAAACAGCTCGGTTGTTACCGTTGAAAAGGCTAATATAAAAAAGTTCAGCGAGCTTAAGCAGCAGTTTATAGATGTCGGAAACCAAATTAGAGAAATTGGCAGTGACGATAATATAGTTGCGGTTCAAGCTGTTTTTCAGGACAACAATACTGCATACATTGTAAGTGATTATCACGAGGTAATACCTTTTGGCGAGTATGTACAGCGCAGCGGCGGTAAGCTTGAGTGGGAGGTAGCAAGACCACTTGTTAAGCCTTTGCTGGAGAGCCTTATTAATCTTACAGAAAAGGGCATTAATCATTTTGCTATTTGTCCGGCTAACCTTGTTGTTACACCGGATGGAAAAATAAAGCTTACAGGCTTTGCACCTGCAAGCATTCGTCAGGTGGGCAAGGAGCTTCCTCCACAGCTGTTTTCAGGCTGCAGTGCTCCCGAGCAGTACGAAGAGGACGGCGTGCTTGATACATCGACAGATATTTACGGCTTTTGTGCAACGCTGTTTTTTGCTCTTACAGGCAAGCTGCCTGCCGACGCCGCAAAAAGGCTTGACGACGGTCGCTTGCTGATGAGTGCAAGTGTAGCAAAGAAGCTGCCGCCGTTTGTAATTACGACCTTGGCAAAGGGACTCCAGGTTAACAAGAATGATAGAATTGCCGCCTTCAGCAGCCTTGCAGAACAGCTGTCAGCAACTCCGACAGTGCAGGCTATGCAGAATGAAATCTCCAAAACTATAGAGGTTGAGACTCCGAATACTCAGGCAAACAGCAAACGCAGGCTAAGCAATTTTAAAATGGGCGTTATATCTATGTTGGTTGCCCTTGTTATATTTGGCGGACTGGGCTATTTATGGTACTCAAATTATCCGTTGGACGGAATGTTTAATGTAAATGACCAGGCTACCGAGAATCCTTCAAGTCCGTCTGAAAATTTGTCAGATGATTTTACCTATCCGGCTGACAGTGAGTATTTCAGAGTACCTGATTTTATAGGCAAAACATGGGATCAAGCAAAAGAAATTGCAGATAACAGTACAGAGTATGCTATATATAAAAATGTTGAAACTGAGTTTAGCGACACTGTTCCTCAGGGTCAGATTTGTAAGCAAACGCCTGATGCAAAGAAAACGGTTATGCGTGGCAACGACGGTGTGTCTGTTACCTGTACCATAAGTAAGGGTGCACAGTACCGCACATTACCTAAGGTTCAGAATATAAATAAGGACACAGCTACAAGCACCTTGGTAAAAGAAGGCTTTGTTGTTAATTCTACACTTTCTTATAACGACACTGTTCCGGCAGGCTCTGTAATATCCTATTCGGGCAATACAAAGGAAGGGGACAAGCTTGAGTATGGCTCTACTGTTACAATTAATGTAAGCCTTGGCAAAAAGCCTGAAAGTCCTACCGACAAGAGCTTCTATTACAGCGATCCTACAAGACCGTCACAGACCTAATATTGCTTTTGTAATTTATTTTGCGGGTTTTTTCCCGACTATTTATTATTGTAATTAATTATAAAACATTAAAAAAACAAACCGTTATGGTGCTTATTCGCATCTTAACGGTTTGTTTCTTTTTTTGGTATCTGCAGGCTTATTTAAGCCTGCAGATTATTTATTACTTACTTATTACTGCTTTTCTTTTTTCTAAGATACAGTACAGCAGCTGCTGCCGTAATAACATTGGCAGCTAAGACGGTTACAACCCCCTCGGTGCCGGTTGCAACAGGCGTTTCGCTAAGCTTGCCCTTACCGTCCGCATCGGCATTATTGTTTGAGTTATATACTGCATTTGTTTTGCTGTAGCCGTTTGTTGGGCTAGTGCTGACTGATTTTTGTGCAGCTGGCTCTGTTACCGGCTCTGTTACAAGCTCTGTTGCCGGCTCTGTTACAGGCTCTGTTATCGGCTCTGTTACAGGCTCTGTTACCGGTTCTGTTACCGGCTCTGTTACCGGCTCTGTTACCGGCTCTGTTACAGGCTCTGTTGCCGGCTCTGTAGGCTGTTCGCCGCTTAATGAAAGCTCAACAACATCGCTGTAATTGTAGGCATAATCTAATGAGGATATATAAAACCTATCGTCAGAAATCTCAATTCCTTCATATGTACCTAATTCTTTAAGCTTCTCTATGGCTTCTTTTATATTGGCAATACTGTAAACCACACTATACAAGCCATCAGCGTCACTCTGTATATTAACAGGATTTAAAAAACCATACAATTCAGCCTTTATCTCTGAACTGCCTTCGTCAGACTCAAGGATATATTTATGTGTATATTGACCTGCTTCCTTATTGAACACGGCTGCGTCAATGTCGATACCCTGTACTTCAATATTATCCTTTGATGTTATTTTAATGTAATCTTCACCATTTTCCGAATATTTTTCGACTGTTGGTATATCAGGGGCTGAATTATCAACCGAGAAATTAAAGGTTTGTGTATTTGTTTTTCTTTCTCTGTCTAAAAAGCCCGTAACCTCACCTGTAACGGTTATGGTATAATCCCCCTCCTGTAATTTAGGATAATAATCAAACATATCTGCAATAAATAAATCCTTGTATGAATCATATGTCAAGTTAGACGGAGAGTATTCGTCATATTTTTTTGTAAACACAACATTGCCGTCAGAGTCTTTATATGTGAATGTATAATTTTTACTGCATCTCTGTACATTACACCACGGATAAGCAAAATCACTTCCGTTTACACAAATTCGGTCGTTTCTTATTTCTGATGTTGCCCTGTTCACGCCTGCAACACCAAGCTCTTTATATTCCAAAACACCCTGTTCTTCGTTATGGCTTATAGGTCTTATTATGCTTATTCGGTCATCGTTTAACCAGCTGCTGTCGCTGTTATATATGGTTTTTCTAAACAACGGAGCGTCTATCCAGCTTCCGCAGAAACCCATAAAAGGCATTGACAAAACATCGCCGCCTTCATCGCTTGGCGTCAGCTTTATAAAGCCGTCTACAAAAAATCCGTTTTCGGCTAATTTCGTATATTCCTGCACAAATGAACTGTCAAGAGCAATACTTACGGTAATTTTTTCTGAGGCTTTAGGCTGTACAGTTACCGAATCACTGCTGAATGTCACTGTCGCATGGTCCGTCAATGATTTTCCGTACAACAAATTGTACTTTTCTTCGTGAATATTGCCTTCATCATCCGTATAGCTATCAGAGACAATGCTGTCGCTTTGAATTACAGACGAAAGCTGATATGTTACTGCAGAGCTTGAAATATTATTTACATAAAAGTCAAAGGAATACAGGCCCTCCTTATTATCACCAAGCTCCGCCTTAGGTCTTAGTCTGCCGTTTTCACCTGCTGTCAATACAGCCTTTGTGGTTACGGCACCGTACAAATCTGCCATGCCCGCACCTTGATATCTGGGTGAATAATAAATCTCGGAGTCTTCAACCAAAGTGTTTTTCAGAAGATTTGCCGTACTCATAGTAAGTGCCGCTATAACCTCAGTTCTGGTCATTTCACCATTTTGCAGCTCCTTGTCTATACCGCTTTCGTTAATGTATTGAATAAGATCTGCACAAAGACCTGAGTAATACGGCGTTGCCATTGATGTTCCGCTTTCCGGATAATAACTGTCATCAGCATCCACATATGCGGAGTATACATTTGAGCCTATGGCGGTAATATCCGGCTTAAGGGTAAGCTCCGGCGTACAGCCGGCCGAGGAATAGTCGGCTATTATTGTATCTGTTTTAATATAGTCGCCTATGATATTTACAAAAAGATCTCCGGAAGAATGATTATGGAGATATTCTCCGTCATAGGTAGATATAACTGCCAGAGCAGCAGATGACTGCATAATGCTTTCATATGCAATTACATTTTCAGCCGGCTCATCGGTAATAAACACAATACCATAAGCATTGCAGCTATTTACCTTGTCAATAATTTCACTGCTGTCCATACCGCTTTCGTAATCAAGGAATACTACCTTGTTTTCAAAATCAGCGGTATTCATAAATTCATCCGTATTGGCAAAGTAGGTATAAGCTATACTGTCCTTTAAGCTGTCAAAATGATTTTCCGCAAACCAGTCTGTGCATTCGGTAAAGACTATGGATTTTTCGTTGCTGTTAAAATTAAATTCTGCCATAAAGCTGCCGTTTTCTGCCGCCGCTACCGAAACGGCATCTGCAGCGGTGGACGGAGTAGCAACCGTGCCGTAATCAACAGTGCCGCTGTTCATAGCAATACCTATGTCGCTATGATAAATTCCGTCATTTCCTCCCGCAGAGGAAAAAAAGGAACCGACTTTAGCGGCATTTTGAACTGTTTTAGTAAAAATATAGTCCATATTTACCGAAAAGCCTCTGCTATTGCCCAAGCTTAGGTTTATAACATCTGCACCCAAGGCTACAGCGTCATCTACAGCGGCTATCAGAGCGTCTTCGCTGAAGATGTCGTTAGACAGTCCTGCTTTCATAAGTAAAAGCTGTGCGTCATAGGCGCTGCCCTTAAATTCATTTTCACCGGTTTTGCCGTTGTTTCCTGCTGCAATACCTGCTACATGTGTTCCGTGGAGGTTTGTAATTTCAAAAACATCTGTATCATTTTCCGCATAATCAAAGGCATAGGGTATTTTGCCGCTTACATACATATCATCAGGTGAGACATATTGACCGGAATTCAGCCCTATATTTTCTGAAATCATTTTGATTGTGTTCTTGTCATACTTTTGCTGTGGCGGATCTACGGAAAAAGCCTCGTGAGTAGTTCTGAAGCCGGTATCAATAACTGCAATAGTTGTGTTCTTTCCGGTATATCCCAGCTCATATGCCTTATATGGATTTATTCCCGATTTGGTATAATAATTCTTCGCCTTGGTATAATCATCTGCAGCCTTGCTTTTAACAGTATTCAGCTTTTGTACTCCGGCAACGCTTACCGACACAACCTCAGGAATATTACGCAGCAGCTCCATACTGCTGTACGGAGCTGCAAATGAAAATCCCGAAAAAACCGTTTTGTAGCTTTTGCTGTCAGAAAAATCAGCCTGCGGAGCCTGTTCCTTGATTAAGCCTTTTACCTGTTCGATTTTTTCCGCTATTTCAGCAGCTGAGTCAGCACATTCGTCAGTGGCGGCAAATTCCAAAATATTCTCGCAACCGTTATCTGCCGCTAATTCTGAAAGAGGCTTGCTGTTAATTTCCACAATAAATGTTACAATATCATTTTTTGAAGCTTCGGCCACAGAGCCTTCACTTGACTTTATATTATTTATAAAGTCCCTTTGTTCTGCTGTTAAACTGACATTTTCTGCCGATGTATCAACATTGTTTTTTGCATATCCGCTAATTACAACGGAATTTGCCACCAGCATCGCTGCCAGTATGCAGGAGGCTGCACCAAATATTCTCTTAATCCTCATTATTTCTCCTTATTGCTAACCGCATAATATTATTTCGTTAAATTACCTGTGTAAATATCACCATCTGGAACGATAATATCTATAACTTATTGTAACATCATTTACAAAAAAAGGCAATACACTTTTTTAATTATGTGCATATTTATATATAGTATATAAAAAGACAGGCAGCAAATCGGTACAACCTTATAAATGCTTTATTCTCTGATACCGGGCTTATAAGGTACAATAATGCTGCCTGTGTTAAACAACGGATTGATGTATTTAGTATTTTATTATTTTACAGCTTCCTATTACCGGCAGCTCTCTTGTTTCACCTCGTATTACACCTGCAATCCCCATTGCAGCATAAACAACAAACACTATTCCTGCTGCAGCCATAACCGCAACAATTACAGACAACCACGGCGAAATAGCAAGCAGCAGCCACCTTGTAAACAAAAATAATGCACAGTAGGTAAGCTCTGTTATAAATAAAACTAAGCCCTGATTAATATGAAATCTGGCAAATTCGGTATTTTTACAAAGCATTAGCGGTACTATTACTAAAAAACCTAAGTAAGACATACACAATAATGCATTGTCGGTTATATTGCCTGTATGGTGCATATTTAAAATTATAGAATCTCCGCCGTGAGTATTACTGCTGATACTTGTAAGCACTTCTCCGCAGTTACTGCATGTACATGTATTGTCCGGCATTTCAGCTCCGCATTTAGGACACATCATCATTTTATTTTATCCTCCCAATAAAAATTAATAAAGCCGCATACGACTGCAGCTTGCTGTAAATATGCTGTAAATATATTAATGCAAATTGCATTAATAAAATGCTGTATTTTGTAGCCTGTAATAAATATTTTCAGCTTGAATTCCTACTTGTTTTATAGTAAAATTAAGTACAGAGGTGATTAATTATGATGGTTTCCACAAAAGGCAGATATGCACTTAGAGTTCTTATAGATATTGCAAAGCATCCCCGTGATGAATATGTTTCTTTAAAGGGAATTGCGGAAAGACAGGATGTATCAATGAAATATATTGAAACAATTGTTGCGGTGCTGTCAAAAGCAGATATTTTGGAAAGTCTGCGTGGTAAAAACGGCGGCTACCGTTTTAAAGAGAGTCCTGACAAATGCACAGTTGCTTCTGTTTTAACTCTTACCGAGGGTACACTTGCACCTGTAGCCTGTTTAAGCCAATGCGACAGCAAGGAGTGCAGTCGTGTAGACCGGTGCTTGACACTGCCAATGTGGCAAAGGCTGGACGATATTATAAACAACTATTTAGAAAGCGTTACTATTGCCGACCTTATAAACAAAAATGTCTAACGCTATATTAGTTTGCCGATAGCAGCTGTATTTGCAGAAAAAATCAAATAGAATTTTCGTTATTTTCAAAATCAGTGTTGACAGGCAGGCGTTTGTGTGGTAATATACAGCTATAGGTTAGTTAAAGCTAACTCCGTTAATCAGCTAATATGTAATGAATATATAATACCCTGGAACAAAGCAAAGCACGGTCTTCCTCCGTGCTTTGCGCTTTTTTTAACCTTATGCATATAATCCGAATTATTTATATATTCTGTGGACACAATAACAATATATGCAAGGCAAAAATAACTGTCGGCGGAAAAAGCCTTCAGGTATCCCGTTGAAATTAAGGGGGCGAGGGTATTATGAGCTTTATTAAAAGCGGAGCTTTCGGAGGAATAATCGGATTTTTAAACGGGCTTCTGGGTGCCGGCGGCGGAATGGTGGCAGTGCCTGTTTTAAAAAAAGAAATGGATACAAAGCAGGCACACGCAACCTCTATAGCCGTTATTATTCCCATGAGTATTTTCAGTGCCGCAAGCTATTTATTCAAAGGCTCGGTAGCAATCCAAGATGCATTTCCCTACATTCCCGGCGGCATTGCAGGGGCTTTGCTGGGAATATATATTTTAAAAAGGATAAAACCGAAATTTATAAAAAAGGTATTTGCCCTGGTTATGCTGTGGGCAGGAATTAGAATGGTATTTGCATGAATATTATATTTCTTATACTTGCCTCGGCAGGTGCAGGGCTTTTGGGTGCAATGGGAATGGGCGGCGGCGGAATACTTGTTATATTTTTGGCTGTGTGTACCGATTTGCCCCAAAGCACGGCTCAAGGAATAAATCTTCTGTTTTTTATTCCGATAGGTATATTATCCATAATAATGTATCATAGGGAAGGGCTGATAAAATGGAGGCTTGTTTTGCCTTTTGCAGTGTTTGGTATATGCACAAGCCTGCTTGGAGCGTATATTTCAAACAGCATTGAGGATATATGGCTAAGGCGTGGGTTTGGAATTTTTCTATTAATAATGGCAATTAAAGAATTGTTTTCTAAATGCGAAAAGGACACGAACGGCGGATAAAGCAAAATTTACAGCTAAATTTAATAAATATAAAAGTATTCAAAAGAAAACAGCCGTTAGGGGACAGATACGCACCCTAACGGCTTGCTTTTAATGCAGATTATTTAATTAATTCAAGGTCTGATTTTAGCATTTTATTGGTAAAAGCCACACTGTCGTCTTTATCCTTAAGGTCTGTTATATAATACTCGCTTTTTTTGTCCTTTCGAGAGTAATTTATAACCATTTCTTTTCCGTCGGATAACTTGTGGTAGCCGGCAGCCGTATTTTCAGAAATATTTTCCATAAAGCAGCTATACGGATCAATTTTATCAACATCAAGCTTTGTATTGTCGGTTGTCAGCTTGCTGTAGTCATTTACGGTATGCAGCTTGCTTGCACACCAGCCGTCAATAACCTTGCCGCTGTTGTTGTACATAATAAAGCCGTACAGCACCTTGTCGTCATCTGCTTTAATCGGGTGAACAGAGTAATAGCTGTCTCCGATTTTCCTAAGCACAGGCAAGCCTATACTGCTGTTTACATCTGTAATATATGACGCCGTGGTTATTCTGTTAAACACATCGTAATAAATGTTGTATTGATTAAATTTTTCAAGTGTGCAATACTCCTTAACTGTGGCGGCGTTGACAGTGTTGTTCGCCTTATCGCAAAGCTTTTGATTTTCAGTAGCTGCTTCAACGCTTATTGTGGCATTTTCGCTTTCTTCTATTTTCGGAATGCTACAGCTGCACATTATGCCTCCGACAGAAACCACAGCAAGCAGCAAGGCGATTATTTTAGCTGTTTTTTCTATTTTCATTATAATACTCCTGTTAATTGCCTGTAAATTAAGTTAAATCGGGTTAAACAAAATACATGGTAAATTGTTATTGCCGCTTGTAATACCATATGGCGAAGCACAAACCAATAGGTATGGTATTAAGCGTTACCCTAAAATATATTATGGAACATTCTATCACACTTTTTTTATAAAATCAAATAAAGTACCTTGGCTCAATTAAAAACAGGCATATAATCTACTGCTCTTTCCTGTCCCGAATGATGTTTCTGCGTTGGCTGAGAACCTTCCAGTCTGCTCTTACAGCAACATCTCGCATACCAAAAAGCTTAAATGGTGCCAGTGGCATAGTGTACGGCACACCTAAAATTGATTTTCCGCACATATTTACAATTGTAACACAGGAAAGCAAAACGATTCCCCATATTCCGAAAAATCCACCTGCCAGTATAAATAATATTCTCAGTATACAAAGCTGCGGATAAAGGTTTGGTATTACATATGAGGCGATAGCTGTAAGTGCAACTATCATAAGGGTGGGCGCCCCTATAAATCCTGCGCTTACCGCCGTATCGCCAATTACCAGTGCCCCCACTATGCTTACAGCGTGCCCCAGTGCCTTAGGGAGTCTTAGTCCGGCCTCACGCATAATTTCATACATAAATAATACTAAAAGAATTTCTGTTATTAATCCAAATGGTGTGCTTCCTATTGAAACAGCTACCTTATTTAAAACCTGTTCGGGGAAAAGCTCCGGGTTAAAAAGTGCAATGGCTGTGTAAAAGCCGGGCGTAAGGGCCGCAATAAAAAAGCAAATATACTTTAGCCATCTAATAAATGTTGCATAGTAGGGCTTGTATGAATAATCGCCCATTGTTTGGAAATTCTCTACAAAAAGGTAGGGAATGATTAAAGCTGAGGGTGTTCCGTCTATCAGCATTGCTATTCTGCCCTCGTTTATTTTTCCGGCGGCAGTGTCCGGCCGTTCTGTTATGCCCACTCCGCTAAAAAGTGAATGGTCGTTTTCGTCCTCCAGGTAGCTTACAAGGTATCCGCCGGCAAGCACGGTGTCCATATCTATTTTTTCAAGCTTTTGCCTAAGCTTTTTTAGTATGCTTTGGCTTACGGCATCTGTTAAGTAGCACATACAAATGTCTGTTTTACTTACACTGCCTACCGTCATAGTTTCAAACCTAAGGTCAGGGTTTTTAAGCCGCCTGCGAAGCAAAGACATATTTATTCTAAGGGGTTCTACAAAGCCTTCACGGCTGCCACGCTCCGAGGTTTCGCTTTCGGGTTCAGAAACGCTTCTAAAGCTAAAGCCCTGTACTCCTATTGACATAGCAGTGCTGCAAGTGTCAATAAGAAGTATGGCAAAGCCGGACATAAGCAGCTGCATAAGTGTTTCAAAGTCTTCTATTTTTGTAAGCTCAGATGCGGTAAGTACATTGCGCTCAATATAGTTAAAAAGCTCCGGCCCCTGTATTTCCGGGTACTCTTTTTCAAGCAGGGGGTTAATCACGCTTAAAGTAAGTGTGTCCTTGTTGCACATTCCCTCCATTGTCAAAATTGCACCACGAATGTTATTTATATTTAGGCGGCGTATGGTAAAATCAGCCGAACCGTTAAATTTTCCTTGCAGATAGCCAATGTTCCTGTCAATGTTAGTGTTAAGTGGTGTGGTCTGCGGCTTTTTAGCATTTGCGTATAGCTTTGGGTAAAACAGATTTTTAAAGTATTCAAATATTGTGTTTTTCATTAATATCCACTTCCTTTATTATTTGTTTTTTGCAGACCTTGCAGTAAATATACTGTTTATTTCTTAAATGCAGCTGCCATAAGCTAAAAGTGATATGAGTAATTTGGTGTATAAAAATACAAAATATGTATACCAAGCTAATTGCTGTACAGAATATTAGTGTTGTATTGGCTGGAATGGTTAATTCCGGCGCCTTAAAATATTATCGAAAAATTTGAAGGTGAAAAATATGTCTATATCTGTAATAAGAACGCTGATTTTGTATGTGCTTATTCTGATTATGCTGCGTCTTACGGGAAAAAGGCAAATTAGCGAGCTGCAAACAAGCGAGCTTGTTGTAACGCTTTTAATATCAAATATAGCGGTTATTCCTATGCAGGATACTTCTCTGCCTTTGCTAAGCGGCGTAGTTCCTATTTTATTATTAGTTGCTTGCGAAATAGTTATGAGCTTGCTAATGCTTAAAAACAGCAAATTCAGAAGGGCTATCTGCGGTATTCCGCAGATTATAATGAACAACGGCGTTATAGACCAAAAGAAAATGAAAATGCTGCGTATAAGTACAGAAGACCTGTGGGAGGAGCTGCGTCAGGCAAATATATTTTCACTTGATGAGGTTAAATATGCGGTGCTTGAAACCAACGGCAAGCTGAGCGTACTGAAAAAGCCGCAGAAGGATACTGCTACGGCAGAGCAGCTTAATGTTAATAATCCTACAAATGAATTTGAGCTTGTTATTATAAGCGACGGCGAAATTGCAGAAAGCTCAATGGAATTTTGCGGAATATCACAGGACTGGCTGAAGAAAACACTTAGAAAAAATAATGTAAACAGCAAGGATATTTTTATAATGACCGCTACACCGAATCATAAGTACAATATAATAAAAAAGGAAGGGTAGCTATGGGCAGAACTGTTGCGGCTATATCTATATTTGTTGTAATTATAGGACTTGCCGTGTTTGAGAGCATTTTTACCATAAATATATCGGAGCAGGTTAAGGCAGAGCTTAATGATGCACTTACGGCATATAGCCACAGTGATACTAAGAGTGCGGAGGCTCACCTTAACAAAGCGGATAAAATTTGGGGTGACAATACATGGATACTGGACGCATTTTTAATTCATGACAATACAGAGGATATAGCAGGTAAAATATCTACGGCAAAAAACACTTTAAAGTACAATAAAAAATGCTTTCCCATAGAATGCTCTTCGGCTATAGAATCTCTGGATATTGTTATATATACAATGCTTCCGTTTTTTGATAATGTATTGTAGCCACCGTAAAAGTAAAGGAGAATTGTATGAAGCCGTTTGTAAGAGTATCTATTTGTCAGCTTTTTATAATGCTGTACATTAGCAGAATGGTTGTTAATGCAACCTACAGCAGCTTTGGTTCCAATACAAACCACCTGTATTACGGTTTTGTTGCAGCGTTGTTGGCACTGCCGGCAACAGCCCTAATGGTACTGCCGGTATATGGTGCTTTTGTTACAAGTAACGGCAGAACAATAACAGATAACGGCTACGATGTTTTTAAAAAATATGGCGCCGTTATTGCTGTAGTATATGGCTTGTATTTTTTATGGGTACTAATAAATACCCTGTCACGATTTAACATTATGGTTACCAAGGTTCTTAATCCGTCTGCATCTGTTTTTGTGCTTTCTGTGGCGGTTGTTGCTGCCTCAATGTACGGTGCATACAAGGGTATAGAGGCGTTGGGCAGGGCGTCAACAATTATTTTTGTATTTATAGCTATAGCACTTATTATACTGTTTTGTACATTGCTTCCAAAAGCAGACGCACTGAATTTTGTACCTGTTTCAGCTGACAATACAGGCGAAATAATTGATATAATTTTGAATATGCTTGCTATAAATTCCTGTATACCGGCAATGGCAATACTTTTGCCGTTTGCAAAAGGGGACTGTAAAAAGGGAATAGGAATTTGGATAGCAGGGGTGTATATATCAACAGCTGTAATCACGGCAATTATTATTGCCGTAATGGGTGACTATCTGAAAACACAGATTTTTCCTGTTTATGCAGTTACTGCCATAGCCTCGTTAGGCGTTGCCGAAAGATTGGACGGTTTGTTTTTGGGAGTATGGACAGCCGGAATGTTTGTAAAGGTGTCGCTGTTTATTTATTTGCTTTCGGCGTGTGTAAAAAGAGTGTTTGGTGAGGTTATATCAAGATGGTCTGTTTTAATTTGCGGTGTAGTGGTTTTTGTAAGCTCTACGGTAATTTCAATGACAGACGGTATGTTTGACCTGCTGAATAATAACAGCATAATGCTTGTTTTCACTATGCTTACAGCTGTTGTTATACCGATTATTTTAATTGTTGCAAATAAAATCACAAACAGATAATTATAGGGTGATTATATGAAAAAATTTTTAGTATTACTGGCTGCGGTGCTTTCTGTATGCTTTATGCAGGGGTGCGACAGTAAACAGCTTAACGAGCGTATGGTTATACAGGGTATAGGTATAGACTACAGTGACAACCGCTACAGTGTTACGGTTATGTATATGAATACCGACGCCGCAAATCCGGATGTTGCTTATAAAACTGTGGCAGGCAAGGGGAAAACCGTTACCGAAGCTGTAGCAACAATAGTAACCAAAAACGGAATGGACCCGCTTTACAGCCACAATTCCTTTATTTTGCTTGGAAATGGGCTGTGCAAGCAGGGCGTAGAGGAGGCAATGGAGTTTTTTGCAGGCTTCTACCAGTGCAGACCGTCTGTAAATGTACTTGCGGCCGACAGACAGGCAAATAAGATAATGACGCTTAAGGGAATTACTCCGCATACAATTTCAAATATTGTAAACTCAAAGCATACTACAGGGCGTACATTGGCTGTGCCGGTATATGAATTTTTGTCAGATATTATTAACGATACCACAACAGCTTGTACGGGCGTGATAACTGTTGAAAACAATGTGCCCTGCTCCGGCGGCATAGCATTGTTTAAGCATGATAGGATGTACAAGGTTCTTGATAAGGAGCAGTCTATGGGCGTTATGCTTGTTAGGGGAGATACCGATATTGACGCAGAGGTAATCTCTTTAACGGGTAAAAATAAAAGCTTTACACTTTCGCAGGAAAAAACAGAAATAACCGTAAAGATTAGCAGGGGCGTTTTATACTGTGACATTTCAATAAAGGGAGAGGCCTCTGTTTATGAATATACAAACCAAAACAAAGAGCAGGCAAAAAGTATAGAGAAGCGGCTTAATGAGCTGGCAGAGAAGGCGGTAAGGGTGTGTGCGGACAGCGGTGCAGATGTTTTTAACCTAGGAAAAAGATTAAGGCAAAGCGATTATAGTGCTTACCGCACCATAGATAGCTGGGCGGAGCTTGTTAAAAAAGGCGTGTATACGGTGAAAAGCAGGGTGAATATATAAATCCAACTTATTATGGAATAGCATACAGAATAGCTTGCAGATATTTTATATAATAATTTGTAAAAAGTCCTTTAAAATTTATGGAAGTTTTGTTATAATCAAATTATGATGGTAAATTTTCATATAAAGGATGTGAAGCCATATGAAAGGAAATATTGAATTTAAGGTGTCTCTTGCAAAGCTTGCAAAGGAGCTGCGTATGGAATTTGCCTATACGCCAAGTGACCCTGACGAAATATATGTATCTTCTCCCAATGTTAACAGACCGGGCATTGAGCTGACCGGATTTTTGGAATTTTACAATCCGGAAAGACTTCTTGTTTTGGGCAATACTGAGTATGCGTATCTAAAAAAATTCGGAAGTGAACAGCGTGCTTATGTTTTGAATAATATTTTGCAAAAAAAGCCGCCCGCTGTTATAGTCGCCAGAAATCTGGAGGTGCTTGACGAGCTTATGAAGGTGGCAAAGGTATGTGAAGTACCTGTGCTTCGTTCAGAGGACTCCACATGTAACCTTATTGCCTCTGTTATTTCGTACCTAAATACCGAGCTTGCTCCAAGAATTACCCGCCATGGCGTTCTTGTAGAGGTTTACGGTGAGGGTATACTGCTTACAGGCAGCAGCGGCGTAGGTAAAAGTGAAACTGCTATAGAGCTTATTAAGCGTGGACACAGACTTGTTGCCGATGATGCCGTTGAAATAAGAAAAATTTCAAGCCGTACTCTTGTAGGCAGTTCACCTGAGAATATAAGGCATTTTGTAGAATTGCGTGGTATAGGCATTATTAACGCAAGAAGAATATTCGGTATGGGTTCTGTAAAAATGTCAGAAAAAATTGATATGGTTATTACGCTTGAAAACTGGGACAAAACAAAGGTGTATGACCGTATGGGTATAGATAACGAATATACAGATATTCTTGATGTTGATGTTCCGTGTCTTACAATTCCGGTTAAACCCGGCAGAAATCTGGCTATTATAATAGAAGTTGCCGCTATGAATAACAGACAGAAGAAAATGGGCTATAACGCCGCACAGGAGCTGCTGGCTAATTTAGGTATGAATGTTGGCGTAGAAAACAGCAAAAAAGTCATAGAATGGTAATAATATTTTTACAATGTAATTGCGTAAGTGGAGTATAATCGGCTTATACTTCACTTAGCTTTTGTTATGCCCGCCCTTACATAAAACGGCTTTGGCATGCTTATTTGGCATGCTTAGTAAAATAGATTTTTCGCAGGAGCTTATTGTGAACGGCAGTGTAGAAGGCTTTAAGGCGTATTTGAAGGAACAGCATATACATTACTAAGCTTACGGAGGTATTTTATGGAATGGCTGTATATTATAGGCGGCGTAGTTGTCATAGTTATAATTTTAGCACTTGCCTTTTCAAGGAGAACAAATGATGACTATCACGCAGGCAGTGGCATTTTTAAAAACAGTGAGTACGATTTAGACGACGATAAAAAGGATTTCTGTGATGTTGAGTATTTTAATAAGGACGGAAAAATGAAATAGCTTGTTAAAATCCTCAACATATGGTTTAATATATTGGTAATATTTAGGTGGGTGAATTTATGTACCAAATTAGTAAAATAATTGAAACGGCTGATAAGTACGGCTTTATCGCAAAGGAAAATGAGAGTATGAGCAAGCATACCAGCTTTAAAATAGGCGGAGATGCTCGGCTGTTTATTGAGGCTACCTCAAATGAGGGACTGATTGATATATTGACAAAGTGCAAAGAGCTTGAAATACCGGTGTTTATTCTGGGCAAGGGCTCTAACCTGTTGGTTTCGGATGACGGCATAGACGGTGTGGTTATAAAGCTTGGAGGAGTTTTTACACAAATAAAAATGCTTGACAGTGAAACTATATACTGCGGTGCAGGCTTTGCACTGGCAAAGCTGTGCAGCTATGCTTGTGACAAGGGGCTAAGCGGGCTTGAATTTGCATGGGGTATACCGGGCAGCGTAGGCGGTGCGGCATATATGAACGCAGGTGCTTACGGCGGCGAAATGAAAGATGTTATCTCAAGTTGCACACATATTGATGCTGACAACAAGGTTGGTACATACGGCGTTTCTCAACTGGATTTAAGCTACAGACACAGCGTTTATTCGGAAAATCACTTTGTAATTACAGCTGTAACTTTAAGACTTCACCACGATTCAGAGGTTGAAATCAGAAACAGAATGAATGACTATATGGGCAGAAGAAAGGATAAACAGCCCTTGGAATACCCAAGTGCCGGCAGTGTGTTTAAAAGGCCGCAGGGCTATTTTGCAGGTGCACTGATACAAGAGGCCAACCTAAGGGGCGAGCAAATCGGCGGCGCACAGGTAAGCGAAAAGCACGCCGGATTTATTATTAACAAGGGCAATGCAAGCTGTAAGGATGTTATGGAGCTTATAAGACTTGTACAAGACCGTGTTAAGAAAAATTCGGGTGTGGATTTAGAATGTGAAATAAAGCCTGTAGGAAGATTTAATATATAAGTATACGAAGAAAATTTTAGTTAATATTGCGGAAAACGAAAGCGAGGAATTAAATGGACTTTATAATTGTTTTGGGATTGTCGGGTGCCGGTAAATCAAGTGCACTGCATACGCTTGAGGACATAAACTACTACTGTGTAGATAATATACCGCCTGCACTTATTTCAACCTTTTATGATCTTAGCAAACATTCCTCAGATAAGAAGCTAAAAAAGATTGCTGTTGTAACTAATGTGCGTGACAGTGCAGATTATAAGGAGCTTAGTAATTCGCTAGAAAGACTTCGCCTTGACGGAGCAAAGTACAGAATACTGTTTTTAGACAGCAAGGACGATGTTCTTATAACCAGATATAAGCAAACACGCCGCAAGCACCCTTTGCTTGACGCCTGCAACGGCTCCACAACGGAGGCTGTTTCTCTTGAAAGAGAGCTGCTGCGTTATATAAGACAACGCTCCGACTATGTTATAGACAGTACATTTTTAAATGCCGCACAGCTTAGAGAAAGAGTTCAGAAGCTTTTTCTTGACAGCGAGGAAAAGGGCATAACCATTGCTTGTATGTCCTTTGGCTTTAAGTATGGAATATTAACCGAGGCCGACCTTGTGTTTGATGTTCGCTGCCTGCCGAACCCTTACTATGTAGATGAATTAAGGGCGAAAACGGGACTTGACGAGTCGGTACGAAATTATGTAATGAACAGTGAGGAAAGCAAGGAGCTTTATAAAAGAATTATTAATTATGTTGATTATGCACTTCCTTTGTATGAAAAGGAGGGCAAAAGTCAAATTACTATAGGTATGGGCTGTACAGGCGGACACCATAGAAGCGTAACCTTTGCCGTTATGCTTTATCATCATTTGGAAGAAAAGGGCTACAGAACAATAATTCACCACAGAGATATCAGAAAGGTATAGTGACAGACAAATGTCATTTTCAGCGGACACAAAAAAGGAGCTTTGCAGATCGGACTTTACCGTAAACAGGTGCTTGTATGCCGAGTGCTACGGTATGCTTTTGTTTTGCAAAAGATTTTCCCCTAAGGAAATATTGTTTAATACAGAAAGCCATAGCGTGGCTGTGCATTTCAGTCAGCTTGTAAGCAGTGGCTTTGGAGTTATTACAGAGCAGTCGTCAGCTCTTACCGGCAGACACGGCGGCAGTAAGCTTTTTACCGTTACAGTTCCCATTAAGAGTGATTGTGAAAGGATATATAAGCACTACGGCTATACCGGCAAGGAGGTTAGCCGGCGTATAAACAGGGCTGTTTTGGAGGATGAAAACTGTGTTGCACTGTTTCTGCGAGGAGTTTTTTTAAGCTGTGGCTTTGTAAATAATCCCCAAAAGGAATACCACTTGGAGTTTTCTGTCCCTTACAAAAACCTGTGCAGTGACCTTATAAAGGTTATAAGCGAGGTTGACCAGCTTTCGTATAAATTAAAGGTGGTTGAGCGAAAGGGCAGTTACATAGCATATTTAAAGGACAGCGAGCAAATATCCGATTTTTTGGCATATATAGGTGCAGGCATATCATCTATGAATTTAATAGAGGCCAAAATACTAAAGGGTATTCGTAACGACGCCAACAGAAAAGCAAATTCTGAGGTAGCAAATATAAAGAAAACCGTTGCGGCGGCAATGCAGCAAATTGCCGCAATAGAAAAAATAAGAGATACAGTGGGACTGGAAAGCCTTAATGACGATTTAAGACAGCTGGCACAGCTGCGGTTGGATAATCCTGACCTTTCTCTTAGAGCGTTGGGCGAAATGCTTGTTCCGCCAATTAGTCGCAGTGGTGTAAACCACAGAATGAACAGGCTGTTAGAGCTGGGTAAATAAGCCAAAAGTGTTTTGCTTTTGTGCGAAAATTATCCGGCTTTTTATATTAATGTTGTTTAATTTCATACTAAACACAGCTTAAGCTTTATGGTGCCAAAGTGTGTTTAGTGTTAGCTTTACGGAGGTGAAATAGTAATGTCATTTGTTCATTTGCATGTGCACAGCGAGTACAGCCTGCTTGACGGTGCCTGCAGGCTTACCCGTTTGGTAGATACGGCAGTAAAGCAGGGAGCAAACGCAATAGCGGTAACAGACCACGGCAATATGTTTGCGGCGGTTGACTTTTACAAGGAGGCTGTAAAAAGGGGGATAAAGCCTATTATCGGCTGTGAGGTTTATATGGCGGCACGCAGCCGCTTTGACAAAACCGCCGAGTATGACAGACACAGTTACCACCTTGTACTGCTGTGCGAAAATAATACAGGCTACCAAAATTTAATAAAGCTTGTGTCAAAAAGCTGGACAGAGGGCTTTTACGGTAAGCCAAGAATTGACAAGGAGCTTTTAGAGGAATACCACGAGGGTATAATCTGTCTTTCTGCCTGCCTTGCCGGTGAAATACCCCGGTATCTTTTGCAGGGCGACTATACCAAAGCCAAAGAAACCGCAAATTATTATAATAAGCTTTTCGGCAGCGGTAATTATTTTTTGGAAATTCAGAATCACAATATAAAAGAACAGCTTATGGTTTTGCCGCAGATAATCCGCCTTTCGGAAGAAACCGGAATCCCGTTGGTGGCAACAAACGACTGTCACTATATAGAAAAAGCAGACAGTCAAACCCACGAAATTCTGCTTTGTATTCAAACCAATCACACAATAAACGACAGTGATAAAATGGAATTTCAGACCGATGAGTTTTATGTAAAAACTGAGGAAGAAATGCTTGCACTGTTTCCTACTGCTCCGCAGGCTGTACAGAATACACAGCTTATAGCTGACAGGTGTAATGTTACCTTTGAATTTGGCAAAACAAAGCTGCCTCATTTTGATGTGCCCGACAACAGAAACCACTTTGAGTATTTTAAGGAGCAGTGCTATAGGGGGCTGTACAATCACTATGGCGCAAAGCCCTCTCAGGAAATAATTGACAGGCTTGAGTATGAGCTTAAAATAGTAAACCAAATGGGCTATGTAGATTACTATCTAATAGTCAACGACTTTATTCAGTATGCCAAGTCGCAGGATATTCCCGTGGGGCCGGGCAGAGGCTCGGGCGCAGGCAGTTTGGCTGCATATTGTATAGGGATAACCGGTATAGACCCAATTAAGTATAATTTGCTTTTTGAAAGATTTTTAAACCCTGAGCGTGTAAGTATGCCCGACTTTGATGTTGACTTTTGTACAGAACGCCGGCAAGAGGTTATAGACTATGTTGTTAGAAAATATGGAGAAGACCATGTGGCGCAGATAATTACATTTGGTACAATGGCGGCAAGGGGCGGCATAAGAGATGTTGCCAGAGCTATGGCAATGCCATACAGTGCGGCAGACAGCGTAGCAAAGCTTGTTCCGGCAGGGCCGCACATTAGCCTGAAAAATGCACTCGAAATGTCACCGGAGCTAAAAGAGAAGTACGACACCGACTACGAGGTGCACAAGCTTATAGATACGGCAATGGCAATAGAGGGTACACCACGCCATGCGTCTAAGCATGCGGCGGGCGTAGTAATAACAGAGAAGCCTGTCAGCGAGTATGTACCGTTGGCGAAAAATGAAGATGCAGTGGTTACTCAGTATACTATGACCACGCTTGAGGAGCTGGGACTGCTTAAAATGGATTTTCTCGGCTTGCGAAATCTTACTGTTATTTACGATGCCGAGCAGATGATAAAACAGCAATATCCGGATTATAACCCTGAAAATATAGACGAAAAGGATAAAAAAGTTTTTAAAATGCTTTCACAGGGCTATTCGGAGGGCGTGTTCCAGTTTGAAAGCGGCGGTATGAAAAATGTTCTTATACAGCTTAAGCCGGAAAGTGTAGAGGACTTAATAGCTGTAATATCGCTGTATCGTCCCGGCCCGATGGATTCTATCCCTAAATATATAGAAAATAGGCACAATCCGTCAAAAATAACCTACAAGCACCCAATGCTTAAGGATATACTTGAGGTTACCTACGGCTGTATAGTTTATCAGGAGCAGGTAATGCAGATTTTCAGAACGCTTGCCGGCTATTCCCTTGGCAGGGCAGACATTGTGCGGCGTGCAATGTCTAAAAAGAAGGTCGATGTAATGGAGCGTGAAAAGGAAATTTTCATAAACGGCCTTGTTGACGAAAACGGCAATGTTACAGTCGAGGGCTGTATACGCCGTGGTGTAGATAAAGCAACTGCATTGTCTGTCTTTTCTGAAATGGAGAGCTTTGCTTCGTATGCGTTTAACAAATCCCACGCCGCCGCATATGCAACGGTTTCTTACAAAACCGCATGGCTGAAATGCCATTATCCACGGCAGTATATGGCGGCGCTGCTTACCTCTGTGCTTGACAATTTCGGCAAGCTGGCGGCATATACAGACGAGTGTGCAAGGCTTGGAATAAAGGTGCTTCCTCCTCATGTAAATTACAGCGACACTGCTTTTACAGTGTGTGGAAACGACATTCGTTTTGGACTAATGGCTGTTAAAAACCTTGGCAAGGGCTTTATTGAGGATATTTTAGCACAGCGTGAAAACGGTCTGTTTACATCGTTCTATGACTTTTGTAAGCGTGTTTACGGGAAAACCGTTAATTCAAGAGCTATAGAAAGCTTGATAAAATGCGGTGCTTTAGACGGGCTTGGAAACAACAGGCGTGAAATGATAAGCGCTGTAAAAAGTGTGCTTGACAGCTGTGAGTATGAGTATCGCCATTCGCTTGCAGGTCAGATGAGCTTTTTCGATATGGAAGATGAAAGCGAGCTGAACGAGCCGGCTATTACTTCTCTTGAGGATTTTTCAATTTCCGAAAAGCTGGCAATGGAAAAGGAAATAGCCGGAATGTATTTGTCGGGGCACCCTATGGATAAATATGAAAATGTTTCAAAGGCGATAAAGGCGGTCAAAATTCAGCGGGTGTGCAGTGCAGAGGAAACAGGCAGATACAAGGATAATGACAAGGTAATACTTTTGGGGGTTCTGTCGAATGTTAAGCTGCGAACAACTAAAAATAATCAAACTATGGCTACCGCAGTGCTTGAAGACAAAAGCGGAAGCATAGAGCTGCTTATTTTTCCCCAGACTTTAAGCCTTAGCGGAAGACTGGTAGCAGACGGAAATGTTGTAAGGGTGCTTGGCAGTATAAGTATGAAGGAGGACGAAAACCCGAAAATACTTTGCAACGAGATTTTGTCTGCCGATACAGTGGCTCAAAATCTGAAAAAAGGCATAAATATGGGCAGTAAAATTCACCAAAGTGAAAATGTGGTCAGAAATAATATAAACAGCAATACAGGTAGTAGAGCTTACGCCGAAAAAGCACATATACTGTACCTGCGTGTTGACAGCAAGGGCAGTGCGGCGTATGAAAAAGTTATTAATCTGCTTGAAATTTTTGACGGCAGCAGTCAGGTGGTTTTTAGATTTGCAGATACCGGCAAGGCTATGCGTGCACCACGGCAGCTTTGGGTAATGCTGAACGAGCCAATGCTTAAAGAGCTGAAAAATATCCTTGGTGACGAAAGTGTAGTTGTTTCATAATAATTTCATATATTATTCCTGCCACTTTTAAAAAAAGACTTGAAAAAAATATTCTATACATCTATAATATAGTATAGAAATATAAATGAAAAATGGGGGCTGATTAAATGTCAGAGAAAGCTATTGCCGTTCTAACAAGCGGCGGCGACGCACCCGGCATGAACGCTGCCGTTCGTGCCGTTGCAAGAGCAGCATTATGTAAAGGAATGCGTGTTATCGGCGTGCACAGAGGCTACAACGGTTTGCTGAATGGTGATGTATTTGAAATGAACCTGCGTTCAGTTTCAGATATTATTCATAGAGGCGGAACAATACTTTATACAGCGAGAAGCGAGGAGTACAATACTCCTGCCGGTGTAAAGAAGGCTGCTGAAACCTGCCGTGAGCTTGGTGTAGTCGGCGTTGTTGTAATCGGCGGTGACGGTTCTTTCCGTGGCGCAAGAGATTTAACAAACGAGGGTATCCTTTGTGTTGGTATCCCGGGTACTATTGATAATGATATTGCCTGCAGTGAGTATACAGTAGGCTTTGACACAGCTATGAATACGGCTATGAATATGATTGACCACATTCGTGACACTGCCCAGTCACACGACCGCTGCAGTGTTATTGAGGTTATGGGCAGACGCTGTGGCGATATTGCTCTGCAGACAGGTATTGCAGTAGGAGCAACAGCTATTTTGGTGCCGGAGAGAGAATATGACCTTGATAACGATGTTATCAAGAGAATGATGGCAACTCAGAAAACAGGCAAAAAGCACTTTATCGTAATTGTTGCTGAGGGTGTAGGTCATTCGGATGAAATAGCTAAATATATTGAGGAAAAAACAGGCGTAGAAACAAGACTTACAGTATTGGGCCATGTACAGCGTGGCGGTATGCCTACACTTCGTGACAGAGTAGTTGCAAGTGCTATGGGCCACAAGGCTGTAGAATTGCTTTCACAGGGCATCGGCAACCGTGTAGTTGCTATGACAAACGGTAAAATCGTTGACTACGATATTACAGAGGCTCTAAACCAAAAGAGAGTTTTTGATGACCGGCTTTATCAGATAGCCTTGGATATTTCCATCTGATTTTTTACTTGTTTAAAATAAAATAACAAATTATTAGCTTTTAAGGGACTGCATCGGCAGTCCCTTTTTGTGCTTTTATTTCCGAAGAAAACTTAAAATAAAATCAAAATAAAGTTGAGATATGTTAAAATAAATCTTGCTTTTTTTGTCCAGTTGGCTTATAATTAATCTAAAGTGGCACAAACAATACACTTTGTGTCAGCTTGTGGCATATTTTGCAAGTAAGGCTAAGGGAAGTATATGTTATGTTTATAGGTACATATCAACATAATATAGACGCTAAGGGGCGTGTTATTATTCCTGCTAAGTTTCGTGAGGAGCTTGGCGATAGCTTTTATGTAACAAAGGGCTTAAACAATTGCCTGTTTGTACTTTCTGCGGAGCAGTGGAGTCTGTTTTTGGAAAAGCTGTCAAGTCAGCCTATTTCCAAAGCGACAAACATTGCCAGGTTTTTTTGTGCAGGTGCGGCAGAAGCTGTACCCAATGCTCAGGGCAGGGTGCTTATACCCGACACATTAAGGAAATATGCCAATTTAGATAAGGATGTTACAGTAATCGGTTCCGGCAACAGAGTAGAAATTTGGAATACCGACAGCTGGAATGACTATTTGTCAGCTCAAAATCAAAGCAGTATTTTAGATGCTATGGAGCTGTTGGGAATATAGCGGGGTGATATTAGGTGAATTTTTCGCATAAACCGGTTTTGCTTGAAGAAACAATAGACGCACTTAATATAAAGCCCGACGGAATTTATGTTGACGGTACTGCCGGAGGAGGCGGTCATTCAAGCGAAATTCTTAAAAGGCTTTCACCAAACGGCAGGCTTATTTCGATAGACCAGGATCCGGACGCAATAGAAGCAGTAACAGAAAGGCTTAAGGACTATAAGAATTCTATTATATGCAAGGGTAATTTTTCGGATGTAGTCAGTATAGTAAACGGTCTTGGGATTGAAAGTATAGACGGCATAATGCTTGATATTGGCGTATCCTCAAGACAGCTTGACACACCTGAAAGAGGCTTTTCCTTTCATTATGACGCACCCCTTGATATGCGTATGAGCCAAAGCGGAGCATCAGCCTATGATTTGGTAAATCAACTTTCATATGAGCAGCTTGTAAAAATAATAAGCCGCTACGGTGAGGAGAGGTTTGCCAAGCAGATTACAAGGGCGATTATAAGAGAGAGAGAAAAGCAGCCTATAGCTACCAC
>FR891344.1:57505-86183 GCA_000435335.1 Clostridium sp. CAG:964
CCCGCCGCTAAAAGACGGGAGGGGCATCCGGCAAGACAGACCTTTCAGGCACTTCGCATAGCCGTAAACGGTGAGCTTGACCGCTTGGAGGAGGGCTTGCAGGGAGGCTTTGAATTGTTGAAGCCGGGCGGCAGAATGGCGGTAATAACCTTTCATTCATTAGAGGACAGAATAGTTAAAAGAGCAATGGCAAAATGGTGTACAGGCTGTACCTGCCCAAAGGATTTTCCGGTTTGCGTATGCGGAAACAAGCCTAAGGCAGAGCTTGCTCTGCGAAAGCCGGCAGAAGCATCGGAAAAAGAGTTAAGTGAAAATCCTCGTGCCAGAAGTGCCAGATTAAGAGCGGTAACTAAGCTGTAAATTGCTTATTTTTTTGTAAAAAGCCTTTGACAAATGTGTCTGTATATAGTAAAATAAACTTACATTCAGTATGATGTGCCTAAATGTATCTTGTTAATATTGTTAAAAATCCCCAATTTTTAGTCAGATTATACAGAATGCATAAAATTTATTTATGATGCGTTTATTATTGTCGGTTTTGCACTATCGCTTGCTGCTTTTGGTGCGGGATAGTGTACGGCATTTAGAACTGTGTATAGGCAAAAGGTGTTTTAAAGATTAGTTTTACAGCGTAGTGCTGTACAGGAGTATTTATTTTAAAATTTGAAGTAGGACAAAACGCACAACAGTAATATTTTTCGGGGTGATTATAATGGCTTTAATTAATGAAGAAGCTTATGATATGTCTCTGTTTGAAACAGAGCTTGTTGATATAGAAGAAAAAACAGAGGACGAGGCTGCAGCTGAGAAAACCAATGAGACAGAGCAAAAAAAGAAGCTCAAGAAAATAAGATTTGCTAAGTCGGCTGTCGTAGTTTCTGTTATTGTGTTTTTTCTGGGACTTATTCTTATAGGACAGGTTCGTCTTACAGAGCTTAACGACCAGATTGCCGGCGAGCAAACAAAGCTCGAGGAGCAGAAGAGCCTGTACATACAAACCCAAATGAAGGTAGAGTCTAAGTATTCTTCCGATGTTGTGGAGGAGAGTGCACAAAATCAGCTGGGTATGAGCAGAGCCGATTCTTACCAAAAGGAGTATATCAGCTTGTCAGAGGGTGACAAGGCAGAGGTGGCGGCCTCTGGGGGAAGTAACATTTTTGAGACTATAGCAAACACAATTGCCGGTTTATGGTCTTAATATATGTTTTATGACATAAACTTATAGAGGAATAATGAAAGCGGTTGTAACATATGGGATTATTCTCCCTGTGATTGTAATTGGTAAATTGAGTATAGCTTTATTCTATTTACTGCTTACTGTTACAACCCTTATTTTTTGTTAGAGAAATTTGTAGAATGATGTTTGGAGGAAGCTATGGCAAATATAGGAAGCAACAGAACTATTATCAGCAGGTCAAAAAAGTGGCTTGTTGTGTTGCTGTTGGTGGGATTTGGTCTGGCTATAGGCAGGTTGTTTTATTTTAGCATTATAAAGGGCGACGAGCTTCAGAAAAAAGCGTACTCTCTGCAGCTAAGGGATACCACCATCTCTGCAAAGCGTGGCAGTATATATGATACAAACGGTAAAACCCTTGCACAAAGTGCTACGGTGTGGCAGGTGGTTTTGGCACCGGCGTATTTTAAAACCGATGAACAGCGTACCTATGTTGCACAAAAACTTGCCGAAATTTTAGATTTGAATCAAAATGATGTTTATGAAAAAACAAAAGAGAACAATTATTATTCGGTTGTAAAGCGTAAGGTCGAAACAACTGAAAAGGAAAAGGTGCTTAAGCTTAGCAAGGAGCTTGCTAAGAAGTATAACCTGGGTAATGTAATAGAGCTTATTGAGGATTACAAAAGGTATTATCCTTATGGCGATTTTGCTTCAACTATTATCGGTTTTACCGGTATGGACGGAGTTGGCCGTGAGGGCATAGAGTATCAGTACGATACACAGCTTACAGGTGTTCCGGGCAGAGTTATAACTGCAAAGGATGTACACGGTACGGAAATGCCGTATAAATATGAGCAGAAAATTGACGCACAAGACGGAAATAACATTACACTTACCATAGATGAAACCATTCAGCATATAATGGAAAAGTATTTGCAGCAGGGAATTAAGCAGCACAAGGTGCAGGACAGAGCTGTTGCAATTATGATGGAGGTAAAAACAGGAGCTATATTGGGAATGGCTGTTGAGGGCGGCTATGACCTGAACGATCCGTTTACCATAGCCGATTCAAGCACGCAAAAGGAAATAGATAAGCTTCCTAACAGCGAAAAAGAAGCGGCGGAGGTAGAGGCACTGCAAAAGCAGTGGAGAAATAAAGCGGTTGCAGACACATATTATCCGGGCTCTGTATTTAAGGTAATTACATCCTGCATGGGCTGGTCGGACGGCGTTATAACCGATTCCTCTACATATACATGTACAGGTTCTTATGTACCGTTTGAGGGTGCAGATGCAATACACTGCCACAATACCGCCGGCCACGGTACACAAACCTATAAGCAGGCACTGAGCAATTCGTGTAACCCGGCATTTATGATGATAGGTCAGGCGGTTGGTGCAGAAAAGTTCTGGGAATATTACCAGGCCTTCGGCTTTTCGGAAAAAACAGGCATAGATTTGCCGGGCGAGCAGTCCGATATATTCTTTGGCGACGGCAGTGGTAAAATGCAGCCTATGGACTTGGCGGTTGCTTCCTTTGGCCAAAACTTTGCCATTACACCTATTCAAATGGTTACGGCTATTGCTTCTGTAGGCAACGGCGGCAAGCTGATGCAGCCTTACATAGTAAAGGAAATAACAGATTCCGACGGAAATGTTGTTGAAAGCAAAACACCTATTGTAAAGCGTCAGGTGGTTTCGGAAGAGGTTACCAAAAAGGTAATTGACGCAATGGAAGAAAATGCAACAAACGGTTCAGCTAAAAACGGATATGTTGCCGGCTACAAGGTAGCAGGAAAAACAGGTACTTCTGAAAAGAAAATATACCATAACGATGGCAGTCAGGAATATATTGCCTCCTTCTGTGGCTTTGCACCGGCTGACGATCCGCAGGTTTGCCTGCTTGTTTATTTTGATGATCCGGTTGGCGACAGCTACTACGGCAGTGCGGTTGCTGCTCCTGTATTTGCCAATATTATGAGTGAGGTTCTTCCTTACCTGAATGTAGAGGCCGAATATACAGAAGAGGAAATTGCACAAATGGATACCACAGCCGAAAATTATGTAGGCAAGTCAATTTCCGAGGCCGAAAGCCTTGTAAGCTCAGGCGGTTTTACTCCTGTTGTTATGGGCAGCGGCGATACTGTTATTTCACAGGTTCCTACAGCACAGTCAAGGCTTCCTCAGCAGGGTACGGTAGTGCTTTATACCGATGAGGAAAGTATGAACGATGATGTTGTCGAGGTGCCTGACCTAACGAATATGACTGTAGCACAGGCAAACAGTACTGCGGCTATGTACAATTTGAATATAAGCGTGGTAGGCTCCAACGCAGACGGTGAGGGTATATCCTATTCACAGGGAATTAAAGCAGGCTCAAAGGTTAAGTCGGGTACGGTTATATCGGTAAACTTTGAGCAGGATAGTAATTATGGCAGCGGTGTAATGTAAAAGCGTTAAAGCTGACAGCTTATACATTGGTGCTTGTATTAAACAAATAAATGCAAAGTCTTGGAGGTACAAAATGAGTAATATATTGATAATCGTTGCGGCAGTGGCGGCATTCGTAATATCATCGGTAATTGGTAAATTCCTTATTCCGGAGCTGCACAGGATTAAGTTTGGTCAGCCAATCAGAGATGAGGGACCAAAGTGGCATCAGAAAAAGTCAGGCACACCTACTATGGGTGGAATAATGTTTATAGTAGCGGCAGTGCTGGTTTCGGTAATATGCTATGCAGTGCTGTCAATAATTGAGCCGGGTGGCAGAGATTTTCAGGATCATTTAAAATTCTATGCCGGAATAGTTATGGCTGTTTTGTTCGGTGTTATAGGCTTTATAGACGATTATATTAAGGTTGTAAAAAAGCATAACCAGGGTCTTACAGAAAAGCAAAAGCTTGTACTGCAGTTTTTGGTAGCTATTGCGTATGTGTTCACACTTATTATCGGCGGATGCTCCTCAAAGACAGTTATTCCTTTTGCCGGAACAATAGACTTAGGAGTGTTCTACTGGATTATTTCAGTTGTGCTTATTGTAGGCTTTGTAAATGCTACAAATCTTACTGACGGTCTTGACGGCCTAGACGGTTCGGTTACATTTTTTGCTTCCTTGGCGTTTATGATTATTGCGGGCTTTGTAGTTGACAACGGTATGTCTGTTATGTCAGCCTCACTTGCAGGAGCCTGCCTGGGCTTTTTACTTTGGAATTTTTATCCGGCTAAGGTGTTTATGGGTGATACAGGCTCGCTGTTTTTAGGCGGATTTTTGTGTGCTATTGCCTATGGTATAAATATGCCGATATTAATTATTCCTATAGGACTAATATATATAGTTGAAATGTTTTCGGTTATTTTGCAGGTTGCTTATTTTAAGCTGACACATGGCAAAAGATTATTTAAAATGAGTCCCATACATCACCACTTTGAAATGTGTGGTTGGTCAGAGGTTAAAATTGTTGTTGTATTCAGCATTATAACTGCAATTATGGGTGCTTTAACATTCTGGGCTGTATGGCTCACATACACAGCTGTGTAATACGAAATTTGGTGGTGAAGTAATGGATAGCCTAAGATATATATCTAATGAACGAATAAAAAATTATCAAGAGTCTATTCAAAGGGCTGAAAGAGAAGCAGCTGTGAGAAAAAGAAGAAGTGAAAAAAGCTCTGACAGCGACAGTGGAGGCGGCAGAAAAAAAGGGCATTTTTACCGCTTTTTCAGTCAACAAAACGGTATGGATATGCCTTTCTTTTTCTTGATAATTATATTGCTTGTTATAGGCTTGGTTATGATGTTTTCGGCTTCATATGCGTTTGCCTACTACACAATGGGTGACAGCTACTATTATTTGACAAGGCAGGCCATATTTGCCGGCATAGGTATAGTGGTTATGCTGTTTTTTTCAAGAGTTAATTATCATATTCTTCGCAAGTATACATATATTATATTGGGAATTGCTTTTATCTTAGCTTTTTTAGTTCTGTTTTTGCCGCCTATTAATAATGTTCACAGGTGGATCGGCGTTGGTGCATTCACCATTCAGGCGTCAGAAATATTAAAATTTGCTATTGTGCTGTTTTATGCACAATGGGCAGTAGTACATTATGGCAAAATGGATACCTTTGTTTCAGGTGTGGTTCCGGCCATGATTATCGGGGGAATTTCAATAATCCTTTTGTTTTTTGAGCCTCATTATTCCGCAATAGTTATAATGACATTGCTGTTAGCAATAATGATGTGGATTTCAGGCGTAAAGGTACGATGGTTTGTTATAGGTGTCGGTGTGGTAGTTGCGGCTTTCTTTATAATGCAGGTAACCGGTATGCTAAAGTACGCTATGGAGCGTTTGGATGGCTGGGGTATGGCACTGGAGGAGAATCTGTCCTCAGAAATGCAGACAACCGTTTGGCAAACAATGAACTCTCTGTACGCTATAGGCTCTGGCGGACTTACCGGACTGGGACTGGGACAGTCAAGAGAAAAGTATTTGTATCTTCCTGAGCCACAAAACGACTTTGTGTTTTCTATAGTTATTGAGGAGATCGGCTTAATCGGCGGTATTATAATACTTGCTATATTTGCTTTGCTTGTATGGCGTGGAATAATGATTTCGCTGCGTGCGAAAGACCGCTTCGGCATGCTGCTGGGTGTAGGTTTGGTGTCACAGATAGGCTTGCAGGTTGTTCTGAATATCCTTGTTATTACCGACACACTGCCTAATACGGGTATCAGCTTGCCGTTCTTTAGCTACGGAGGCAGCTCGCTTATAATGTTGTTGGCCCAGATGGGTATAGTTCTGTCAATATCGAGAAATTCTAATATAAATAAAACATAAATATAAAACGGGGGATACATTATGAAAATTTTGCTTGCAGGCGGTGGCACAGCAGGACATATTAATCCGGCTTTAGCTATTGCAGGAACGGTTAGAGATAAAATTCCAAGCTCTGAAATTTTATATGTAGGTGCAAAGGGCGGTATGGAAGAGAAGCTTGTACCACAGGCAGGCTATGAATTTAAAAGCATAAAAATAAGCGGATTTAAAAGAAGCTTTTCTCCGTCCGCAATAGCTCATAATATTGCTACAGCCAAGCGTGCCGTTACCTCAAGTATGGAGGCAAAAAAAATAATTAAGGCTTTTAAGCCCGATATATGCATAGGTACAGGCGGTTATGTAAGCGGCCCTGTTTTAAGAACGGCAGCCAAAATGGGCATACCTACCCTTATACATGAGCAAAATGCTTTTCCGGGTGTTACCAATAAAATGCTTGCCAAAAGTGCAAAGGTTGTTATGCTTGCCAATCCTGACGCAAAAGACAGAATGGACGCCAAGTGCAACTTTGTGGTTACCGGTAACCCTGTAAGAAAAGAAATTATTACCGCAGACAAGGCAAAGTGCAGAGCTCAAATGAACCTTGACGACCGTCCTGTTATACTGTCGTTTGGCGGCAGCCTGGGAGCAAGAAGGATTAACGAGGCAGTTGCCGACTATATTGCAAGAAGCGGCAAGGATAAGAAATACCAAATTATCCACGCATATGGCAGGTATGGCAAGTGGTTTCCTGACCTGCTAAAGGAAAAGGGCTGCAATATTGAAGAATGTGACAATTTGGATATAAGGGAGTTTATAAATGATATGCCGGTTTGTCTGGCGGCGGCAGACCTTGTTATTTGTCGTGCCGGTGCTATGACAATAAGCGAGCTGCAGGCACAGGGTAAGCTGGCTGTGCTTATCCCTTCGCCAAATGTTGCAGAAAATCACCAGTATCACAATGCAATGTCACTTGTAAATGCAAATGCGGCAAGAATAATTGAGGAAAAAGACCTTACACCGGAAAAGCTTACAGAGACTGTAGACGAAATGGTAAAGGATCCTCAAAGGCTAAATGAATATGCCGAAAATGCAAAAAAGACGGCAATTTTGGATTCTAACGAAAGAATTTTATCCATAATTAAAAAATTTGTTAAATTATAAACACCTGTACAGGCTTTTGTACATAGAATATTACATAAAGCCTTTAGGTGCAGATATAATTAAGGCAGTGTTGTAGTTAAGCCTGCAATACTGCCTCAATACGCTTACAAGCTGTGTATCCTGCTGCCATTGGCTTATGCTTATGCAGAAGGGGTGTAGAGCTTGGCAGAGTATGTTGTTAACGGTGGTCATAGATTAAATGGCTGTATTGATATTCAGGGGGCTAAAAACAGTGCCTTGCCGATATTGGCAGCCGCAATATTATGTAAAGACCAGGTTGTGCTGCACAATTGCCCAAATCTTTCAGATGTAGCTACCTCCATAAAAATACTTAGGTATTTGGGGTGTACAGTATGCTGTGAGGGTTCAACAGTTGTTATTGACAGTAAAGGAATGTACAGGTGTGACATTCCAACAGAGTTAATGCGTGAAATGCGTTCTTCCATTGTGTTTTTAGGTGCTGTATTGGGCAGATTTAGGCAAGCTCAAATGTCACTGCCCGGTGGCTGCGAGATAGGCCCCAGACCTATAGACCTGCACCTGTCATCTTTAAGACAGATGGGTGTGGAAATTGACGAAAATCACGGCTTGTTGGATTGTAAAATTTCGGGAGCATTGCAGTCGGCCGATATTACCCTTTCTTTCCCAAGTGTGGGAGCAACAGAAAATATAATGCTTGCGGCAGTATGCTCAAGGGGCGTTACAACTATTACCAACGCCGCAAGAGAGCCGGAAATAAGCGACCTTGCTGATTTTTTAAACAGCTGCGGTGCTAAAATAACCGGCACAGGTGAAACAACAATTTACATTGAAGGCGTAAAAGCCCTTGGCGGCACACAGCATATAATTATACCTGACAGAATTGTTGCCTCTACTTATATGGCTTGTACCGCTGTTTGCGGAGGTAAGCTGTTTTTAAAAGGGGCATTGCAGTCCCACCTGGGCAGCGTTAATACAGTTTTTGAGCAGTGCGGTTGTTTGGTAGACTGTATGCCGGAGGGGATTTACATATCGTCAAATAAAAATTTAAAAAAGGCACGGCTTGTTCGTACAATGCCGTATCCCGGCTTCCCTACAGACGCACAGGCCCCTGTTATGGCAATGTGTTGCTTTGCCGATGGAACATCTGTTTTTGTGGAAAATATGTTTGAAAGCCGCTATAAGCATGTTGATGAGCTTTGCAGAATGGGTGCGGCTATATATGTGCATGACAAGGTGGCAGTTGTAGAGGGCAGCAAAAAGCTGTACGGCACTACTGTAAATACTCAAGACCTGCGTGGCGGTGCAGCCCTTGTAGTTGCGGCATTGGGTGCAGAGGGTACCACCTGTATTAAGGGAATAAATCACATTGACAGAGGCTATGAAAATTTGGAAGTGCTTCTTAGCGATGCAGGTGCTGACATTAAGAGAATTTAAGCTCATATAGTGAGGAAAATTGATATGGATAAAAACGGAAAGAAAAAACAAAGCTATCGAACACATAAAAATGTCCATAGCAAAAGCAGACAGCATAAAGAACAGGATTATTTCGGCCTTGGTAACAACGCCCCTAACAAGGGCGATGGTTACCGGGGTGAATACGAATTTGAGAATATTAATAACCCGTTTTTTACCGACAGCAAATTAAAGCTAAATGTAAAAACACGCACAAACAATGCGGAGGATTATTTTGAGAATAAGGATTATACACCTTGGGACGAAAATGACGATTTTAACAGGCGTACCAGACGAGCAAGGGTTAGCAGCTCCAAAAAGGTAAAGCCTAAAAATATTTCAAGGTCAAAATGGGACAGGTTTAAGAGAGGCCTTGGAAGTGCTTGTAAAAATTTTTTCACATCGGGTGTTTACGAGGGTGACGACTACGAAAGAGACGGACTTGCCGACAATATAAAAAATACAAGAAAAAACAAAAAGCTTCTTGACGAGCTGAACAGTAAGAAAAAGCCGCTTTCTAAAAGGCAAAGAAAGATGAAAAATATTCTTATTTCAGGTGTTACAATAGTCGGCGTGCTTACTATTGGCATTATTTTGTCACTTACTGTTTTGTTCAAGTGTGAAAAAATTGAGGTTTCCGGCTCCAGCAGATACAAGGAAAGCGACATTGTTTCTGCAAGCAGGCTCAGCTACGGAGAAAACATTTTTATGGCAGACAAGGATTCTGCAAGCAAAAATATTGAGGCAAAATATCCATACATTGAGGATGCGGAAATTTCAGTAGGCATTCCCAATAAGATTATTATTAATATAAAGGAGGCTGCACCTGAGTATTATATACAAAGCGGCAGCAGGTACTACATAATAAGTAAGGACAGCAAAATTTTGGAGGAGGTTATTAGGAGAGAGCTGGATATACCTACAATCTCCGGCTGTAAGCTAAAGAACCCAAAACCGGGACAAACTCTGAATGTCGAAAACGAAAAAATACTTACCGTTCTTAATGACATTGCAAACTCTATGGAATCAAACGGTGTAACAGGCATAAAGGAAATAGACCTTTCTGATATGGCTAATATACAGCTTAATTATCAAAACAGAATTACAATAGTTATCGGTATGCCGGAGTATATAGACTATAAAATGCGTACCGCAATGACAATAATAACCACGAAGCTTTCCGACGCTGACAAGGGCAGACTCGACTGCTCAAATCTTGTAGAGGGCAGAACAGACGGTAAATCCAATAAATCGTACTTCTCACCGAACAATGTAATAGGTGAAGACCCTACCGAGGCCCCGACCGAAGCCCCGACAGAAGCCGCTTCTGAAGCACCTACAGAGGCATTGACGCAGGCGGCAATTCAGACGCCTGTACAGCAGGAAACCGAGCCGTTAAATGATGATGCCTACACACCGCAGGACACTGCAAATACCGACTACAGCTCTGACACTGCACAGGACGATTTTGCACAAAGCAGTGTCGATCCGGCAAGCAATACAGCAGGTGAATAACGGTTATTTGCTGTAAGGAAGCAGTCTGTTGTAAATGCAAATTCGGCTTAATTTATCAATTTAAGCTGTCGTAATCTGTTGTACAAGGAAAATAATCATTGAAAATTAAGATAAATTTTAAAAAAATCATTAATTAATATATTATGTGTATTGAAATTTCGTTAATTATGTGTTAAATTTATATAGTAAAGGTATATACGCATATGCCGGACTAAATCTTGATTAATTACTCTTTTATTTAAAGGGCTTAATAAAAACTAGGAGGATGTACTGAAATGGCTTTTGAATTAGAAAAGGAATACAGCGACAACATACCTGTAATTAAAGTTATAGGTGTAGGCGGCGGTGGTGGCAACGCCGTTAATAGAATGGTTAAGATGGGTGTTCGTAGTGTTGAGTTTATCGCTGTAAATACCGATGACCATGTACTGCAATTCTCAAGTGCTAGTCAGAAAATACAAATCGGTGAGAAAATTACTCATGGTAAGGGTGCAGGTTCAAAGCCTGAGGTCGGCAGAGAGGCTGCAGAGGAAAACCGTGAGGAAATTCAAGCTGTACTAAAGGATACAGATATGGTATTTATTACTGCCGGTATGGGCGGCGGAACAGGTACCGGTGCAGCTCCTGTAGTAGCTGAAATTGCTAAGGAGTTGGGAATTTTAACTGTTGCTATTGTAACTAAGCCTTTTGCATTTGAAGGAAAAAGAAGAATGGAGCAGGCAGAGCAGGGTATTGCTCAGCTTCGTGACCATGTTGATTCGCTTATAGTTGTACCGAATGAAAGACTAAAGTTTGCCAGCGAGCAGAGAATTACACTAAAGAACGCCTTTGATCTTGCAGATGATGTTCTAAGACAAGGTGTACAGAGTATTTCTGACCTTATCTTAATTCCCGGTCTTGTAAACCTTGACTTTGCCGATGTTACAGCTATTATGAAAGAGGCAGGCTATGCTCATATGGGTATAGGCTTTGCTACAGGTAAGGAAAAGGCAGAGGAAGCCGCAAGAATGGCTATTACCAGCCCGCTGCTTGAAACATCTATTGACGGTGCAAAGGGCGTTATTGTAAATATTACAGCCTCTGCTGACATTGGTCTTGATGAAATTTCTCTTGCTTCTTCTATGATTACAGACCAAGCAGATGCAGATGCAAACATCATTTGGGGTGCTGTTTTGGACGAAAATATGGAGGACGAAATGAGCGTTACTGTAATTGCTACCGGCTTTGCGGTTAACGAGGATTTTGTTAAAGCAGCTGACCAGCAAAAAAAAACAACAGGCAGACAGGCTCCGTCCGTAGATAACAGAAGAACTGCGGCTCCTACACAGTCTGCTTCAACACAGCCTTCTTCAAGAAAGCTGACACCTAATGATACTACAGACGATGACGACACTTACTATGATATTATGTCAATCTTCAGCCGTAAGTAATATTTCTACATAAAATATGTATATGTTAAGCCGAGAGCATTGCTCTCGGCTTTTTTGTATGCTTATGGTCTTATATTATATATAATGCAGAGAGTCTTTTTTTGTGTATGCATTTGTTTGCTATGTGCCTAATCTATTGTTAATGCTCACAAGGGTAAAATTACCGCAGTCAGTTCTGACGGAAAATCTATTGAAATTACAGCAGTATTATAAGCACATACTACAGAAAAAGCAGCTTTTTAGGATCTGATTTTTTGTGAATAATTACCCTTATGTATGTGCATTTTATTGGTTTACACAATTTTTAATTAGTGATATAATTTTCTGTAAGGGATAGGGAGTGTTTATTTTGAAAGAGAAGATTCCTACAATACTTCACTTTAATATGTCGCTGATTGGTGGATTTATGGGCGGCTATGCTGTCTGGAATTTTTGTGAGCTGCTGGGAAATGCACAAACAGCCAATATGATAACACTGGTAACTGACATCGTAGGCAGAAATTTTGGTGCTGTGTTCCTAAGAGTTATAGGCATTGCTGTGTATTTTTCGGGCTTTGCGGTGTCGGTGCTTGTTAAAAATTATACAAAAATGAATATTAAGCTGTTGTGCCTTGCAATAGATGCGGCTGCAATGGTAACACTGGCAGTTATGCCGGATAATCTTGAGCTGATTATTTATTTGTACCCAATGTTTTTTGCTATGTCGTTTCAGTGGACAGTCTTTGCGGGGGCAGAGGGCTACGGAAGCTCTACAATATTTTCAACTAATAACCTAAGGCAGTTTTCGACCTCTTTGGTAGAGTACATATGCAATAAAGACAGTGAAAAAATCAAGAAAGCAAGGTTTTACGGCCTTACTCTAATCAGCTTTCACATAGGTGTGGCGGTTGCTTGTGTTGTCAGCCTGCTTTTAGGTACCAAAAGCACGCTTGTTGCCCTTGTCTTTTTAGTGCCGGCTGCTGCTTTAGTGCTGGTACAGGACAATCCTCTCGGTATAAAGCAAGAGCCCTCAAAGGTCAATATTTTGCAGCAAAGCAGCAAATAATACAGCTTTATAAGTCTGTTTTTAATAAGACATTGCTAATTATTATTTAGTGAATACCGTTATTAAAAGAAAATTACTGATATTTTACACAAACCACCTGTAAAGGCTCTTGCCACAGGTGGTTTGTGTTTTTGTTATTACAATTATAAAAAGCCTCTTAAATCCTCAATAAAATCCTGCTCAAGCTTTACTATCTTGTTTGCCATACGCACACTTTCGCTGTTAGCTCCTGAATATTTGTTAATATAGCCGCTTACGGTTTTTATACCCATACTGCAGCCGTCCATCATAATTTCGGCCGCCTTTTGTGTAGTGTTACCGCTCATCATTTTTACCTCTGTGGTAATAAAGGTCATTGCCCGTGCCATTGGCTGCGGGTCTTTTTCATTACTGCCGTATTTATTCAGCAGGTTATGACACTGGTTGCCTATTTCTATATGCTGTTTGTTATAGACGTTTATAACATCCTTTAGCTTGCTGTCCTGTATAAAGCCAAGCACCTGTTCCATACTGTTGGTAGCATTTTTGCAGCCTGCGTCACATTCCTTTAACAGATTAATGCTGTCATTATTCATTTTATCACCCCTTATATATATTATTTTTTCAAGCTGACAGGCAAATATACATTTGTTCATAATTGTAAAAAATACAAATAATTTGAACTTAATTTTGAGTAAGCCTATAATATTTATATATTTGCTTGCTTTTTTTAAACATAGGAGTACAATCAAGTTAGTTAAGGCTAACTAACTTGTCATAAATAATATGAAAGGGTGGTAATATGTTCCTGGAAATTAAGGGGATAAAAAAGGCGTATGGTCAGGGTGAAAACCGTGCAGAAGTCTTAAAGGGCATAGATATTGAAATTCAAAAGGGAGAAATTTGTGTGCTGTTAGGTCCCTCCGGTTCAGGTAAATCTACGCTTTTGAATATTATAGGCGGAATAGACAATGCCGACGACGGTTATATATCCATAAACGGCGAAAAGATTGCAGATATGAACGAAAAACAGCTTACCCTGTACAGAAGAAAGCACTTAGGTTATGTTTTTCAAATGTACAATTTAATACCGAATTTGAACATTAAAGAAAATGTTGAGGTTGGTGCGTATTTAAGCGACAATCCTTTAGATGTTGACGAGCTTCTAAACACACTGGGACTTTATGAGCATAGACATAAGCTGCCAAATCAGCTTTCGGGCGGTCAGCAGCAGCGTACTGCTATAGGTAGAGCTATTGTAAAAAATCCTGATATTTTGTTGTGTGACGAGCCTACAGGTGCGTTGGATTATAAAACCTCAAAGGAAATTCTTAAACTGATTGAAGATGTTAATCACAAGTATGGCAACACTGTACTTATGGTTACACACAACGGTGCTATTGAAAGTATGGCTGACAGAGTTGTAAAAATGCGTGACGGTATGGTGCGCAAAAACTTTGTTAATCCAACTAAAATATCAGCTATGGACTTAGAATGGTAGGAGGTTTTACAATGTCAAAGGTAAAAAATCCTCTGCGGAAAAGAATACCCCGAGAGCTTAAAGGCGATTTCGGCAAATACTTGGTTATTTTTATATTTATGGTAGGTATGATAGGTATTGTTTCCGGCTTTTTGGTTGCAAACCAAAGTATTAGTAACGCTTATGACGAAAGCTTTCAAAAATATAATATGGAAGACGGTAACTTTGAGCTTGCCTCTAAGGCTGACAGTAAGCTTATAGATACGCTTGAAAAGGAAGATGTAAAAATTTATGATAATTTTTATGTTGAAGAAGAAACAAAAGAGGTTGACAGCACCCTGCGTATTTTTGCAAACCGTACAGATATTGACCGTGCTTGTATAATGGAGGGCAGATTAGCAGAAAATAAAGACGAAATTGCAATAGACAGAATGTATGCAGAAAACAACAATATAAAGGTCGGTGATACGCTGACTGTAGGAAATAAAAAGCTGAATGTAGTAGGCTTGATTGCACTTTCTGACTATAAAGCACTATTTTCAAATACAACCGATATGATGTTTGACGCTGTAAAGTTTGGTGTTGCTACGGTTACTGACCGGTGCTTTGACAGCTTTGGTGATACACACTTGCACTATAACTACTCATGGAAGTATGACAATCCTCCAAAGGATGACAATAAGGCCAAGGATATGGGCGATGACTTTTTAGAGGTATTGGCAAAAAATGCAATTGTTAAAAATTACATACCCGAATACACTAACCAAGCTATTATTTTTGTTGGTGATGATATGACAGGCGACAATGCTATGATTACTGTATTTTTGTACATTGTAATTGTTATTATTGCCTTTGTTTTTGCAATTACCTCAAGTAACTCAATTTTAAAGGAGTCTACTATTATAGGAACGCTGAGAGCTTCAGGTTATTCAAAGGGTGAGCTTGTAAGACATTATATGACAGCTCCTCTTATTGTAATGCTTGCAGCGGCAATAATCGGTAATATTTTGGGCTATACATTCTTTAAGGACTATATGGCACAAATGTACTACGGCAGCTACAGTCTGCCAACCTTTGAAACCTGCTGGAACGCAGAAGCTTTTGTTAAAACAACAATCGTTCCCCTGATTATTATGTTCCTTATAAATTTGTTTGTTCTAAGCAGAAAGCTTTCAATATCTCCGCTGAAATTTATACGCAGAGATTTAAGCAGGCGTAAGAAGAAAAAGGCAATTAGGCTGAATACAAAAATAGGTATAATGTCAAGGTTCAGACTTAGAATAATCTTCCAGAATATACCTAACTACATTACAATTTTCATCGGCATATTGTTTGCGAACCTTATATTGCTGTTTGGACTAATGTTTGGCCCGCTGCTTGACAATTATCAGAATGAAATAACAAGCAATTTAATTTGTGAAAATCAGTATATTTTAAAAGCACCGCAGAAAACCGATACAAAGGGTGTGGAAAAATATTGCGTAACAAGTCTTGACACTACTGCCGAGGGCCACAAAATAGAGGGCGTAACTGTTTACGGTGTGAAGAACGACAGCAAGTATGTTGACATTAATATAAAATCTTCTGAAAAAGATGAACCGTCTGTGTTTGTTTCAAATGCATATGCTGAAAAGCATGGACTAAACAAAGGAGATGTTATTACTCTTAAAGAGGAGTACGGCAATAAAAAGTACAGGTTTACTGTTCAGGGTGTTTACTACTATCCGTCCACATTGGCTGTATTTATGAAGCAAAGTGATTTTAACGAGGCATTTGACCAAGACAGTGATTATTTTAACGGCTACTTCTCTGACCGGAAGATAAAGGATATTGACGATGATTATATAGCTACGGTTATTACACAGGATGATTTAACAAAAACATCACGACAGCTAAAGGTATCTATGGGCAGTAATATGACCATATTCCTTGTATTTGGTATTGCGATGTTCATTTTGATTATCTACCTGCTGTCTAAAATAATTATCGAGAAAAACTCACAGTCAATTTCAATGACGAAAATACTGGGGTATAGGAACGGTGAGATTAACCGGCTGTATGTAACCGCAACAACTATTGTAGTAGTGCTGTCAATATTATTAACAATACCGATTGCAGACCGGATTATCGGCTCGTTGTGCGTATATATATTCTCCGATTATTCAGGGTGGCTGCCATATTATGTGCCGTGGTACACATATATAGAAATGTTTATTTTGGGCATAGTGTCATATGTTGTTGTAGCGTTTATGCAGATGTATAGAGTTAAACGCATTCCAATGACAGACGCACTAAAAAACAACGAATAAATTTGACAATAACCTTCCCCCTTAAGCTTTCCTCCTGCTTTTTTTGGCAGGAGGACTAATTGCCTTGGTCAATACATATATTATTGCGTAGCTATACCTAAATAATTGTGTTACTCTAAACAAAAAATAAAAAACAGGCTAAATATATTGACAATTATTGTAAAGTTATGTATTATTATAGTTGGTTAGCAAGGGCTAACTGCGTTTTATGATTATAAGGTTAGCACAAACTAATTATAGTTGTGATTATAATTAAGGAGTATGATTATTATATGTTGCCTTTAACATTGGCTGATACCGGAGCAGAGTATATAATTAAAAGAATAGGCGGTTCGCCGGAGGTAAAAAAGCACCTTTCGGACTTGGGCTTTGTTGTAGGGGGTAAGGTTTCTGTTGTAAACACAATGGGTGGAAATCTTATTGTAAATGTAAAGGAAACTCGAGTGGCTGTAAGTAAGGAAATGGCTCAAAGGATAATGGTATAAGCAAATTTTATTTAATTATTTCATATAATTAAAGAGTAAAAGGAGGATAAAGCATGAATACACTTAAGCAAGCAAAAATTGGCAATACCGTGAGGGTTGTTAAGCTTCATGGTGAGGGTGCGGTTAAGAGAAGAATTATGGATATGGGCATTACAAAGGGTGCCGAAATACATGTTCGTAAGGTAGCTCCCCTTGGTGATCCTATTGAGGTTACAGTAAGAGGCTACGAGCTTTCACTGCGTAAGGCAGACGCTGAAATGATTGAGGTAGAATAATTTATAAATTTGAGGTTGTTCTTAAAAATTATGGGGTGCTTGCCCCATAATTTGACAGAGTGAGTTAGCTGTGGCTAAGTTAGTTTAGACTAAAAAGGCCATTGCTGACGGAAAGAGAGGAATTAATTTTATGAGTTTAAAAATTGCCTTAGCCGGCAACCCTAACTGTGGTAAAACTACATTGTTTAACGCTCTTACAGGCTCTAATCAGTTTGTTGGTAACTGGCCCGGCGTTACTGTAGAAAAAAAAGAGGGTAAGCTAAAAAAGCACGATGATGTTGTTATTACCGACCTTCCTGGTATTTATTCGCTTTCTCCATATACATTGGAGGAGGTTGTTGCAAGAAATTACCTTATCGGTCAGCGTCCTGACGCTATTTTGAATATCATTGACGGTACAAACCTTGAAAGGAATCTGTACTTAACAACACAGCTTACAGAGCTTGGCATTCCGGTTGTTGTTGCGGTAAATATGATGGACCTTGTCAGAAAAAACGGTGATGTTATTAAAACCGATGCATTGGCAGAGGAGCTTGGCTGTAAGGTTGTTGAAATATCTGCCCTAAAGGGTACAGGCATTATGGAGGCTGCCGAGGCTGCTATAGAGGCTGCCAAGAGTACAAAGACCATTCCTATGCATAGGTTTGAGGGTGTTGTTGAGCATGCTCTTGCTCATATTGAAGAGGCTGCTCTGCACGATTTGCCTGAAGAACAGCAGCGTTGGTATGCGGTTAAGATTTTTGAGCGTGACGACAAGGTGCTTGAGCAGCTAAAGATTGACGCAAAGGTTCTTGAGCACATTGAGAAGGATATTCAGGCAGCTGAAAAAGAATGTGATGACGACTCAGAAAGCTTAATTACAAATGACCGTTATATTTACATAGGCACAATTATTAAAAAGTGCTACAAGAAGAAAAATGCCGGTCAGCTTTCTACATCAGATAAAATAGATAAAATAGTTACTAACCGATGGTTGGGGCTTCCGATTTTTGCGGTTATAATGTTTCTTGTATACTTTATCTCAATGCAGACGGTAGGTTCTGCCGCTACAGACTGGGCTAACGACGGCTTGTTCGGTGACGGCTGGCACTTGCTTGGCATAGGTACTGCACAGTCAGAAGAGGCTGCTGAAAAGTACGGCGATACAGACGACATTATATCAGCATTTGTTGATGAGTACGGCAATGATGATATTGCCAATGCATTGGATGCAGAATCCGAGAATTACTCAGAGGACGGTGCAAAGGCAGCTCTTGAAGAGCTTGTTAAGAGCACACCTGCAGATGCAAATGTAACATATTCAGTAGAAGATGAGGAAACACTTGAAGTAACAGAGTATCCCGGCACAAAGAAGGCCGATCTTGAAGCTGCTGCTTCAGAGTATTTGAACACAGAATATAAAGAGGCTTACGGTGCTCCGGATCCAAGCACATACGGAGTTTGGGTACCCGGTATTCCTGTTTTGATTGAAGACGGCTTGAAAGCACTTAATTGTGCAGACTGGCTTGATGGACTAATCCTAAACGGTATCGTTGCCGGTGTTGGTGCGGTTCTTGGCTTCGTACCACAGATGCTGGTATTGTTCCTGCTGCTTGCATTCCTAGAGTCCTGCGGTTATATGGCTCGTATCGCATTTGTGCTTGACCGTGTATTCCGTAAGTTTGGTCTTTCAGGTAAGTCATTTATCCCAATGCTTGTTGGTACAGGCTGTGGCGTACCCGGTATTATGGCGTCAAGAACCATTGAAAATGAGCGTGACCGCCGTATGACAATTATGACAACTACATTCATACCTTGCGGTGCTAAAATGCCGTTTATTGCAATGATTGCCGGTGCTATTTTCAGCGGCTCACCATGGATTGCAACATCTGCATACTTCATCGGTATGGCTGCAATCATTGTTTCAGGTATTATTCTAAAGAAGACAAAGATGTTTAAGGGCGATCCGGCTCCGTTTGTTATGGAGCTTCCTGCTTATCACCTGCCTACAGTAGGCAATCTGCTTCGTTCAATGTGGGAGCGTGGCTGGTCATTTATTAAAAAGGCGGGTACAATTATTCTATTGTCTACGATTCTGGTTTGGTTTACAACATACTTCGGATTTGTTGACGGCACATTCCGTATGCTTTCAGATGATGAAATCGGTAATTCAATTCTTGCAGCTATAGGCAACGCAATTGCATGGATATTTACACCGCTTGGCTGGGGTAACTGGCAGGCAGCCGTTGCGTCTATCACAGGTCTTGTTGCTAAGGAAAACATTGTTGGTACTATGGGCATTCTGTACGGCGGTGACGGCAATGCTTATGCAGCTCTTGCACAGGCGTTTACAGCTATCAGCGGCTTCTCGTTCCTGGTATTTAACCTGTTGTGTGCTCCTTGCTTCGCAGCTATCGGTGCTATTAAGAGAGAAATGAACAGTGCTAAATGGACATTGTTTGCTGTAGGCTACCAGTGCGTATTTGCTTATGCAATCGCTCTTATGATTAACCAGTTCGGCTTGCTGTTTACAGGCAATGTGAATATCGTTGGCTTAATATTCGCTGTTGCAGTGCTTGTATTTATGCTGTTTATGCTGTTCAGACCTTATAAAGAGTCTACAAGGCTTACAAACAAGGTTAAGATATAAAATATATAGAGTTTAAAATAGGAGGAATTTTTATGTTGGCTTGGTTATCTGCTAATATCGGTACCATTATAGTAGCACTTGTATTAGCTGTTATTGTTGCATTAATTATCATAAGTGCAGTAAAAAACAAAAAGAAAGGCAAATCCTCCTGTGGCTGTAACTGTAAATGCTGTCCTAACAGCTGCCACTGTCATGGTCATTAAGAAGATTTTAGTAATACGGCAGTATGCCGTATTGGTGAAATATAATCTACATTCCTGTTGTGGTGCGGCCTATGCCGCATCACAGTGGAGTGAGGAAGAGGCGATTGCCTCTATTTTTTAAAGTGCAAGTTAGCTAAGACTAACTTAGAAAGGAGTGAAAATATGAGCGTAGTAATTGTTGGTGGAAATGAATGTATGGTGCGTCAATACAAGAATTTGTGTAAAGAATATAGCTGTAGGGCAAAGGTCTTTACAAAAATGACAGCAGAAATGCGAAACAAAATCGGTACACCCGACCTAATGGTGCTGTTTACAAGAACTATGTCCCACAAAATGATGCGTTGTGCATTAAGTGAGACAAAAGGGCAAAATACAGTTGTAGCCAGGTCACAGTCCAGCTCTATGTCTGCACTTAAAAATATTCTTGAAACCTACGCAGTTTAGGAGGAATTTTATGTCAGAGGAATTGTTAGTCAGGCATTGTTCGCCTACGCTGGCAGGTATAAAAACAGGCAATATGTTTACAATGCCTTATACAACAGAAAAGGCTGTAAATGAGGATATACGCAGGCTGAATAAAATACTTGTGCCAAAGGGACTTCGTGCGTTGCCGTTAAGGTATGTAAGAGGTCGTGTGCTTATATATATTTACAGACCAAAGAATTTAAAAAAAGATTTATCTCAAAAAGAGGCTTTCAGCATTTTAAAATGCTGTGGTTATGAAAGCTGTAATCCCGACAAGTGTATAGTTAAGCTTATTAAAAAGCTAAGATGTAACGAGGAATTTCCCCACGAAATAGGGTTATTTTTGGGCTATCCGCCTGAGGATGTAAGAGGCTTTATCGAGAATAAAGCCGAGCACTGTAAATTTACCGGCTTTTGGAAGGTTTATGGTGACGAGAACAAAGCGAGAAAGTTGTTTGCAAAATATAAAAAATGTACCAATGCATATTATTGCAGTTGGTCACAAGGTAAGTCAATTGAACGACTGACAGTAGCCGTTTGATTATAGATTTTGCAGTGCTTTGCAGTGTGATATTAAACATGGTGTTTTACAAGTGTTTAGTAAAATTAAAAAGGATTGGTTATGCTGCGAAATTTAAACAGGCACTGTTATTTTAGAAAGGATGATTTTAATGAGTAAGGTAGCAATAGTATACTGGAGCGGCACAGGCAACACAGAGGCTATGGCAAATGCTGCAGCGGAGGGTGTAACTGAAAAAGGTGCAGAGGCAAGCACATTTACAGCAAGTGATTTTTCAGCAGACAAGGTAGCAGAGTTTGACGCTATTGCCTTTGGCTGCCCTGCAATGGGTGCAGAGGAGCTGGAAGACAGCGAATTTTTGCCAATGTTTGAAAGCTGTACAGACAGCCTAAACGGTAAGAAAATTGCTCTGTTTGGCTCTTACGGCTGGGGCGACGGCGAATGGATGAGAAACTGGGAAGAAACCTGCAAAAATGCCAGTGCTGTACTTGCTTGTGACAGCGTAATATGTGCAGACGCTCCGGATGATGATGCAACAATAGCTTGCAAGGCACTGGGTGCTGCATTAGCCGAATAATATTAATATTTACTTTTGTTGAATACTGCTCCTATTAAAGATTTTTTTGACATAGAAATAGCTTATTCTCCAATTTGTGGGGCAGATTTCATATTATAAAAATCCGCACATTGCAGCCCAATGTGTGGATTTTTTGTATATTAATTAAAATTTATCTATTATTATATTGACAAGTGCTGTGAAAAATAATACAATATTTACATCTTATTTTAGTGTTATAATATAATTATTACATCGGCATAGGGCAAATAATGGCGTTTCGCTTTTGTTTGAGCTACTGAATTATATTATATAAACGGGATTATTTTGGTTAGTAAAAAAAAGAGTGACTTTAATTGCATTATTTGGTGCTGCTCTTGCTGTATCATTGTGTGTTGCCTTTCAGCTGACAAATTCAAAGGCTCGGCAGTTGAAAATGACGGCGAGCTTCATTACCGTTTGGTATCAATAACCGAAACGGAGGACTGCTACACAGAAAGAATTGCTTTTGAAGTATGTGAAGATTAATTTTAGTATATTAGAGGTGTAAATATGGAAGACGAAAATTCTTTTGAGCTTTTTGACGAAGTAGAGGATATGATTACGGATAAGCAGTTGGTAGAGCTTGTTGAACATTTTAAAAAGACAAAGCCCATGGTTTATAACGGTAAGGGTTGCTTTTCAAGACTGTTTGTTCATACCGACAGCGGTTTATCCCAAATGGAGATTAATAAAATTCTAAGTAAGCATAAGGGCTTTGTTTTGCCTAAGTCTTATGCAGAGCTTTTGAAATACAGCAACGGAATTGGGTTTATGGAGTTCTACGACTGTAAGCTGGATTCCCTTGAAGAGGCGTTTGAATACACAGATGAAGATTTTTACAATGAAAAATACCTTAACATAGGTACATTCCATGAGGATTATATCTATATAAAGTGTGACGGCTCTGAAAAGAATGTGTATTTTTCAAATGAAGGAATAGATGAGTTAGAACCGCTTAATATGTCCTTTACAGCGTTTATGGAAGCTTCTTTAATTTCCGGCTTTTCATATTTTTGGCTGTGGGGCAGAGATAATTATGATTTGTATTAAGCTTGATAACAAATTTTGCTATTAAGCATTTATTTCAAAAAGGCTTGGCGTTTGCCAGGCCTTTTTGGTTATATCATATGTAAGCTGATAAATTAATGTAAAATGGGGATTTGCAGTATTATCTATTGAAAATTACTGCCAAAAAAAGTATAATTAAACCTAGTGATTTTAAGATGAAAGGCGAATCATTATGGATAAGAGAATAGAAAATTTCTTTAAAAGTATGAATGGCAAAAAAATAGCTTTTTGCGGTATCGGTACAAGCAACCTGCCGCTTATTGAGCTTTTTATAAAATACGGTGCCTCTGTTACAGCCTGCGACAGGCGTACAAGAGAACAGCTGGGTGACAGTGCCGATGTTGCACAAAAAGCAGGGGCTAAGCTAAGCCTTGGCGATGATTATTTAAAAAATCTGGATGTTGACATTGTTTTCAGAACGCCGGGTATGCGTTACTATATGGATGAGCTTGTAGAAATGAGAAACAGAGGCGTGGTTGTAACCTCTGAAATGGAGGTTTTCTTTGACCTTTGTCCCTGCAAAATCTATGCCATAACAGGCTCTGACGGCAAAACAACAACAACCTCAATTATTGCACAAATGCTTCAGGCACAGGGCAAGACCGTGCATTTGGGCGGTAATATAGGCAAGCCTTTACTGCCTGAAATTGAAAGCATAGGCTACGACGACGCAGCAGTTGTAGAGCTTTCAAGCTTTCAGCTTATTTCAATGAGAAAAGGCCCTGATGTAGCAGTAGTTACAAACCTTGCACCTAACCATTTGGATATTCATAAGGATATGCAGGAGTATATAGACGCAAAGAAAAATCTTGTAATACACCAGGGTGCTTTTTCAAGGGTTGTGCTAAATAAGGACAACGAAATTACAAACGGCTTTGAGCCTGAATGTCGTGGCAGAGTGTTGAAATTTTCAAGAAAATCACAGCTGAACAACGGTGCTTATCTTGATGAAAATAACAACATTGTTTTTGCCGACAACGGTAAAAAAACGATTGTAATGAATATTGCTGACATTAAAATTCCGGGTATGCACAATGTTGAAAACTATATGGCCGCCATTTCTGCCGTATGGGGAGAGGTTTCGGTTGAGAATATTGTTAATGTGGCAAAAACCTTTGCCGGAGTTGAGCATAGGGCAGAGTTTGTAAGAGAATTTGAGGGTGTTAAGTACTACAACGACTCTATCGCCTCCAGCCCAACAAGAACAGCACTGGGTACCCTTTCCCTGTATGATTTTAAAATTATACTTATTGCAGGCGGCTACGACAAGAAAATACCTTATGACGGTTTAGGTCCTGTTATATGCGACAAGGTTAAGTATCTTATTCTTATGGGGGCTACTGCTCCTAAAATTAAAGCCGCTGTGCTTAACGCAGACAACTACAGTGACGGCAACCCTACTATTATTGAGGTTAGCAATATGGAGGAGGCTGTGGCTAAGGCAAGAGAGGTTGCAAAGCCGGGAGATTTGGTTTCTATGTCACCTGCAAGTGCAAGCTTTGACCTTTACAAAAACTTTGACCAGCGAGGCAAGCATTTTAAGAGCATTGTAAACGGACTTAAATAGTTTCGGTTATTTGCACATATAACGCAGATAATAGTTTTATATACGGCTTTGCCACAGCTACTGTGGCAAGGCTTCGTTTGATATTACAGATAAACAGAGGATGAATAAATTGGAAAATGTACTTACACAGCTTTGCAGCTGTTATACTGTGTCCGGCAGTGAGCTTGAGGGCTTTTCTGTTATAAAGAATCTATTGCCGCAAAGCACACTGCTTGAAAGCGACTGCAACGGCAATATTATAGCTACACTTGGCAATATAAACAGTGATGATGTTATTTTACTTGACGCCCACAACGACAGAATAGGACTGATAGTGGAATATATAGACGATAACGGTTTCCTAAAGGTGTCTAACTGCGGCGGAATAGACAGACGGGTACTGGCAGGCAGTGTTGTAACGGTGCTTGGCAGTAAACCCTTGCGTGGTATTGTAAGCTGTTTGCCACCCCATCTTTCAGACGGTGCAGAGGATAAAGCCCCAAAGAACGGAACACTCTATATTGATACAGGCTTAAACAAAACAGAAGTTGAAAAATATGTTTCACCGGGTGACAAGGCAGCGGTATTTGCTAAGCCTAAAAAACTTATAGGCAGCAAATTTTCTGCCGCAGGTCTTGACAATAAGGCAGGCGTGGCTTCGCTTATAAGAACAGCCCAGATAATAGCCGACAGCAATATAAGCAGCTGTGTAAAAATTCTTTTCAGCTCCCAAGAGGAAACAGGGCTTTTAGGCAGCCGTACAGCCTCATTTAAAATTAATCCAAGCTGTGCGGTGGTGGTTGATGTCAGCTTTGCATCACAGCCGTCGGTGCCGGCAGATAAATGCGGTGTTATGTCAAAAGGACCTATGCTGGGTACAGCCCCAATATTAGACAAAGAGATGCTTGCAGATTTTAAGACTATTGCAGACGAAAACAATATTCCATACCAAATTGAAGTAATGAACGGCACTACAGGAACTAATGCAGACGCTATTACTGCCATTGCAGGGGGCATAAGAACAGCACTTGTAAGTATTCCTTTAAGAAATATGCATACTCAGGCAGAGGTTATTGATATGCAGGATATTGAAGCCACAGCAAAGCTGATTGCACTGTATATTCAGAAAAGGGGTGCTGAAAATGAATAAAGAGCTGCTTGAAAGGCTAAGCAACGCCAACGGAATTTCCGGCGATGAATCAGCAATAAGAAATATAATAATTAACGAGATTAAAAACAGTGGGGCGGAGTATTATACCGACAATATGGGTAATTTGCTTGTTGCCAAAAAGGGCAGAAAAGCCCCTGAAAAAAAGCTCCTTGTTTCAGCACATATGGACGAGGTAGGCTTTATAGTCAGCTATATTACCGACGACGGATATTTAAAATTTGACCAGGTAGGCGGCATTGATAGGCGTGTTATTTTAGGCAAAAGCGTTACCGTAGGAAAAAATGTAAACGGTGTGGTTTCTGCCGCACCAATGCATCTGCTTAATTCCGAGCAGCGTGAGGCTATCCCTTCACAGGACGGTATGTATATTGATATTGGTGCGTCCTCAAGGGAAGAGGCACTGCAGTATGTTTCACTTGGCGACAGCATACAGTTTGACTGTGACTTTATGTGGAGCGGAGATATAATCACAGGCAAGGCGCTGGACGACAGAGCTGGCTGTGCAATTTTAATAGAGATGATTAATTCAGAGCTGGAGTACGACACCTGCTTTTCCTTTGTTGTGCAGGAGGAAATCGGTTTGCGTGGTGCAAGGTGTGCGGCGTATACAGTAGAGCCGGATTTTGCAATAGTGGTTGAGTCAACCACAGCGGCAGACATTCCAAATGTAGCACAGGACAAAAGGGTTTGCTGTGTAGGTGAGGGTGCTGTTATATCATTTATGGACAGGCGTACTATATACGACAAGGAATTGGTTGACGCCGCTATGAGCTGTGCCAATGAAAATGTAAAGGTGCAGTATAAGCAGGCTGTTGCCGGCGGCAACGATGCCGGTGCAATACAAACCTCAAGGGGCGGCGTGCGTACACTGGCCGTTTCGTTGCCTTGCAGATATCTGCACTCCAGCTGCGGCTTGATTTCAGCTGACGATTACAGCTCTGCCTATGCTGTAGTAACGCAGGCAGCAAATAAAATTTTGAGCAACAGTCTATGATAACTCTTTCAGATATTAATGATAAAATAATTGCAGATTATTTGACTGAACAGTCTTACAGCCTGTATTCTGTAAGAATAAAGGCCTTGTTGAAGGCCTACGGCGGTTATAAGGGACTTATTGATGTTTGGTATCAAATAAAAGACAATGTAACTGCCTATATTGTTAGGTACGGCGGTGAGTTTATTGCTGACCTTCTGCCCGGAGCAGATGTTGAAGAAATAATAAATCTTTGTAAAATGGCAGGCGGCACTGCACTTTTGTGCAGTCCTGTTTACAATGAATATAACAGTATTTTAGGAGCTGTAATGTCTGTTAATCCTCCGCTATTGCATAGCGGAAGCTTTTGCAGTGCTGACTACAGCTTTACGCCTGAGGTCAACCCAACAGACTATTACAGTCTGCTTTTACAGTGCAACGGTGCCGAGTTTAAGGCGGTTTCATATGAAGATTTTGTGGCAGATCTTAGCCACCGTATGCGTAAGGATACGGCAGTGCTTATGGGCTGTTATCTTGACAGCAGACTCATAAGCTGTGCCGCCGCTACAGCTGTTTATAAGGGCGGTGCTGTGATTGCAGGTGTTGCAACATTGCCAAGCTACAGAAAAAAAGGCTTGGCCACAGCTGTTGTAACTATGCTGTGTAAAAAGCTTTTTCGCAACGGCGTTGAAAAAATTTACCTGCAGCGTGATAAAAACAAAAATTACAGCCTTTATAACAATATAGGCTTTGAAAATATTGGAGATTTTCAGCAGGTAGAGCTGCTTTGAAATTTTTTATTCTCTAAAGCCGTTATAAAACTGTCGTTTTTTAACGAACAAGGCCTTACACAGGGCTTTTAACTCAAGAAAGGAAATAGAAAATGAATACACCTTTTCATAATATAGATGGGCGAATTTTATCCGCCGCTGACAAGGCTATGGAGCTTGTTAAGGATAAATTTTGCGAAATAGATGACATACAGGATTACAATACGCAAAAAATGCTGTATGCTTTTCAAAATGCAGGCATTAGCGAAAGCCATTTTTCCACCTCTACAGGCTATGGCTTTGACGACAGAGGCAGAGACGCCCTTGACAAAATATATGCAACTGTTTTTGATGCGGAGGACGCTTTAGTTCGTTACAATTTTGTTTGCGGTACTCATGCACTTACCGTTGCCCTGTTTGGTATGCTTCGCCCGGGTGATACTATGCTTAGTGTGGTTGGCACACCGTATGACACACTGCAAAGCGTTATAGGCTTGTCAGGTAATTATTCCGGTTCGCTGAAGGATTTTGGGATTATATATGACGAGGTTAAGCTTACACCACAGGGAAAGCCCGACTATAAGGCTATTGAGCAGGCAATTACACCTGACTTAAAAATGGTTTACATACAGCGTTCCCGTGGCTATGACCTCCGCCCGTCACTGCTGATTGATGAAATTGCAAGAATAGCCGAAATTGCAAAAAAGAAAGCACCAAAAACTATTGTTATGCTTGACAACTGCTACGGTGAATTTGTTGAAAAAATACAGCCCCTTACAGTAGGCGTTGATATTATGGCAGGCTCTCTTATAAAAAATCCCGGTGGCGGCATAGCACCTACGGGCGGTTATATAGCAGGCAGAAAAGACCTTGTAGAGCAGTGTGCTTACAGGCTTACAACACCGGGTATAGGCAAGGAGCAGGGAGCAACACTGGGAGTAAACCGTGAATTGTTCTTAGGTGCGTTTAACGCTCCTCACGCTACAGGCGAGGCACTAAAAACAGCGGTTTTTGCCGCTGCACTTTTTGAGCTGTTGGGCTTTGATACTACTCCGAGCTACAGAGAAAAGCGTGGGGATATTATACAGCTGTTAAAGCTGGGCTCAAATGAGGCTTTGGTGGCATTTTGCGGAGGAATACAAAAGGGCGGTGCCGTAGACAGCTTTGTTGTGCCGGAGGCTTCCGATATGCCGGGATATGCCGACAAGGTTGTAATGGCGGCAGGTGCTTTTACGCTTGGCTCTACTATAGAGCTTTCTGCCGATGCACCTCTTAGAGAGCCGTATGCGGTGTGGATGCAGGGCGGACTGAATTTTCACAGTGCAAGGGTTGGTGTTTTGCTTGCGGCACAGTCTATGCTCGACAAAGGACTGCTAAGATTTTAACGCTTAGTATGCAAAACAGGCAGAATATTTCCTGTTTGTAATGCAGATATAAAAAACATATTAATTTTTACATTATATCTTGAAAACAGGGTTGAAATATTGTATTATATAAACATATTACTTGTATTAGCTTACAGGATGATTAGGAGGACTTAAAAATGGCAACAACATTTTCAGACAAATATTTGTCAGGCTTTGTAAATGAGCACGAATACACAGCTATTGCATCACAGGTAAAGGCTG
>FR891344.1:86252-98277 GCA_000435335.1 Clostridium sp. CAG:964
TTTATTGGCTGGCTTACTTTGCCAACTGACTATGATAAAGAGGAGTTTGCCCGCATTAAGGCTGCGGCCAAGAAAATTAAGGGCAATACAGATGTATTTATAGTTATAGGTATTGGTGGCTCTTACTTGGGTGCAAGAGCTGCTATTGAGTTTATCCACTCACAAAATTATAATGCAAAGAAAAAGGATACGCCTGACATTTACTATGTAGGCAACAGCATTAGCTCTACATATCTTGCAGAGATTATGGAAATCTGCGAGGGCAGAGATGTATCTATTAATATGATTTCAAAGTCCGGTACTACTACCGAGCCTGCCATTGCTTTTAGAGTATTCAGAGAAATGCTTGAAAAGAAGTATGGCAAGGAGGGTGCAAAGGAGAGAATTTTCTGCACAACCGACAAGGCTAAGGGTACACTAAAGGCTTTGGCTGACCAGGAGGGCTACGAAACATTTGTAGTACCTGACAATGTTGGCGGTCGTTTCTCTGTTCTTACAGCTGTAGGTCTGCTTCCTATTGCAGTATCCGGTGCTGATATTGACGCTCTTATGGCAGGTGCCGCTAAGGCTCAAAACGACTTTAACAATGACGACCTTGCTACAAATGACTGCTACAAGTATGCGGCTACAAGAAACATTCTTAACAGAAAAGGCAAGAGTGTAGAAATTCTTGTTAGCTACGAGCCTGCATTTACTATGATGACAGAGTGGTACAAGCAGCTCTTTGGCGAAAGCGAAGGCAAAGACAATAAGGGCTTGTTCCCAGCAGGCGTTGTATTCTCTACAGATTTGCACTCAATGGGTCAGTTTATTCAAGAGGGTACAAGATGTATGTTTGAAACTGTTGTTAATGTTAAAAAGCCTAAGAAGGAAATTGTTCTTGACGAAATTGACGGCAATATTGACGGTCTAAACTTCCTTGCAGGCAAAACAATGGATTTTGTAAATAAAAAGGCTTTTGAGGGTACTGTGCTTGCTCACAATGACGGCGGCGTTCCTAATGTACTGCTTGAAATTGAAGAAATGACAGAGTCAGAGCTTGGCTATTTGATTTATTTCTTTGAAAAGGCCTGTGCTGTCAGCGGCTATTTGCTTGCCGTAAATCCGTTTAACCAGCCGGGCGTTGAAAGCTACAAAAAGAATATGTTTGCTTTGCTTGGCAAACCGGGCTACGAGTCAGAAAAAGCGGCTCTTGAGGCTCGTTTAGGCTAATTATCCGTAGGCAATACCGTACATATGCTGTTCGGTATATATATAACTTATAAATATTATTCCACTATTGTGGATATATAGGAGGAATTTTTTATGGTAACTTTACTAATAGGTATTAAAGGCTCCGGCAAAACAAAGAAGCTTATTTCTCTTGCTAATGAGGCTGTAACAAAGTCAATGGGTAATGTTGTTGTTATCGAAAAGGGTGCAAAGCTAACCTACGATGTTACACACAAGGCAAGACTAATCGACACCGACCAATACCATGTTTCAGGCTATGATGTTCTATTTGGCTTTATCAGCGGTATCTGTGCCGGCAACTACGATGTTACAGACATTTTTGTTGACTCTACATTCAAGATTTGCTCTGACAATATGGACGATCTAAAGGAGTTTGTAAGCAAAATTAAGGCTCTTGCCGACAATTCAGAAACAAATGTAACACTGCTTATTTCTGCCGCAAAGGAAAATCTTCCTGAGGGCATAGAGGCAGAGCTTGTAGAACTTTAATAAACAGTCCCTTTACATACAGAGTTATTTTTATACCCTTGGCATTTGTGTGCCGAGGGTATTTTTTTGCCAAAAAGCCGATATATATTTAGTAGCTGACATTACAAGAAAAAAGGGGAGTGCTGTTCTATGAAAAAATACCTTGCAGGTATACTTTTGGCAGCTGCATTAATGCCGTTTGCTTTTATCTGCTCGTCCTGTAAAACCTCCTTGTCTGCCGCTGTGCCGGCAGCTTCGTTTACTGCACAGGTTCAGGCAGATAAATCTGATTTTTGCAGCTCTGTGTTTATGGTTACAGCTACCGGCAGAGGCATAACAACCATTACATATTCCGAGCCGGCTGAGCTAAAAGGGCTTGCCTACAGCTATAACGGAAATATACTTACATTAAAGCACAGCGGCTTGTCATATTATCCTGTGGGAAAGCTCCCAAATGACTGCCTGCCGCAGCAGCTGCACAGGGTGCTTAGCATTATTTCCGAAAAACAGCCTTTTCCAAGCATACAAACCAAGGGTGATATTACAGAGCATTCCAACAGTGATTTTACAGTTACCGCCGAAACAAAAAGCGGAAAAATAATTAAAATAGAAATGAAAAAGGAAGCAGTGCGGTATTTTTTTAAATATAAATAAATAATATTGGGCGTTAATTCCGCAAATGGGTGCATTATTAATCATAATTTTTTTATATTGAATTGCATAGATTTACAACAAAAATATTGAATAAATTAAATTTTTGTGTTATAATTATACCGTTAATAATTATGTGCAGTTATACTCGTTTGCAGCTTTTGCTTAATTTTAGGCAGGCTTGGGAGGTCAGCAGGTGTTACCGCTGCAGGGAATAACCGACATATTAACAAATTTTTAAATTAATATTTTAGGAGGTTGTATTTATGAATGTGAAAACATTAAAGCGTATGTCAAAACGCTCTGTTTCAGTTTTGCTTACAGTACTGATGATTATTTCACTGTTCACGGTTTGCATGGTCGGCACAACCGTTACTGCAGGTGCAGTCGGTGACAGCATTGGCGGCAAAACTATCACACTTAAAGTCAGCGGCTGGCAAAATGCCCATGTGTTTGTTGGTAATGATAGTTACACATCACATTATAAGATGTCTGGCTCAAGCGGTGTGTTTACTGTTACATTCCCTGATCATAACTGGTCTGACGCTACTTACTACTTCTTCTCGGAAACTAACTACAACGACTTAGGAGATGGTATTGGCACAGGTAAAGGTGTTTCTACTGTTCGTACTGATTTAATTAATGGTAATTCCACTTGCAGTAAGCTGATTGACAAGTCTGTGGACGAAATAAATAAGGGTAATGTCTATACAGTTGATGAAAATGGTAATGTTAATGTATCTTCCTCATCATCTACACCATCATCATCCGGTTGGATTAATGCTACAATGTATAACTACAGAACAGCAAGTCAAATTGCCGATGCAATGACAAAAGACGGTACATTGACAGAAGAACAGAATTATGATGTTGACTCAAAAAACGGTCAGGCAAAATCTATATTTGATGAAAGTGTATACAAGCCGTACAACGACGCTGTTACAAAGTGGTATCAAGACCATTCTACAGACGGTAAGGTAAACGGTGTTTCGGTTACACCTTTGTACCAGGGCAATATTCGTGCCGGTAACAAGGCTGCCGATGAAACGGGTACCCTTACCTGGGCAAAGAGCTACTTTAATTTTGTCAGTGTAGCTAACGGTGCCAACAGAAAAGGCGGTGCCGACGGTGCCAGTATTAATGCAGCCGCTGTAGGTCTTGTTGATAAAACCCTAAGTGCCAACGGTACTATTCAGCAAAACGGCATTGAATTGCCACAGTTTAGTGACGCTTTTATGAACGCTAATGCTGACAGCAAAATCCAAAGTAAGTATGATAACCTAAAGTTTGAAACTAAGGTTACAAAAAGAGTTTCGGGTAACGAGTGGTACAGCTATGACTCAGCTACTGACAAAAACCGCAGTCTTGACATTGCAAATCGTCAAATTAGAAACTATAATAACGAGGTAAAGGGCTGTCAAAATGAAAGCGGTGGCAAGAACGCTGCAGCCGGTTACTACCCATTTAACCAGTCACAACCTGGTGACATGAGCAATATTACCAACTGCTTTGGTACAAGGTTTGACATTGACTATGCAATGCCTAACGCCGATGGTGTAGTAAACGGCGAAGAGATGCAGTTTAACTTCACCGGTGATGATGATATGTGGATTTACATTGACGGTCATCTTGTGCTTGACTTAGGTGGTTCTCACGCAAAGGCAAGCGGTTCTATTAACCTGGCAAAGATGAAGGTAACATACAGCACCGGTTATTATAACGCAACATATGACAAAGTTACTGATAAAAATTCAGCAAGCTGTGCTTACCATGAAGCAGAAGAATTTGCTATTGGCAATGATGTTAAGAAAATTTTACAGGACACAACAAGGACTCATAAAATGACCATCTTCTATATGGAGCGTGGCCTGTTTGACTCTAACCTGTCTTTCAACTTCTTCCTGCCACAGACTAACTCTTTGACAGTTGAGCAGAAGACGGATACTTCCAATGTAAACAGCGCTCTTGTAAATGATACACTTCAAACAGCTGATAAGGACGTTTTCCAGACTTATATAAAATCTAACTCAAAGTCAGCTGCAAGCAACAACACAGCTTCTGTTACAGAGGACTTTACCCGTAAGGATGTTTACGGTAATACCCAGGTTCTTCAAAAAGGTTCTTCATCTGCTGCACAGACAGGTACCCCTTTTACAAATTCGATGTCAGGGGATGGTGTATTTGCCCCTATAGGCAACACCAACTTTGTTTGGGAAGATAAAAACAGTACAAATACTACCAAGGGTAAAGGTACACCTACAGACGGTACAGTTGAGCTGCTGTATAACCAGTCTGCTACCTTTAACGACCAGTTTGCTAACGGCAGTAAATTTAAGCTGACAAGTCCGGATGCACTAAAGTCCTTTGATTTGCCAAACCTAACGGAAAATCAGCCGACTTCAAAAAATAACGGCAGAAGCCGCAGCGATTACTACGAAACTACGCTAAAGGTTACAGATATCTCAGGCTCTGAGCTAACACCAAATGGCGGCGCTTATAATTTCGGAGATGGCTCTGACAATGCAGTAAAGATAAACGCTGAATATACTAACAAGGTTAGGGTTGGCAGTGTTGCATTTACAAAGAATATTCAAGGCGACAACCCTGACACAAGCAAATACTTTACATTCAAAATCCAGATGCGCAACATTTTTGGCGACACAAGCGATTCTGAGTGGAAGGTTTATGAAGGCCTAGACTTCACCGTAAGTGGTATTCAAGGTGTAAAAAAACTTGGCAGCGAAGGTACAGTTGATCTAAAGCATGGTGAAACACTTACTATTGACGGCGTACCTATAGGTACAGAGTACAGAATTACCGAAATTGAAAGCGGTGATTATTCGGTTTCAAGCGTTACTCAGGATACAGAAGTTGCAAAAAACAGCAATATGGTAAGCGAAACAAACGGCTTTAACGCTAAGCTCCCAACATCGGGTGTCGGTCAAACTGCAAGCTATACTGTAAACAACACTAACCAAAAGGTAACTGTTCTTTACAGATACCAGGACAGAGCGGTTGAAACAGGCTTGCCTACAGACCTTGAAAATCACTACACTTACTTTACAAGAAACATTGCCGGTAACATTAACAGTATTGTTGATTCAGCAACCGGTAACCTAACCGAGGACGGTAAGAAAAAGCTAAAGGCTTCACTCCCTGAGGTTAGTAATGTTCTTATGTCATACAGTGTAAAAGACGATATTCAGGGTAATGTTGAGTATAGAACTTTAACTAATGACTATCTTGACACAAAGCTTGATCTTCTAACCAACAAGCAAGATAATTCTACTCCTAAGGCAGAGGGCGTACCTGCTGATATTCAGGCTCTTGTTGGTGGTACAACAAAGGTTTTGGTTGTAACCTACGACGCAGCACCGAAGAATTACACGGTAAACCTAACATTCCCTCAGCTGCAAGAGGATGGCAGCACCTATGCTGTTAAGACTTCATCTGTAAGCGGTCACTTCAACTCCTTGATTTTGAACGTCGCAGGCGGCAGTGATTATACAGCACCTAAGTCGTACACAGACGCAGACAGCAAAGTACATACATTTAAGTATTGGGCTAAGCGTGTAGCTATTGAGGGCGGTGCGTCTTCAAATACGAAGTGGGTTCCTGTTTCTACTAACTACACATATAATTACCGTATTACAGACAATATGGAGCTAAAGGCTGTATATGATACAGACGAGGATTATACACAGCTTGACGAACCTACGGTTACAGCTGACAGCACAATAACCTATATGCCTACAGGTACAGGCACAGGCTATGCGGCAGCAGCATCAGAGAGAATTTATGATTCCTACTCAAAAGACAATACTGACCGTACTCGTGTAAATGTTATATTTGACGCTGTTGGTTCAGCAAACCTTGACAAGAAAATTACAAAGGTTGGTTATGTTCTTATAAAGAATACAGGCAGCTATGCAAATGCTTCTGAGTTTACAGAGGATGTCATTAAGGATGCTATTACTTCAACCACAAGCACAATAAACGGTCATGATGCACTGATTAAGTATTATGATGTAGTGGGAAGAGTTGATTTTAACGGTGATAGTTATGACCAAGACGGTAAAACTTGGACTAGCGAATACCAAGCCGGTCAGGTAAACCTAACAAATAAAAACAGAGCTAACTTTGTATTTGATTTAAAGAATACAAAGGCTTCACACAACTACTACTTCACCTGCTATACAGTTATGCAGAGGGACGGTCACACATATGTTTCTAAGTCTCCTTCATACTTTAATCTTGGTGAGGCAGACCCTAATGTAACACCTGTAACACCTACAGAGGATACATACAACATTTCTACATCTGCAAGATACACTACTGACGGTACAGCGTATATCAGCGACACAAAGGCGGGTAATGTTTCAAGCAACGGTGTTCGTGTTGTAACAGAGGGTAAGACAATAAAGGTTTCGTACTATCCTACAAGCTACACAGAGAATGATATACAATATGTCAGCCAACTGGAAAGCCTGAAAATAGGTAAACAAACTATTACATCGGATGACTTTGCTTTGCTTGGTATTGACCCAACTAAGAGCGGCAGCTATCAGTTTACCTTTAGCAAGGACAAATATCTTGGAGCAGATGCCGCTGCCGGTGCAACACTTGAAATTGTTGCAAGCTTTAAGGCAGAAGCTAATGAAAATTATATAACAGTTAAAGCACCTGCTGTAACTAATGGTACAGTTAAAATTGGCAATGACTATACAGCACAGAATGATGTTACGCTTGCAGTAGAAAAAGGTACTTCATTCTATGTAAAGGCTACACCTAATACAGACTTTTACTTTAAAAACTGGACGGTAAATGAAACTACTATCAAGGACAACCCGGTTAAGGTGGATGTTGCCGAAGACGGTACACTGTCTGTAAACGGTACAGCAGTTAATATGGCAGACCTAACACCTGTATTTGTACAGATGATTAATGTTACTCTTGTCAGCGGTACAGGCGGTACAATTTCATATTCTTGCACTTATAATGGAACAAATGTTAAAGCCGGAACAGTAGCAGAGAATTCAACAGAAACTGTTAAGGTACCTCGTGGAACAACCTTCACATTAACTGCAAAGCCTAACAGCGGCTATAACTTTACTGGATGGGGAGCAGATATCTCAAATTTTGGGAACGAAGTAAAACCTCTACCAACCACACGCTTTGAAGATGGAATTTTTACAGCTGAGTTTGAAAAGGCTCCAAATAAAACATTGTATTTGAAGCTGGGCTGCAATGAGTGGAAAGCCGGTAATCAGAGATTTGTAGCTGTTCTGAAAGAACCTGGAGAAGAGCAGATTGTTATGACTAAGGTCAGCGACGACTTATACCGGGTAGTAGTTCCAAGTGATAAAAACTATGCAAATGTTATATTCTGCAAAATGAGTAATAACAATGAACAGTTCGATTGGAATAATAAAGATTATCAAACAGATAACTTAACAATACCTACTGACGGTAAAATGATGTATACTGTAACGGAACAAGTCGGAACACAGTATGCTACAGGCGAATGGTCAGTTGCACCTGACGACAACTCTGTAACAGTTACAGCACCTACTAATGTTGCTAACGGTAAAGTTTATATCGGTACAGACGATACAACGCAGACTTCGACTACTCTGACATTTACAAAGGGTACTGCTGCTTCATTCTATGTAAAGGCTGAACCTAATACAGGCTATAACTTTACCGGCTGGACGGTAAATAGTGCTTCTGTTTCTACCGATAATCCTGTTATGGTAAGTGTTAGCGATAGCGGCGCCTTGTCTGTGAACGGTACAACAATTTCTTCTTTGAATGACTTAGTACCTAACTTTGAAGGAGGAACAACAGGCGATACTACAACACTGTATTTGAAACTAAACAGCGACTGGCAAGCTGCTGCAAGGTATGAAATCTATATATTCGATTCAACTGACGGTACACATTATTGGTATACTATGGAAAAGGTTGATGACACAATTTACAAATATTCTGTTCCTAACGAAGTTATTAACAAGGTTAGCGGAAATGAAAAGAATATTATATTTGTCAGATCTAACCCAAAATTACCAGAGCATGACTGGGCTAGTAAGTATAACCAAACTGAAGACCTGAAAATACCTACTAACGGTGATACAAAGTTTACTATTACATCAGGTTCAGGCGACAATTACAAAGGTTCTTGGTCAACTCCTTAATCATAATACAATTACACTGCACATCTTTTTAGGTGTGTAGTGTAATAAGGATTTTGTTTTATTATTAAATTGATAATATTTTAAAGGCTATACTTGACAAAATCTTGTTAATAGGATATAATTCCTATTGGTAGTATGAGAGTTTATTATGATATGGAGGTAATTTTATGAAAGAGTATATTAAGCCACAGCTTGAGGTAATTGAATATTCTCTTGATGATGTAATTTCTGCCTCGCCGGGGACGCCGGAAACAGGAATGCCGGATATTGTGACTCCGACAGATGAGCCTTTCTTTGGATGGGAATAAATTGCATTTATAATGAGAATTTAGTTTAAACACCCCTGCGGACACAGGCAAACAGGCCTGTGTCCGCTTTTGTTATTGTATAATATTACTGTTGAAATTTTTAATCCGCTATTATATAATAACAGCAGAAGAAAAAAATATTATCGGGAGGTTTTTATGAAAATGAAAAGAAATGCCGCACTGTTTTTAGCTGTGCTTATGTTGTTTTCGGCGGTATTTTCCACAGGTGCCGCTGCAGCGTCATCAAGCGGCGGGTTTAAATACCGCCGTATTGCGTCAACAAACAATGCCGCAATTATGTCGGTGGAAGAGGGCAGTGACATTGAAAAGGCTCAAGAGCTTACAATACCTGCCGTAATTAACGGTTTAAGAGTTACAATTATAGACGCAGGTGCCTTTGCCAACAACACTGTTTGGAAAAAGATTAATCTGCCGGATTCTGTAGACACAATAGGCTCAAGTGCCTTTTACGGGCTAAGCTCTCTTACAGAAATTAAAATACCGAAAAAGGTTGTAGATGTAGGCTCATCGGCGTTTGCAAATTGCACATCACTAAAAAGTGTAGATTTTTCCGCAAGCACACTTACACAGCTGCCTATGAATATGTTTTCGGGCTGTACAAGCCTGAATGATGTTATATTGCCAAGCGGACTAAACACCATAGACGAATATGCCTTTAACGGCTGTTCTTCATTAAAGAGGATATATGTTCCGGCAAGCACATCAAATATTAATAAAACGGCGTTTACAAAAAATGCTGACATAACATTTTACGGAGTAGGAGGCTCTACAGTTAAATATTTTGCCTACCAAAACGGATATAAATTTGTTCCGCTTGAAGAAAGGCAGGACAGATCGGCTCTGAATACAATTTTGGTTTCGTCAGACTATAAGCTCAAGGAGGATTTGTCAGCCTATGTGCAGGCAACAGTGGCAAGCCTTAAGCAGGAGTACAGCAGTGCAAAGCAGGTGTATAACGACTTTTTCCAAAGGCAGGCAGATATTGACGCCGCCGCCGCAAGCCTTACAGCTGCGTTTAAGTCGTTGAAGCTGCAGGCTATAATAAAGCTTCAGCAAACAGTTGACAACGCACAGAAGTATCTTGACAGCTCCGACCTTTATACCGAGAACACAATAAGCGCCCTGCAAAAGGCAGTTAATAATGCAAATGATTTAATAGACCAAAACAGCTGGAATCAGTCAGCCGTAGCAAGCTCCGACGCTGCTGTAAGCAGTGCTGTAGCAATGCTGGTGCTTCGCTCAAGAGAGGATTTGCAAGGTCTGTACAATGAGTGCATTGCACTTATGGATAAAGACAGCAGTCTATATACCACAGGCTCCGTTACAAGAATGAATGAGGCTCTTGAAAATACAAAGAAGGTCTTAGATGCCGCAGCCTCAACAGACCAAGACTGCAAGAAACAGCTGTCATCACTTATTTTTGCAAGGAATAAAATGGAGCTTATTTCACATAACGCACTGAAAAACAGCGTTGCTCAGTACAGTACATTTTTAAACAGCAATGGCTATAAATATACAGAGGCGTCTGTAAACAGTCTGTACAAGGATATTGAGCAGGCAAAAACGCTTTTGGCAGACGCTGCTGCGTCGGACGCTCAGCTAAAGGAAGCTAAGCAAAGCCTTGCAGACGCCTATAATGCATTGCAAAGGGTTATGGCAGGCGATACAAACCTAGACGGCAAACTAAGCGTTGTGGACGCAGTATTTTCCTCAAGACAAATACTTGGCTTGGCAGAGTTTAATAAGCGTCAGGTATATGCGGCGGATTTTAACGGCGACGGTAAGGTAACTCTTATTGATGTGGTTTTAACTCAAAGAGCAATACTTAATAATTAAGCTGACCTATTTTATACAGCAGCAGTATGGGCTTTCGTAATGTAAGCCTGTGCCGCTGTTGTTTTTTTGCTATTTTACTTGTGTAAATAAGGCTTGTTATGCTATAATTGTTTCACAACATATTTTGGGGGTGGTATTTTGCTGTCGGATATTGAAATTGCACAGCAGGCAGAATTATTGCCTATTGCAGAAGTAGCAAAAAAAATAGGAATAAAAGACGGCGAGCTTGAACCGTATGGCAGGTTTAAGGCTAAGCTAAATGATTCATTGGCAGACAGGCTCAGCAGCAAGCCTGACGGAAAGCTTGTTTTGGTAACTGCTATCAACCCTACGCCGGCAGGCGAGGGCAAAACCACAGTAACCGCAGGCCTAGGTGAGGCAATGGCTAAAATAGGAAAAAATGCAGTAATTGCACTGCGTGAGCCTTCTCTTGGCCCTGTTTTTGGAATTAAGGGCGGTGCCGCAGGCGGCGGCTATGCACAGGTTCTTCCTATGGAGGACATTAACCTGCATTTTACAGGTGATATGCATGCTATTACAGCCGCAAATAATCTTTTGTGTGCTATGCTTGACAACCACATTCACCATGGCAATGCCCTTAATATTGACCCACGGCAAATACTTTTTAAGCGTTGCCTGGATATGAACGACCGTGAGCTTAGAAATATTGTAGCCGGCTTAGGCGGTAAGGTGAACGGAATTCCTAGGGAAGACGGCTTCCAGATAACAGTTGCCAGCGAGATTATGGCTGTTTTGTGCCTTGCAAATGACATTACAGACCTAAAGGAACGCTTTGGCAGAATTTTGGTTGCATATACATATGACGGTAAGCCTGTATACGCAAGGGAGCTAAAGGCGGACGGTGCTATGACAGCCCTTATGAAGGACGCCGTTATGCCTAACCTTGTACAAACCTTGGAGGGTACGCCGGCTGTTATGCATGGCGGGCCTTTTGCAAATATTGCACATGGCTGTAACTCTGTACGGGCAACAAGGCTTGCACTAAAGCTGGGTGACTACTGCATTACAGAGGCCGGCTTTGGCTCTGACCTTGGTGCTGAAAAGTTTCTTGACATAAAGTGCCGCTGTGCCGGCTTAGCACCAAACGCTATTGTAATAGTTGCTACCTGCCGTGCATTAAAATATAACGGCGGAGTACCGAAGGCAGAGGTTGGAAACAGCAACCTTGAGGCACTGAAAAAGGGAATAGTAAACCTAGGCGTTCATATAGATAATATGAGAAAATTCGGCGTGCCTGTTGTTGTGGCTATCAATAAATTTACTACAGATACAGAGGAAGAGCTGGAGTTCATT
>FR891344.1:98383-98563 GCA_000435335.1 Clostridium sp. CAG:964
AGGGTTGTTGATGCCTGCGAAAAAGAAAGCAGCTTTAAACCGCTGTATGCACTTGACCTTACAGTGAAAGAAAAGGTTAAGAAAATCGCACAGGAAATTTACCGTGCCGACGATGTAGTATTTACACCACAGGCAGAAAAGGCACTGGCTAAAATTGTTGAGCTTGGCGGTGACAGGCTG
>FR891344.1:98626-140840 GCA_000435335.1 Clostridium sp. CAG:964
TTCTGATAACCCTGCATTGCTGGGTGCACCTACAGGCCACACTATTACCGTAAGAGATGTAAAGCTTTCTAACGGTGCCGGCTTTGTAGTAATTTACACCGGAAATATTATGACAATGCCAGGCTTGCCAAAGGTTCCGGCAGCAGAAAGAATAGATGTTGACGAAAACGGCAAAATTTCCGGCTTGTTCTAAGTTAGGTGAATATTTTGAGCAGAACTTATATCAGCCACAGCTATGAGGACACCTTAAAAATCGGTGAAGGTCTTGCCAAGAGCTTAAAGGGAACAGAGGTTATTGCACTGTTTGGCGGCTTGGGAATGGGCAAAACAGCCCTAACCACCGGCATAGCAAGGGGCTTAGGCAGCAGTGACAGCGTGTCAAGCCCTACCTTTGCCCTTGTAAACGAGTATCACGGCAAATACAATGTGTACCACTTTGATATGTACAGAATATCAAGCTGGGACGACCTTTATTCCATAGGCTTTTTTGACTATTTAGACACAGGTGTGCTTGTAATTGAGTGGAGTGAAAATATAGAAAATGCATTGCCCCCCGAGTATATAAGGGTTACTATGGAAAAGGGCGATGATGAAAACGAAAGAATAATTACTGTAGAGGAGTGTAGGTAAGTGGACATATTGGCAATGGATTCGTCAGCTGTATCGGCATCGGCGGCATATATGCGTGACGGAAGGATACTGGGGCAGTACTACATTAATGCAAAGCTTACCCACAGTACCACGCTTATGCCTATGGTGGAGCATCTTTTGAAAAGTGCAAGGCTAAGCCTGAATGATGTTGACTATTTTGCAGTAGCAGTCGGCCCGGGTTCGTTTACGGGACTTCGCATTGGTATTGCTGCGGTCAAGGGCTTGTCGCTTGCGTTAAATAAGCCGTGCATACCTGTTTCTACACTTGAGGCAATAGCTTATAACTATGTGTATACAGATACATACATATGTGCGGTAATGGACGCACGCTGCAGCCAGTTTTTTAACGCATTGTTTAAATGCAGTGCAGACGGCACAGTACAAAGACTATGCGACGACAGAGCCATTGCCTTTGACGCACTTGCAGACGAGCTTAACAGTAAATACAGCGGTGTACAGTTTACATTGGCGGGCGATGGGGCACAGCTTGCATACAAGCTAATGTCAGAAAGAGTGCATACGCCTTTGCGTATGGCAGCACCGCATTTAATGTACCAGCAAAGCAGTTCGGTTGCATTTGTTGCACAAGGGCTTGCGGAGCAGGGCAGGAGTGTTACATCTCAACAGCTTTTGCCGTCTTACCTGCGTTTGCCTCAGGCACAGCAGGAGCTTAGAAAAAGGCTAAACAGCAATCAATAATATTTAACGCAGATGTTGCTATAGAAATTAAATTGCAGATGTATTTAAATGCTGTTTTGCGAGTGCGGGTGCATTTATTGTGTTTTCTTTTGTAAATGATTGTAAAATAAGATTAAAAAGATTTTTAAATATTAAAAGGGGAGTAAGTAAAATGGCAGTTATAGCTTTGGCAGCGGATCACGGTGGTTATGAAATCAAAGAGGCAATTAAGAAGCATCTTGAGGCAAACGGCGTACAGGTAAAGGATTTTGGCACAGACAGTACCGAATCTGTAGATTACCCAATATATGCCGAAAAGGCTGCTCGTGCAGTGGCCGACAAGGAATGTACCTTGGGTATTATTTGCTGTGGAACAGGCATAGGTGTGTCTATAGTGGCAAATAAAGTCAAGGGAATAAGGGCCGCAGTGGTTACAAATGAGTTTTGTGCCGAAATGACACGCCGCCATAACGATGCAAATGTGCTCTGTCTGGGAGGACGGGTTATAAATGCCGAAACTGCTGTTAAGCTGGCAGATATTTTCCTTAACACACCGTTTGAGGGCGGCAGACATATTAACAGAGTCTGTATGATTAAAGACCTTGAAGATAAAGAGAGAGAAAATAATTAATAAATTATAAAAATTTTTAGGAGGGAAAAATATGGAAAATCAAGTTACAGTATTAGATCATCCTTTGATTCAGCACAAGCTTTCATTTTTGCGTGACAAAAACACCGGCAGTAAAATGTTTAGAGAGCTGGTGTCGGAAATTTCTATGCTAATGTGCTATGAAGCAACAAGAGATTTACCTCTTGAGGATATTGAAATAGAAACACCTGTTGCGAAAACCAAGTCTAAAATTTTAGCTGGCAGAAAGCTGGCCTTTGTTCCTATACTGCGTGCCGGCTGTGGTATGCTTGACGCAATGCTGCAGATGATTCCGGCTGCAAAGGTAGGGCATATAGGCTTATACCGTGACGAAACTACCCATAAGCCGGTAGAGTATTATAACAAGCTGCCGCAGGATATTGAGGAGAGAGATGTATTTGTTCTTGACCCTATGCTTGCTACAGGCGGTTCTGCCGTAGACGCTATTTCAGTCATAAAAAGAAGCAATCCAAAAAGCATTAAATTTTTATGCATTGTTGCTGCACCGCAGGGCATAAGGGCTTTAACCTCTGCTCACCCTGATGTGCAGGTTTTCTGTGCGTCAAAGGACGAAGGCCTTAACGAAAATTGTTACATAGTTCCGGGACTTGGCGACGCAGGCGACAGAATTTTTGGTACAAAATAAATATTATTGGCAAGTGACATATTTTATGGAAAAGCTTAATATTATTAAAATAATGGAACCCGATTTTGGTTGTGAAGGTCTTCCCGATGGGCAGGAGCTTACGGATAAAGTATATGTGGAAGCACCCGACGGCAGCCGCAGGATAATTGCTATTGAGGACAAATTGCTTTACGATTTAAATCTTGATGAGGGAGACAGCTTTTGCCTTATGGACGACGGGACAATAAAACCGTTATAAAGTTTACAAAAAGTTCAAAAATTCTTGACGGTAGTACTCTGCTGTGGTATAATGACAGCAATGTTTATTTTTAAGGAGGTTTTGTACTTTATGGAGAAAAAGAATCTTGCGTTGTACATCATTCTTTCAATAGTTACATGCGGCATATTTGCTTTGGTATGGATGGCTATGTTAGCAAATGATTTGCGTACAATGTCTAACGATGAGAGCAAGATGTCGGGCGGTATGGTAGTTTTGCTTACTATAGTAACATGCGGTATCTATGGTTGGATTTGGTATTACCAGGCAGGTGAAACACTTAACAGCATTAAGGCATCTCGTGGTATTGCAGCTGACCAGTCATCAGGAGTTCTTTATTTGCTTCTTGCAGTTTTCGGCTTGTCTATAGTTTCAAGTGCCCTAATTCAGGACTCACTTAATAAGCTGATAGACAGCTCAAGCAACAACGGTAACTACTACAATTATTAAATTGAAAAAGAGAGTTATTAAAGCAGCAAGTATTCTTGGAATACTTGCTGCTGTTGGAATTGCCTATTTTTATATATATAAACTGCTTGGCTTTGGCATACCCTGTGTATTTTATGCAGTTACAGGTCTTAAATGCCCGGGCTGTGGCGTTACAAGAATGTGCTCAGCCTTACTGATGTTGGATTTTAAGGCGGCCTTTGAGGCTAACAGGTGCTTATTTATACTTATGCCTGCTTTTTTGTACTATGCCGTTCGCAGTGTATATATGTATATCAAATTCGGAAAAATAAACTACAATAAAGCTGAGAATGCGGTACTTATTTCTATAATAATTATACTTATATTATTTGCCGTATACAGAAATATTGTAGGAATATAAGCTCGTTTTAACTTTTCACAACAAATAACAACAATTTTAATGTAGTTATGCAATTTGTTGTTGACATTTTGCTTGATGTATGGTAACATATACAGGTCGTTTGACATAGATATTTAATATGCGGATGTAGCTCATCTGGTAGAGCGCCACCTTGCCAAGGTGGAGGTAGCGAGTTCGAGCCTCGTCATCCGCTCCAGTAAAAAAGGTTTGCACAGCTGTAATAGTTGTGCAAGCCTTTTTTGTGCATACGAAATTATATTTTATATTATTTTAACTCATCAGCCGACTTCTACACATATATAATATCTGTATTTTGTCGCTTTTTGCGTTTTGCGGTATTGTATATAAATAGTTATATATTTACAGAATAATATATTTTGTGCAAAGCTAAATATTAATGCCTTGACTGCTAAGCAGATTCTAAAGCGGCAATAAAACAAACTTGTTGCTGTGGTTACATACTGTTATTTTTACGTTATGTTTGTTTCAAAACTGTAAATGAATTGTGGCTAAATTATACTTGATTTCCATATTTTTCAGAGCTATAATCAGTTCAAATAATCGAGTTATTTAAAAAAATTAAATAAATGCGAATTATATGATGTTGTAAAATTTTAGCATTATGATTGAGAGGGATTAATATGAAAGCTAAAAGAATAATTTCGGCAATTATGTCGGCAATGATGTTAGCCACAGGCTTTACTGTTTCGGCCGGTTCAGTATCGGCTGTCAATGAGCAGCCTATAGAGATTGCGGCGGAGGAACAGCAAACCGAGAGTGTGGTAACTAATGCTACTGAATCTGTACAAAAAAATCTATTGTCAGTGCCAAATGTTACTGCCGCACAAGATGTTAAACCATTTGTAGTAAGTAATGATAATCCGTCAAACAACGAAGCCGAGGTCGGAACTCAGTCTCCGACTGAGCCGGCTACGCAAGCTCCCACACAGCCGACTGTTAAGGTGCCTGCCGTAGAGAATTTTAAATACGGCAGAGTTACAACCAATTCAATAGAATTAAATTGGTCAGCAGTTCAAAATGCTTCGGGCTATGAAATTTATCGTATGGATAGTAAAACAGGCGGTAAGTATGTAAAGTATACTGTAATTAACAGCGGTTCAACAACAAGCTTTACAGACAGCAAGCTTACACCTGCAAGATGCTATTATTATCGTATAAAGGCCTTTGTAAAGGCAAATGGCAGATGCTATTACAGCAGTGAAAAAACAGTCAAGCTGGGCACTTGTCCCAAGACTTTAACGGGCCTAAGAGTAAAGTCGCAGTCAACCAACGCTATATCAATATCATGGAACAAGGTAAACGGTGCTTCCGGCTATGTAATTTACAGAATGGATTATAAAACAAAAGGTAAATATAAAGCAATAGCAACAGTAGACGGCAAGGTATCGTCAATTAACAATATTAAGCTTGAGTCGGGCAGACCTTACTACTACAGAGTGCGTGCTTATAAGGAGGTTCACGGTACTAAATTTTATGGCGGGTACCCTACATTAAAAACAGCAACCTTGCCGGACAGTGTTACTAACCTAAAGGTAAAGTCACAGTCTACTAACAATATAGTTATACAGTGGAGCAAGGTGCCAAGGGCAACAGGCTATGTTATTTATAGAATGGACGCCTCCACAAACGGCAAATATAAAAAATATGCAGTTGTAAAAAGCAGCTCAACAAGCTACAATAATAAAAATCTTACGGCGGGCAGATGCTACTACTATCGTGTAAGGGCGTATAGACTTGTTGACGGCAAGTATTACTATGGCGGTTATCCAACTCTGAAAACAGGCACAAAAACCGTTGCTCCAAGCTTTACATTATCCTCTGCCAATAAAAAAATAACGGCGTCTTGGTCAAAAGTCAGCGGTGCGGAGGGATATTCATTCTACCTAGCAGAATCTAAGGGAGGTCATTACTACCTTCAGGGACATACAACAGGAACGAGCTATACTTCAAAAGCACTGACAAAGGGCAAAACCTATTATGTAAGAGTATGTGCCTACAATTTGGTTGATAATAAAAAGATTTACAGCGGTTACCAAACAAAATCCATTGCTTGTGCTGACAAAAGGCTTGTACACGGCTACGATGTAGGCGATACATATATTGAAATTAGTATTGATAAGCAGCATATGTGGTACTACAAAAACGGTAAATGCTTGGTATCAACCAATGTAGTTACCGGTATGAAAAATTCACACGATACCACAAAGGGGCTGTTCCACATTTGGGAAAGAAAATCTCCGGCAAGACTGGTTGGTGAAACATGGGATACTATGGTAAACTATTGGCTTGCCGTAACCTATGACGGTATAGGAATACACGACTCTACTTGGCGTACCGGCGGTTATGGCGGCAATATTTATACCTATGACGGTTCACACGGCTGTATAAACACACCGTACGACCAGGCTAAGAAGATTTATGATAATTGCTCTGTTGGTACTCCGGTTGTAATATACTGATTAAGACGGCCTAACAAAATGAATAATTAAACAAAAGGGGACGGGTACAGTAAATTAATGTACCCGTCCTTTAGATGTAAAATAAAGAAGAAAGCAGAAAAAAGACCTTTGGAAAACCAAAGGTCTTGGCTGCGGAACTAGGATTCGAACCCAGACATACAGAGTCAGAGTCTGCTGTGCTACCCTTACACAATTCCGCAATATTCATTAATTTTTTGCCGCTGTCTCAACAGCAATATCTATTATAACCGTTTCCATAAAAAAGTCAATAGTTTTTTTAAAAAAATTTTTACATACAGACATTTTTTTATAATAAGGCATACCGGTCATTTAAGAGTAACAGAATAAGCCCTGAATATTAAATAGGGTTGAATATTGTCGTGCAAAGGTATATAATAGCAGTTGAGAATAGGCACTTAATGCTAAATATTTTTAATTAAGGCTATGAAGCGGCTTTTTTATTTTGCACTTTTTAGCTGCAAAATTCAATGTGTGCTGCCGTAATTGAAATGTTTAGTACAACCAAAAATAACTAAAGGGTGATAAAAATGAAGTATGCAGTAGTTTTATGTGACGGTATGGCAGATACTCCTGTACCACAGCTAAATAATCAAACACCAATGACAGCGGCTAACAAGCCTTGTATGAACAAGCTGGCAAAGCAAAGTGAAGTAGGCCTGCTTAAAACAGTAGCTCCGGGCTTAAAGCCGGGCAGTGATGTTGCTAATCTGTCTGTAATGGGCTATGAGCCTGCAAAATATTATACAGGCCGTTCTCCGCTGGAGGCAGCAAGTATTGGTATTGACCTAAAGAATACCGATGTTACACTGCGTTGTAACCTTGTAACACTTACTGATGAGCCTGAGTACAGTGACAAAACTATTCTTGACTACTGTGCAGATGATATTTCAACTGCTGAGGCTAAGGTTCTTATAGAATATGTTCAGGAAAAGCTTGGCAACGATGTGTTTAAGTTCTATCCGGGCGTAAGCTACCGCCATTGTCTGGTATGGTCGAACGGAAACCCAAAGCCGGGTGTTTTAACACCACCGCATGACATTACAGGTAAGCCTATTAAGGAGTATATACCAAAGGGCGACTGTGTTGACGGCTTGTATGACCTTATGGTAAGAAGCTATGACATTTTAAAGGATCACCCTGTGAATATAGAAAGAATTAAGCGTGGCAAAAAGCCTGCAAACTCAATTTGGCTGTGGGGAGAGGGAATGAAGCCGATTCTTGACAGCTTTGAAAGTAAATACAGAGTAAAAGGCTCTGTTATTTCAGCTGTAGACCTGCTCAAGGGTATAGGTATATGTGCCGGTATGGCTACACCTGATGTTGAGGGTGCAACAGGTTATATTGATACAAACTTTGAGGGTAAGCTTCAGGCGGCAATAAATGAATTTGACAGAGGACAGGATTTTGTTTATATCCATGTAGAAGCACCTGATGAATGCGGTCACCGTGGTGAAGTTGAAAACAAGGTAAGGGCAATAGAATTGATTGATGAAAAAATACTTGCACCTCTTGTAGATTATCTTGAAAAAAGCGGCGATGACTTTAAAATTCTTGTTTGTCCGGATCACCCTACACCGCTTGAAATAAGAACTCATACAAGTAATCCTGTGCCTTATATGATATATACAAGCAACAAAAAGGTGGACAGCGGTGTTGAGGTGTTTGACGAAAAATCAGCAGCAGCTACAGGTGTATATAACGATAACGGCTTTACGCTTATGGGTGCTTTTATCGGCAAATAATTGTACATTGTTTTCAGCTAATATTTAACCACTGCATATAGAGCAGCAGTTGGTTATTGTGTATAAGGCTTGTATAGAGCTTGCGTCGGACAGCTCTGTAAACAACAGTTAAGCCCGATATTTAGCTTTATGGTAAGGAGAGATGTGTTATGTCAAAAAATCTTCCGTTGGAAATTGAAAGAAAGTTTCTTATAAAAATGCCGGATATTTCGGTTTTGCAGCAGCAGCCTCTTTATATGCATATTGATATAGAGCAGGCTTACTTACCACAGAACGAAGGCTATTCCGGCATGCGTGTCAGGAAAAGCACATTAAACGGTAAGACCTCATATAAAAAAACCTACAAAAAGAGCATAACAAGTGTTACACGCATTGAGCTTGAGGACGACATATCCGAACAGACATATAAGGATATGGTTTTTAATGCCGATCCTGACAGTACGCCGATTAAAAAGGTAAGGCATTGCTTTATGTATAAGGATCAGCTTTTTGAGCTTGATGTTTATACATTTTGGGACGACAGAGCTACTCTGGAGTTGGAGCTTGACAATGAAAATCAAGAAATTGAAATCCCGCCCTTTATTGATGTGATTAAAGAAATTACAGATGATGAAAGATACAGCAACCGTGCCTTGTCTTATTCTGTGATAACAGAAGATATTTAATTTAAAATAGGAATTTCTCCTAATTTTGTTGACAGTCACAATATGTAGTGGTATAATGTACCTACAAACACAAAATAAAGGAGGATTTGTTATGGATAATATTAATGTAACTGTTACGGGCGGCACATTGCCTGAAAAGGAGATAAACGCATACATTTCCCATGGTAAGGAGAAGTACAGCGGCAAAACTATAAAGGCTATGGATATAAAGGTTGACGGAGATTATGTAGATATTGACTATACCTTTGAGCCTGTAAACTTTGAGCGTATCCGAAGAATTACCGGATATTTGGTAGGTACTACAGACCGTTTTAATAATGCCAAGCGTGCAGAAGAGCACGACCGTGTAAAGCATAGCCTAGACGGTGTAATGGAGCAGATTTAACCGTATACCGGGCTGTATTTTTCTTATGCTGACGCAAAAAACTCCTGCCGCTTTTAAAGCGGCAGGAAAAGCTGTACTTTGTTGGTATGTCACCATAAAGCTATGCTGTATTTGTGCTTGACATTACTTAAATTTTTTGCTAAAATTGTATTTGTTAAATGCGAGTATGCTGGAATAGGCAGACAGGCACGTTTGAGGGGCGTGTGTCTTTGACGTATGGGTTCAAGTCCCATTACTCGCACCAAATTAATCCGCCGATATGTATATATCGGCGGATTAATTTTTGCCGTATTCAATCTAATTACATAAAAGAAAAACTATATATCAGCTTAAAACAACAGGGTGTGCACTGCACACCCTGTATTTTATCTATGAACAAATATTGCTTAATCAACCTTTGAAACTGAAAGTACAACCTTTTCGCCGTTAATATTCCAGTCTTTGACAAAGCCGTCAGTTGTATTTACAATATCATTTGCAAGTACATCGTTTGCAATGCCCGCCTTATTTTTAGACATAATATCAGCAATTTTATCGTTGCCGCTTACACCGACAATAATGTGATCCATAACCTCAAAGCCTGCATCCTTACGCATTGTTTGAACCTTACTGATTATCTCACGAACAAAGCCCTCTTCAACAAGCTCAGGAGTAAGAGTGGTGTCAAGTACAACTGTAACGCCATTGTCGCTTACAGTGTACAGTCCCTCCATTTGCTTAACATCTATAAGCAAATCCTCCTCTGTCAGCTTAATATCACCTGTGGAAATAGAAAGCGTCATTGTGCCAGTTTCATTTAGCTCAGCCTTTGCCTTGACACCGTCAACATTTGCAAGAGCATTTCTTATTTCACCTAACTGCTTGCCGTACTTTGGTCCTAGGGTTTTAAGCTGTGGCTTAAATGAGTAAGAAACAAAGCCGCCTACATCATCTGTAAATACTACTTCCTTAATGTTAAGCTCGTCCTCAATAATATCAACATAGAACTTATCAAGAGCCTTTTGAGCTTTAACATACATCTTAGCCAACGGCTGGCGGTTTTTCATTGCAGAGCCGTTTCTTGCAGAACGACCAAGCACAACTATCTTTAAGACCTCGTCCATATCAGCCTCTAGCTTTGTGTCAATAGCAGCCTCATCAACAGTAGGGAATAGGCATAGGTGAACGCTTTCCGGTGCTGTGTTGTCTATTGAGCGTACAAGGTTTTGATAAATAGATTCGGCCATAAACGGAATCATAGGGGCCGATGCTTTCGCTATTGTAACAAGTGCTGTGTATAATGTCATATAAGCGTTAATCTTATCCTGTGTCATATCCTGTGCCCAGAATCTTTCACGACATCTTCTTACATACCAGTTACTCATTTCATCTACAAAGCTTTGCAGTGCTTTTGCAGCTTCAGGAATTTTATAGCCGGACAGGCAGCTGTCTACCGCCTTAACTGTTGAATTTAACCTGGACAGCAGCCACTTGTCAATAACAGCTAAGCTGTTTCTGTCCAATGTATACTTTGAAGCGTCAAAGTTATCAATATTAGCATATAGTACAAAGAACGCATATGTGTTCCAAAGTGTACCCATAAACTTTCTTTGTCCCTCAACAACAGCTTTGCCATAGAATCTCTTTGGCAGCCACGGGTTAGAATTGGTGTAGAAATACCACCTTATAGCGTCTGCACCGTAGGTTTGCAGTGCGTCAAACGGATCCACTGCGTTGCCCTTTGACTTTGACATCTTTTGTCCGTTCTCATCCTGAACAAGACCAAGAACTATAACATTCTTATATGGTGCTTTGTTGAAAATAAGGGTTGAAACTGCAAGCAATGAGTAGAACCAGCCTCTTGTTTGGTCAACGGCCTCCGAGATGAAATCAGCAGGGAATTGTGACTCGAACAGCTCCTTGTTTTCAAAAGGATAGTGGTGCTGTGCAAAAGGCATTGAGCCTGAATCAAACCAGCAGTCAATAACCTCAGGAACTCTGTGCATTTGCTTTCCGCAGTGCGGACACTTTATTGTAACATCATCAATATATGGTCTGTGCAGCTCAATATCATCAGGGCAGTTGTCTGACATTGCCTTTAATTCCTCGATACTGCCGATAGAGTGGCGGTGACCGCATTCACATTCCCAAATGTTAAGCGGAGTACCCCAGTATCTGTTTCTTGAAATACCCCAGTCCTGTACATTATTCAGCCAGTCGCCGAAACGGCCCTTACCTATGGAATCAGGAATCCAGTTTACTGTGTTGTTGTTTGCTATAAGCTGATCCTTTACATCGGTCATCTTAATAAACCAGGAATCTCTTGCATAGTAGATAAGCGGTGTGTCACAACGCCAGCAGTGTGGGTATGAGTGCTCAAACTTAGGTGCAGAGAACAGCAAGCCTCTTTTATCAAGGTCAACCAAAATTTCCTTGTCGGCGTCCTTACAGAATGTACCGGCCCAAGGTGTTTCCTTTGTCATTTCACCCTTTGAATCAACCAGCTGAACCAAAGGAAGATTGTACTTTCTGCCTACATTAGCGTCGTCTTCACCAAATGCAGGTGCAATGTGAACTACGCCTGTACCGTCTGTAAGAGTTACATATGTATCACAGGTAATGTAGTAGCACTTTTCCTTAGGTGAAACAAAGTCGAACAAAGGCTCATATTCCTTGTATTCAAGGTCTTTACCCTTGTATCTCTCAAGAACGGTATATTCGCCCTCAATTACGCTGTCAACCAAGGCCTCTGCCATATAATATACATTGTCGCCTGTTTGAATTTTTACATAATCCTCATTAGGGTTTACACAAAGGGCAACATTAGACGGAAGCGTCCAAGGTGTTGTTGTCCATGCAAGAATGTACGCATCCTCGCCCTTTGCTTTAAACTTTGCAATAGCCGAACGCTCTTTTACGTCCTTATAGCCCTGTGCAACCTCATGCGAGGACAAAGGTGTTCCGCATCTAGGACAGTATGGAACAATTTTAAAGCCCTTATATAGTAAGCCCTTGTCATATATTTTCTTTAATGCCCACCATTCAGACTCTATAAAGTTGTTGTCATAGGTGACATATGGGTTGTCCATATCTGCCCAGAAGCCTACAGTGTCGGAGAAATTCTCCCACATACCCTTGTACTTCCATACAGATTCCTTACATTTCTTTATAAAAGGCTCAAGCCCGTATTCTTCAATCTGCTCCTTGCCGTCTAAGCCCAGCATCTTTTCAACCTCAAGCTCTACCGGCAAACCGTGTGTGTCCCAACCGGCTTTACGAGGAACCATATTGCCCTTCATTGTTTGGTATCTTGGAATCATATCCTTAATTACACGGGTAAGCACATGACCGATATGCGGCTTACCGTTAGCTGTAGGAGGGCCGTCATAGAATACATACGGCTTTCCGCCCTTGCGTTCCTCAATACTCTTTTCAAAGATTTTGTTTTCTTTCCAGAACTTTTCAACTTCTTTTTCACGCTGAACAAAGTCAAGGTTTGTGTCAACCTTTTTATACATTTCTTCAACCTCCTAAAAAATAAAAAGGCCGTCATCCCATAACAGGACGAAGACCTAAAAGCTTCGTAAAACCACCTATTACAGCATACTGCATATGCGTTTTCTGTTAACGGAGAAAATCCGACGCATTTACTTGCATTTAAGCGTTCAAATTGCAGCTCCGAAGTGATTTACAGCCTAATGTAGTTATCGGACTTTCACCATACTCCGACTCGCTAAAACCTTTAGAAGGCTGTCTGTCTTCATCATCGCTTTTAAAGTGTTTTATACTGTCAAAATTCTATCACATATTATTTATAAAGTCAATCTGTGTACAAAGTATTTTTACCGTACAAAGCTAAAAATGCCGTGTGTTCAATCTAAGCGTAAAAGCCTGTCGGCAGGTACAAAATGTATAGAACCATATGTATTTTAGTTAAATTGAGGTTAGTGCAGCTGTGAATTGTAAAATAAAAATTCAACATTTGTTGACGGTTATATGTATTTGAGTTTAAAAGCTCCGTTGCTGTGGTGTGCCAAAGCATAAATTTGTGTTTTGTTATTTTGACAAAGATAATATATTAAACGCCTGAAAAACTGGCTATGTTTAATTATTTACAAGGATAAATGCAATTTAAGAAAAGCTCAATTGCAAATTTAGCATAAAAACTGTTGAAAATCCTGTGTGCTAAAACACAATTTGCAGGAATTGGGGTATTGACAAGCAAAAAGCCTTATGGTAAACTTTACAACAACAAAGGCGTTACAAACACTTGAGATAAGTGTGTTGTGACGCCTTTTCCATTTTATTTGATTAAAAATATGAAAGGGGATTTTAAAATGGATAGCGGAAGTATTGGCTTTATGATTTTTTGTACGGCACTTGTTTTTATTATGACACCTGCCTTGGCGTTCTTTTACGGAGGTCTTGTTCGCAGAAAGAATGTAATAAACACTATGATGGCTTCTGTGTTTATTACCGGTACAGCAGTTCTTATGTGGGTGCTGTTTGGTTATTCGTTCTCGTTTGGTGCAGACGCAGGAGGCTTTGTAGGCGGTCTTGATTTTTTGGGATTAAACAATGTTAGTATTTCAGACAGCACAAGAGGCTTGGAAATTCCGGATATGTTGTTCTGTGCCTTCCAAATGATGTTTGCAATTATTACACCGGCACTTATTACAGGTGCTGTAGCAGGCAGAATGAAATTTAAGGCACTTGTTCCGTTTATTTGTCTATGGTCACTGCTTGTATATTACCCACTGGCTCATATGGTATGGGGCGGCGGCTTTATGGGTGCCGAGGTTGAAGGCGGTGCCGGTTTATTCGGCACAGGCTTGTATCTGAATTCAGTTGACTTTGCCGGCGGTAATGTTGTACACATAAGCTCAGGTATTACAGGCTTAGTTCTTGCCGTTATCCTTGGCAAGCGTCGTGACTACGACCGTAGTACATATACACCGCATAACATTCCTTTTGTGCTTTTGGGTGCTGCGTTGCTGTGGTTTGGCTGGTTTGGCTTCAACGCAGGCAGTGCACTGGCAGCTAACGGTACAGCAGTACACGCATTTATAACATCTGCTGTTTCATCGGCCTGCGGCTTGATTTCATGGATGGTTATTGATACAATTACTACAGGAAAGCCAACCTTGGTAGGTGCTTCAACAGGTTTGGTAGTTGGTTTGGTTGCAATTACACCTGGCGCAGGTTTTGTACCTGTATGGGCTTCAATTATTATCGGTTTACTTGTTAGCCCAATTTGTTACTTCTGTATGCACCTAATCAAGAAAGTGTTAAAGATTGACGATGCACTTGACGCATTTGGCTGTCACGGTATCGGCGGTATCTGGGGTGGCTTGGCAACAGGTATCTTTGGCGTAAAGGAGCTTGCTCCGGGCGTTGAATCAGGCGCTAAGTGGAACGGTCTTATTTTCGGCGACTACCACTTGTTCATTGCACAGTTTGAAAGTATAGTAGTTACTATTGCTATTGCTTTAGTAGGCACACTTATTTGTGCGGGTATAGTTAAGCTGTTTACTAAGACACTTCGTGTATCTGAAATGGATGAAAGACTTGGTCTTGATTCAACTCAGCACGGTGAATCAGCTTACCCTTCATTTAACGGCTTGGATTAATTTAGAAAGGTAGAGATAGCAATGAAAAAAATTGAGGCTATTGTGCGTCCTGAAAAGTATGAGGAAGTAAAGGACGCATTGGACGCAATAGATGTTAAGGGAATTACAGTTTCTCAGGTGTTGGGCTGCGGTCATCAAAAGGGTCACACCGAGCGAATCAGAGGCGTAGATGTTGAGATTACTATGCTTAACAAGATTAAGTTTGAAATTGTAGTATCTACAGACGAATGGGCAGAAAAAACGATTGATGTCATTAAAAAGGTTGCCTGCACCGGTAATGTAGGCGACGGTAAAATATTTATATATGACATTGAGGATGTAGTAAGGATAAGAACAGGTGAAAGAGGCATAAAGGCTGTATAATCTGCAAATTAAAACTTGTTACAACTGTCAGTAAGCTTTATTTTCCTATAAAAAAGGGAGCCGCACTGTTAAGGTGTCGGCTCTCTTTTTTGTGTGAAGCACTAAAGTTTTGTTTAAAAGGCAGGCGAATTATATAAATTTATTTGTTACTATTCTTTCGCCTTAATTTATTAAAAATGCCTGCAAGCTTGAAAAATAAGGGCCTTATGGGCTTTAGCCCACACCAAACAAAGGTGTAAAGCCGAACGGAATTGCCGGTGCATTTTTTTATTTTGCCGTTTCTTCTGTATGCCCTTACAACAGCAACAATTTGTGATGAAGCTATTACTTCGGTCCAAAACTGTCCGTCACCGTTAATCAGCAGTCGGTCGTTTTTTAACTCTTTTATAATGCGGTGAAGAACAATTTTACCGTTGTCACGCTTAAAAAGCACTATGCTGTATTTTTTAGGCGGCATTTCAAGAGGGGAAACCAAGTATACTAAATCCCTGCTTGGCACTAATGTGGGCAGCATACTTGTACCTGTTACTGTAAGAGGAAAACAGCCCTTATTGTTTATACAGCTTTCTATTAATGGTAAAAGTTCGTTAAGTGGGCTTTTAATTTTTTGAATATCCAAGTAATCACCGCCTTTTAGTGAAAAAATTATACCATAATAATATGCTGCTGTAAAATACATTTTATAAGACAGGCGTATATTGGTTGAAAATAGTATATTTTTATGTTAAAATCTTAATGAAATATATATGAGAGGTGATTTTTTATGTCAACAGTGCTTTGCGGTATTATATATGTCGTATTAACAGGTGCTTTTTATTTGTTGTCAGGTGCATATAAGGACAAAAATAAATTTATTTATTTTAAATCTGTTCCCATAATATTGGGATTTTTAGCAATTTTGCTTTACGGATTTGCAGCTATGGCGATTTTAAAGCATACTATTGATATTGCTTCATATTTAATAGGTACAATTATAATATGTTGTTGTGTTAATGCTTTTGCATTGTGTAAATCAGAGAGATTATTTAAAGCTGCACTTTGCCCATTTATAAAAAAGGCTGCGTGCATTGTTCTTGTTTTAATAGCATTGGAATTTACTGTTTTCAATATTTCGTCGTTTACTTCACCCGTTAAAAACAACAATAATGCTTTGCCCTTTTCGTCAGCCGAGTTGTCGGAGGGCAGCAATACAGCCGACTCTATACTGATTGATAAGGATGATGAGTTTATTATAACCTATTCAAATTTAAAAGAGAGCTGTGAAAATGTATATATTCAATTTGAAGGAAAACCAAAATTAGTAACTGTCAGTGTCGGAATTTCAGATATTAATTTATCACAATCTTTATTAGGTGTTTTCAGCGAAAAGCTTTATGCTGATAATGACAGTCCTGTTTTATTGAATGTTCACTCAAAGGAGCTTGACACACTAAAGATAGGCATAAAAAATGCCTCCGGCTTAACAATAAGGGAAATTGGACTGAATAAAGAGCTGCCAATTCAGATTAATTATCTAAGGCTTATTGCTTTTGCGTTGATTTGTTTGTTGGTGTTGGCAATTAAAGAATTTAGGCTGTACAAAGCTGTTTATAACAACAGCCCAAAGCAATTAGCTGCCCTAATATTAGTTGCGGCTTTGTGCTGCGGCAGCTTTATTTTTATCTTCTGTGCTAAGGGTGCCGATGCAATAACTCCATATAGGCAGGAAGGTGTTGTTTATCGCTCACCGTATTATCAAATGTTTGATGCTTTTCAAAAGGGACAGCTCAACCTTGACATACCTGTTGACCAAAAGCTTATAGATGCAGGGGACAAGGTGTATGATCCTCAGTACAGAGATGAGATAGGCGCAAACGCTTCGTGGGATAGGGCTTTTTATAACGGAAAGTACTACAGCTACTTCGGTACAGCACCGCTTTTTTTAGTATATTACCCTATTTATTTTATAACCGGAGCACTTCCCACAGACAGCCTTGTCTGCACCTTGTTTAGTATGCTGATATCAATATTTGGCTTTATGGCTGTAAGCAAAATTGCAATGGTTGCAGTAAGAAAATCGAATTTTTTGCTGGTAATGTTAAGTGGAGCAGCAATTCCGTTCGCTTGCGGAATATACATACTTTCAGCATACGGGGATTTTTACAATTTGCCTAAGCTGTGCGGAATAGCGTTTTTATTCTTACTAATATACCTAACGCTGTCTGCATATAAAAAGCCGAAATGGTATAAATTTTTAATGTGTGGAATTACCGTAGGTCTTATTGCGGCATCAAGGCCCAACCTTGTTATTGCCGCCCTGGCGACAGCACCGTTCTTTATTTCGGTGCTGTTAAATAAGACAATTAAATTAAAAAGTAAGCTATGCTATGTTGCAGTATTTATAGTGCCTGTTGCTCTCTTTGCGACAGCATTAATGATATACAATTATGCCCGATTTGGTTCGTTGCTTGAATTTGGTACATCGTACCAGCTTACTGTAAATAATATTTCACTTAACAATGTATCGCTTGCCTTTTTGGGGCCGGCCTTGTATCATTACTTCTTCCAAATGCCGGACACTGCGGCTGCGTTTCCATATGTAAGTCCATCATCCTGCCTGTACGGTACATCTTCTTATCTAGGAGGAATAATAAAGGTAAACAGCTATTCTCGTTATTTTTATATGACCGGCTCATATGGAGTGTTTGCTTTACCGTTGAATTGGCTTGTTGCTTTTATTCCTGCCGCCAAGAAAAGGCTCAGAATAAGCAGCATAAACAGATGGTTTATAATGTTGTGTGTAGCACTATCTGTATTAATAGCATTTACGGATTTCTGTATGGCAGGTGTTGCCATAAGCTATGTATGTGATATTGCACCTATAATGGCCATAGCGGCAATAATTATTTTGCTGTATATTGAAAAGTCTGTTAGAAATATCTCCTGTATATACAAGGTGGTGTATATACTGCTGGCAGGTGTGATTGTTCTGTCTGTTTTAATAGCTGCCGCACTTGCAATTAATACGGTTAATAGTGTATATCAGAGTTCGGCTCCGGCCTTGTACAGTGCACTCAGAGGTATCTTTACCTTTTAACCGATAAATAGTTTACTGAGATGTGAAATTTTATGAAAAAGCGGTTCTGTTGTTGTAAACAGAACCGCTTTTTGTGCTGAATTTATATTTTGTTCATATAAAATCCATAATCAATTATCAAATTTGTATGAATAACCAAAAAAACAACAATTTTTTTTGTAGTTATTTAACTATACTTTTTGAAAATATGATGTTATAATATAGCTGTAATAAAAAGTTAGCTAAGTTGCATAGTTAATTATATAAGAAAGGTGGATTTATATGACATACGACAAAATATTATCTGAACGCAAAGGCAAGACTATTTACAAGGTTGGCGATACCGTTGTTAAAGTATTTGATCCTGAGTATTTTCCAAAGTCGGATGTGCTTAATGAAGCGCTTAACCAAGCCAGAGTTGAGGAAACCGGACTTAATATTCCGGATTTAAAGTCTGTATCACTAATTGATGGTAAATGGGCAATTACTATTGATTATGTTGAGGGCGATACTCTCCAAGAGCTTATGGATAAGAATCCTGACAAGATTGATGAATATCTAAATTTATTTGTTGATCTTCAGCTGGAGGTACATAGTAAAAGGGCTCCTTTACTTAATAAGCTAAAGGACAAAATGAATAGAAAAATCTCAAGCTTAAAGGAGATTGACGCAACTACTCGCTATGAGCTGCACACTCGTTTGGAGGCAATGCCTAAGCATACCAAGGTTTGTCATGGTGACTTTAACCCAAGCAACATTATTATTGACAGCAAGGGTGAGGCACATATTCTTGACTGGTCACACGCAACACAGGGCAATGCTTCTGCCGATGCCGCAAGAACATACCTGTTGTTCTCTCTAAGACAGCCTGAGTTGGCTGATAAGTATTTAAAGCTGTTCTGCACAAAGAGCAATACCGCTAAGCAATATGTTCAGCACTGGTTGCCTATAGTTGCTGCATCTCAAATGGTTAAGGGCTTAGAAGACGAGAAAGAGTTCCTTATGAAATGGATAGATGTTGTTGAATACGAATAATCTTTTATCATCTTAACTACTACATAAACAAAAGGAGTCATAGCCTGTCAGCTGTGGCTCCGTTTGTGTATTATAACGAAAAAACTGCACATATATGTAATGGAGGTATTTTATGAATATTAATAAATTCAAGTATGATGGAAAGAGAAAATTCAATATAAAAGAAAGCTCAACGGAATATTCCGGAAAGTATGCAAAAAAGCTTGCAGATTCGCCGTTGTTTGCAGAAAATATAAACGAAATCAGAGAGCTTCAAGAAAAAATGTACGCTCAAAAGAATGAGGGCTTGGTTATCATTTTTCAGGCAACAGACGCAGCCGGCAAAGACGGTGTTATTCGCACGGTTTTCAGTATTTTAAGCCCCCATGGCGTTCAGGAGCATTGCTTTAAAAATCCTTCATCGGTAGATCTTTCTCACGACTATATGTGGCGTGTGTGGTCCAAGCTGCCGGCAAAGGGCGATATTGCCCTGTTTAACAGAAGCTATTATGAGGAGGTTTTAATAGGCAAGGTGCATCAGCTTTATAAAACGCAAAAAAAGGCTGACCGCATCAGCAATAAAACAGTTATTAAAAACAGATATCAACAAATTAATAATATAGAAAAATATCTGTATCAAAATTCTATTAGAGTTGTAAAGATATTTTTAAATCTTTCTAAGGACGAACAGGCTGAAAGATTTATTTCAAGAATAGATGAAAAGGATAAAAATTGGAAGGTTTCGCCTGCTGACATTGGCGAGCGTGAATATTGGGACGAGTACCAGCAGGCGTTTGAAGATATGATAAACAATACCTCTACCCGCATTGCTCCATGGTATGTAGTGCCGGCAGACCATAAGTGGTATGCAAGATATGTAGTTTCTGAAATTGTGCGTGACATATTAAATGATATGAATCCTAAATATCCAAATGTTGACAAAGGTGCAATGGAATATGCCTTGAATGCAAGGCAGGAGCTTTTTGACAGTATACAGGACAAAAGCCGAAAAGAAAAAATACTTAACAAAATGGAGGCCAAAAAATTAAAAGGAAAAAGCAGCTTAAAAAACAATTGCGAAAGCAACAGGGAAGAGAAGCCTGAGGCTCAAGCAGAGGATGAGTAAATTATAAAGGGGCAAACTGTTTTTTGTTAATATTTTAAAAATACTGTGTGATACAATGGAAATTGTTATCTTCATATGCTATAATAGCATAGCATAAATTGAGATTGATACGGAGGACTTAAAAATGAATGTTTCGTTGCTTGGCTGCGGCAGATGGGGTTCGTTTATTGCATGGTATTTAGATAAGACCGGTCACAATGTATATACATGGGGCTTGGAGAATGATGAGATTTTCCAAAGCCTGCAGCGTGAAAGAAAAAATGACTATGTTCAGTTTAGTGATAGCATTGTTATTACTCCTGACCTTACCAAAGCTGTTAATCACGCAGAGGTTATGATTATTTCTATTAGCTCTCAAGCGTTAAGCAGCTTTATGGAAAACCTTATTAAGGAGAACTTAGACGGTAAAATAATTGTGCTGTGTATGAAGGGAATAGAAGAAACAACCGGCAGAAGACTGTCAGAAATTGTTTCTGACTATGTAGATACAAGCAAAACGCCTGTTGCTGTATGGGTAGGCCCGGGGCATCCACAGGATTTTGTTCGTGGGATACCTAACTGTATGGTTATTGATTCCGATAATCAGGAGGTTAAAGAAAAGCTTGTTCATTCCTTCTCCAGCGAGCTTATTCGTTTTTATTTCGGACAGGACTTAATCGGCACAGAGGTAGGTGCGGCGGCAAAAAATGTTGTAGGTATTGCCGCAGGTATGCTTGACGGAATGGGCTACACATCATTAAAGGGTGCTTTAATGGCACGAGGTACAAGGGAAATTTCCAGACTTATTAAGGCAATGGGCGGTAACGAAATGTCCGCCTATGGTCTTTGCCACTTAGGCGACTATGAGGCAACCCTGTTTTCTAAGTTTAGTCATAACAGACGCTTTGGTGAAATGCTTATTAACGGTGAAAAATTTGACAAGCTTGCGGAGGGTGTGTCTACAACAAGAGCACTTGTTAAGCTAAGCCAAAAATATAATGTTGACTTGCCTATAGTAAATGCCGTAAATCAAGTAATTACCTATAATCAGGATCCAAAAGAAACTCTTTCGTCGCTTTTTTTACGCTCAATAAAGGACGAGTTTTAAGAGCTTTGGCGATAAAAAATATTTTATAAAATAGACTTGACATTTAATGTAAAAAAGCGTATAAATGTTAGTAGAAAGCTGAATAGCATTAAAGGCTGCGATAAGGACACGGGCTCGTATAACCATTGTTTAGAGAACTGACGGTTGGTGAAAGTCAGTCGTGGCATATGTTGCCTATCCCCTTTAAGCCTGCCTCTGAAATTACAGTAAGAGAGTACGGGTTCTCCCGTTACAGAGAGTAGCATTGTCAGATGCGGCAGAGTGGTCTGTTTATACAGACAATTAAGGTGGTACCACGGAATTTCGTCTTTCGTCCTTTATTTGGACGAAAGACTTTTTTATTTTGACATAAAAATTAGGAGATGTTATTATGCTAACATTAGACAGAATTTATCATGCGGCTTATGTGCTTAAGGACGCTATCAGACCAACTGATATGATTAAGTGCTCGGCTGATGTTGTACCGGGTACCTCGGTGTATTTAAAAACCGAAAATCTACAGGTAACAGGTTCTTTTAAGGTTAGAGGTGCTTACTATAAAATTTCTCAGCTGACAGAGGAAGAAAGAAAAAAGGGTGTTATAGCCTGTTCTGCCGGCAACCATGCACAGGGTGTTGCCAGAGCAGCTACAAAAAATGGTATTAAATCTTTAATTTGTATACCGGACGCCGCACCAATAAGCAAAATTGAGGCTACAAAAAGGCTTGGTGCAGAGGTTTGTCTTGTAAAGGGTACATATGACGATGCCTACGCAAAGGCTGTAGAGCTTCAAAAGCAAAGCGGTGCTGTATTTATTCACCCATTCGACGATGAGCTTGTTATTGCAGGTCAGGGTACAATCGGACTTGAAATTATTGATAAAAAGCCAAATGTTGACGCTGTAGTGGTACCTGTAGGCGGCGGCGGACTATTAGCCGGCGTTGCATTTGCTATTAAATCGCTGAACCCTAACATTAAGGTTTACGGTGTGCAGGCGTCGGGTGCTCCGTCTATGGTTCAAAGCGTAAAGGACGGACAGATAGAAACATTGGAAAGCGTTCATACCTTCCAGGACGGCATAGCAGTAAAAACACCGGGCAATCTTACATACGAAATTGCCAGCAAATATGTTGACGGCTTTGTTACCGTAACAGACGACGAATGTGCGGCAGCCATACTAACGCTGCTTGAGCGTCAAAAGCTTGTTACAGAGGGTGCGGGTGCCTGTGCCTTTGCAGCTGTATTGTTTAATAAAATTCCTGAAATTAAAGGAAAAAGAGTTTGCTGTCTGCTTTCAGGCGGTAATATTGATGTTACTATTTTGTCAAGAGTAATTAACCGTGGTTTGCAAATGAGCGGCAGACTTGCAGATTTGACCATAGAGCTTCTTGATAAGCCGGGACAGCTGCAGGGTGTGTCTGAAATTATTTCTAATATGGGTGGTAATGTTGTATCCGTAAGCCACGACAGGGCAGAGCTGAATTCCGATATTAATGCTTGCTACCTGCGTATATCCATGGAAACAAGAAACCAAGCCCATGTAGATGAAATTAAGGCTGAGCTTGTTAAAAACGGCTATAGATTAGTTTAAAAAATATTTAATTGTGATTTTTGGAGGTTTTAAAAATGACAGAGAAAATTTATACAAAGAACGCACCGGACGCAATCGGTCCTTATTCACAGGCAGTAGTTTGTAACGGAATGATTTTTACTTCGGGACAAATTGCTATTAACCCTGCAACAGGAAATGTTGAAGCAGACAATATTGAAGGTCAAACAGAACAGGTTATGAAAAATTTAGGTGCTGTTTTAGAGGAAGCCGGCTCAGGCTATGACAAGGCTGTAAAAACAGTTTGCTTCTTAGCACAAATGAGTGACTTCGCTAAATTTAACGAGATTTACGGTAAGTATTTTACAAGCAAGCCTGCCCGTTCCTGTGTAGCCGTAAAGGAGCTGCCAAAGGGAGTGCTGGTTGAGGTTGAGGTTATTGCCGAGGTTTAATTTTTGACATAATTAGATTATATAGTAAAGCAGAGGTGCTCTGAAAATTTTAGAGTACCTCTGCTTTTTATATTATTTTTATTAAATTTCCCTGTATTAAAAAAACAGACAGACCAACATAAGTCAGCCTGTCTGAAAAGAATAAAATCTAATTATGCCTTTTCAAATACACTCGTTAATCCTGTGTTCTCGTCTGTTATTGTCAAAATATCATTGTCAGCGTCGTATGTAAATACTGATGTTGTAGTTACATCTTCACCTGTTGAAGGATCTTTTGTTGTTACAGAAGATGTTATTTGGTTGCCGTCTGCCGTATATGGGAATTCCATCTTAACTCCGTTTAGTGTGCCAACTGCGGTGCCGTCCTCAGCAAACTCATATGTTGTTTCCAAGCTTCCTTCTTTTAGACCATTGGCAACACAGTACTCGTCAATAGTTTGAGTATTACCCTCAGCATCAATAATATTAGTCAATTTCCAAGTTACACCCGTATAAGCAGCTGCATCTTCTGAAGCTTCTTCTTCGGTTACATCCTCTGCCTCAGCTTCTGTTTCTTCCTCACTTGTATCAGAGCTGCTTGAGTCCTTGTCCTGGCTTGAAGCACTGCTTGTCTGAGATGAGCTGCCTGACGATGAGCTATTGCCATTGGAACCGCCGCAGCCACACAGTGTAGCTGCTGCAACCATACAAACTGCAATAATAACCGCTAATTTCTTCATAATAAATTACCTCTTTCTATTTCTGTAAGTAGATTTAACTTTGCCGATTATACAGCTGTATTGTTTACGCAGCTGTAAACCAACTATAGGTAACATTTTACCTGTTTATTATAATTATTCAAGTCTTTTGTGACGAAAGGGCAAAATATGGGGCGAATGTTTATTGCACAAAATGCAGTGGAAAATTTTGTTGAAATGCTGTATAATGATTTTGAGGGGATAATATGAAAATTGCTATTGTTGATGACACAGATTCCGAAAGAGAGTTTGTTAAACGCTATATATTAAACTGGGCTGAAATTAATAAGTGCCCGGTAGAGGTGACTGAATATACTGCGGGGGGAGATTTTCTTATAAATATTGCTAAATATCCTGTGGATATTGTTTTGATGGATATTTTTATGGATGGACTCAACGGCATAGAAACGGCCCAAAAAATGAGAGAGCTTTCTATGACGACTATTCTTATTTTTATAACTACAAGTATAGAGTATATGCAGGACGCTTTTTCCTGCCGTTCCTTTGATTATATTATAAAGCCTGTTGACGAGGTGAAGCTGGGTAAGGTTATGAATGACGCAGTAAGCCTGTTATCAAAATTGCCAAAGTATCAGCCATATATTAAGATAAATTCTCATAAAAAGGAGATACCTATTTTATACGCAAAAATTGAATATGTTGTATCCGATTCTAATTATATATATATTTGTGTAGATGGCATTGAGTATAAATACAGAATGTCCTTTAAGTCTATTTCAGCTTCACTTTTGAATGACAATCGTTTTTGTGTTATAAATAGGGGAGTGCTTGTAAACTTTGATTATGTTATTAAAATGGAAAAAAGCACCTGCAATATGAGGTCAGGCAAGCTTCTTGCTGTAAATATCAGAAACAGCTCTAAGCTCCGACAGGCACTTACAGCGTATCGCTTTAACAACAAAAGAGATTTAATTAAAAGGAGGCAAGTATGAATAATACCTTGCATAGCTTTGTTTTGTCTGTGCTGAGCTATAGCGTTGTAATTCCGGGTGCGGCTATGTGCATTGTGCCTGTTGCAAAGTATCTTAAATTTTCTAAAAAGATTTTTATGCCTTTGCTGGCAGGACTGTTGGTTTTACTGTCTGTAGCAATGGCGTTAATTGACAGCCTGTTTCCGAAATTTGATGCAAATTACCTATTAGTACCTGTAATGCTGTTGCTGCTGGTTTTATATTTTCTTTTTGTGAATGTAGATAAAATTAAGCTGCTGTTTATTTTTTTATCAAACACAGCCTTACTGTCTTTTCCCGGGCTTATAAACCATTTTGTTGAAAGCCAAATAACCCCAAACGGACACCCTTATGACAGCTCCGTTTGCGGCCTTTTTGTACAGCTGGCAATATCCACAGCTCTTGCGGTGTTATCCATTATAATTGCAAGCAAGCCACTGTGTTGGCTTATTGATAATTTTAATGTTTACGCAATATGGTATATTGTATGCATTGTTCCGATAATTGTAACCGCAAATAATATTGTTATGATACCGGTTAATTATTCTACAATGAGTGTAGGCAGGGTTGCCGGAGTAGGGGCGTTTATGGTTAGCGTAGTGTTTTTGCTTTTTATGATGTTTCAGCTTGTATTTTATTTTACGGCAAAAACTATTGTTGAAAAAAATAAAGCTGAAAGGATTTCGCACATTTATAAAGCACAGGCCGAGCAGTATGAGGCTATGAAAAATTATATGGAATCAACCCGAAAATTGCGTCATGATTTTAAGCATACGGCAACAACTGCTATAGGGCTTGCTCGTGAAGGAAAAACAACCCAGCTTGTAGAATATTTAAACAGCTACAGTAAATTGCTGGACAACACAGGTAAACAATTTTTCTTTTGTAAAAATTCAGTTGTAAATGCAATTCTTGGTTATTATGCAGAGTTAGCTTTTCAGCATGATATAAAGACAGATTGGAGAGTGAATATGCCGGAGGTGCTTTCAATTGACGATGTTGTGCTTTCTGCAATAATCGGCAATGTTTTGGAAAACGCACTAGAGGGCTGTTTGACTATATCCGAGGGTAAACGATATATAAAGCTGCAAATAGATGTTGAAGGCGGTTGTCAGCTTTACATTATAGTTGTAAACAATTTTGACGGTAAGGTGAAAAAGAGGGGAGATGTTTACCTTACCAACAAAGCAAACGGAAGCGGCTTAGGCATAATGTCGGTAAAGGTTATGGCTGAAAAATATAATGGTCAAGCTAGGTTTTCCCACATAGATAATGAATTTTATTCTGAAATTATGCTTGATTTTTAACAACGGAATATTCCCAAAAGGTTACATATACAATATAAAGCACTGCCTGTGCAAATCTTCTAAGGATTTTTGCACAGGCAGTGCTTTTATAAATTTTAAATAAGCTTGTGTATAATTTGTGCTACTCCGTTATCATTATTGCTGCTCGTAATTATATCAGCACACTGCTTTACTTCTTTTCTGGCGTTAGCCATTGCTATGCCTGTTCCGGCATACCTTATCAGACTTACATCGTTTAGCTCATCACCAAATGCAATAACCTCGCTTTTTTTAATATTAAGTGCTGTATTGAGCATATCCAGTGCCAATGCCTTTGAGGCCTTGATATTAAAAAACTCCAAAAACCACGGCTTTGAGGTACAGCAGCAAACGCTTTTTGACACAGTGCTTGACATCTCTTTTAAATATTTTGCAATTTTTTCCTCAGAGTCATGCCATAGCACCTTGGTAATAATTTTGTTTTCAAAATCCGCAAGGGAGTTGAATTTCTCAGGGGCTATACCGCTTATTTTGCTGTAGCTTAGGGTGTAGTCATTTATAACATTGCAGTATAGTTTATTGCTGCTCCAAATGCATATGTTGGTATCATATGCAATGCCACGGTTGATGATATAAAATGCGTCCTTTTTATCCATTGGGCAGTGGTAAATAATTTCGTTGCTTTTTAGATTTATTATCATAGCACCGTTGTAGGCTATTGCATATGTGCTTAATTGTGCAAGGCGGCCGTATTTTGTGATGCCGTTTACGGCACGACCGGTACACGGAACAAGAATTATCCCTTTGTTAGCTGCGTACTCAAGTGCCTCGTAATTGAAAAGGGAAATTTCTTTGTTGTCGTTTAGCAAAGTGCCGTCAAGGTCGATTGCAAGTAGTTTAAAATTCATATATAACTCACCAAATAAATATGTAAATATAACGCAGAAAGGCTTGGTTTAAATTGTTAAAGCTGTAAACAGCTTAGTCTTTTACCATTGCACCGAATGCCTCTCTGATATTTCTTACGCCAACCAGCTCTATGTTGTCCGGAAGCTGGCTCTGTTTAATATTTTTTAAATTTTGATAAGGCAATACTATTTTTGTAAAGCCAAGTCTTGCAGATTCAGAAATTCTAGCCTGTGCCTGAGAAACACCCCTGATTTCACCCGCCAAACCTATTTCGCCAAACGCCAGTGCGTTTTCCGATATTGCGGTATCCTTTAAGCTGCTTATTAAAGACATTGCCACTGCCAAATCTACTGCCGGTTCATCAAGCCTTAAACCGCCTACTACATTTATGTAGGTGTCTGCACTTGAGAAAAAATATCCGGCTCTTTTTTCCAGCACAGCCAAAATAAGACTCATTCTGTTATAGTCAAAGCCGGTGGACATTCTGCGTGGGTTTCCGTATCCTGAGCCGGTAACCAAGCCCTGTATTTCTGCAAGAATAGGTCTGGTACCCTCCATTGCACAGGCAACACAGGTTCCCGAAACATTTCTAGGCCTGCCCGAAAGCAACATCATCGACGGGTTTTCTACTTCACTTAGACCGTCATTTGTCATTTGAAACACACCAATTTCGTTGGTAGAGCCATAACGGTTTTTAACTGCTCTTAGTATTCTGTAGGACATTTGCCTATCGCCCTCAAAATGAAGAACAGCGTCTACAATATGCTCTAAAACCTTTGGGCCGGCTATAGCACCGTCCTTATTAACATGACCTACAATCATTACGGGAATTTCAAGTGCCTTTGCGGCACGCATTAAAATATTTGTACATTCTCTTACCTGGGTTACACTTCCCGGTGATGATGAAAGCTCTGTAAAATTCATTGTTTGTATTGAATCTATCATTACTAAGTCCGGCTTTTCGCTTTGGATTATTTGCGACACAATCTCAATATCTGTTTCGGTAACGACAAAAAGATTATCGCAGTCAACACCAAGTCGATTTGCTCTAAGCTTTATTTGCCTTTTTGATTCCTCACCGGATACATACAGAATTTTTAAATCATTTCCAAGTCTGCTGCAAACCTGTAAAAGAATTGTAGACTTACCTATACCGGGGTCACCGCCAAGCAGTACCAAAGAGCCTTTTACTATGCCGCCGCCAAGCACACGGTCAAACTCCTTTAAACCTGTTTTGTAGCGTTCTTCGTTGGTTGTGTCAATTTCTCTCATTGATATTGGGGGTGTGTACGAGTATGCTTTTTCCGCTTTTGATGTATATCCAAAAGAGGCAGCAGGCTTTGCTGTGTTTTTTAGCTCCTCCTGCATAGTGTTCCACTGACCGCAGCCCTGGCACTTGCCAACCCATTTTGATGACTCCCAGCCACATTCGGAGCAAACAAAAACACTTTTTACCTTTGACGCCATTTAATCACTTCCTATTTTATATAAACCGATTTATTATAATGCTCTGTAGTATTTACAGCAATTTATCTTGTTGCAATAGCTGTTATCAAATATTACCTATTGTTTTTAGCAGCTTTTCCTGCACTTTTTTGCTAAAGCTTTTAAAGACTAAATCATATGCCATATCTATCATAACCTTAAGTTCGTTGTCGGGGAAATTGTCTAAATACACAGTATTCCAATATGGCTGTTGTACAGGCGGGCAATGGTAGCCCCTAACGACTATACTCGGAAAGGCAGTTCTGTAAAACTCACCCTCCTGTGGGGAACACTTTAATGTTATCATATACCTGTCACTTTTGGGGTAAAGCTGGGCAAATATTTTTCCGTTAAGCTTATAGCATATAGGTATATCACCAAAAGGGTATTCTTCCGTTGTCATAGGCTTATCTATACAATATTTTTTTATTTCATCAACAGTCATTATAAACTCCAATTTAGTAATCAAATTTAATTATTTCAACGAATATTTCCATTCACCGTTTTCAACGGTATAATAGTGAAATTCGTTTATATCGTCCTCTAAAAATACCCGAAGCATATCAGCCATACCGTCTGCAAGCCTTTCACTCTTTATTATATCTTTTAGCGACATCCATTTTACTTCACCCTCCGCTGAGGATTTAACACTGCCGCTAAAACAGTTAGTTTTATAAAAGACAACAAGATATCTTGTGCCGTCGCTTCTTTCCCAGTCCTTTGTACCGCATATTCTCAGCTTTTCTACAGTAAGACCTGTTTCCTCGTACACCTCACGAATTACAGAGTCTACAAATGACTCGCCCTTTTCTATATGACCTCCCGGGAATGTAATGCCGCCCCAGTTTTTATCAACCTTATCCTGCACCAAAACATTTCCGTTATCATCGTACACCATACACATATTAGTTAGTGTTACAACCTCTGCTCTCATAACAGCTCCTTAGATTCATTAATTATTAAAATAGATTTATGCTCAAGCATAATTAAAGCCACTAATAAATGCGGTTTTATCAGCACTGTTGTAACCTGCATTTTCATAAAAATCCAATGTCTTTTGCTCTTTTGAACCTGTTAAGAGCATCATTTTATAGCAATTCTGATTTTTCGCAATTTCTCTTGCATAGTTTAAACATTCTGTAGCATATCCTTTTCCTCTGCATTCTAAGTGAGTTACTACATTTTCAACAAAAGCATACGGACGGACATTCCGTGTTAAATTTGGGATTATAACACAAACACAAGAAGAGACAATTCTCCCATCAACTACATTAACAATTGTGTGGTGGTTTTTATCACTTATTATTTCATTCCAAACATTTTGTAAATGCTGTGACTGTTCAGGAATATCTTTTTCGTGTAAAAACAAATATAAATGCAACAGTTCGTCTAAGTCTTTTTTAACAGCTTCTCTTACCATATTTATCCCTGATTTTTTACCGGAAAACTATATTATATCCATAATGCTTTATAACAATGAAAGCAGGTTATATATAGTTATAAAATTCCGCATAATGTGATTTATGTATCTTACGGTTTTTATTTTATCATACTCAAATTGTAATTGCTACAAATTTTGTGAAATAATTAAATACTTAATACAGAAAAACGCCTGCATTATGTAAAAACGCAGGCGTTTATTTTTGACGCTTTTTTAAATATGTACTTTAGCTTGCCGACAGGAATTATACTAATCAGCTTGTTATTAAAATAATGACCTGTGCAGGGAGAAAAAATGGACAGTCTAAAATAAATAAAAAAAGTAAATATCAGTATTATTTTAACCCTTTTTGAATATAAATTACCGTATTGGTTAGAGCATTTCACTCATCTCTTTTAAGCAATTCTTGCAAATTATATTGTCTCTAAAAACCGTTAAATCGTGTATATTGTTACAGAAAATACAGCCGGGCTTGTATTTCCTCATTAAAATTCCTTCGTCCATCATAATTAATTCAACCGGTTCGTTTTTTTCCATATTGTAGGTTTTTCTCATTAAGGATGGTACAACAATTCTGCCAAGGCTGTCAATAGTGCAAACTTGCCCCATTTTTCCGTTTTTCTTTTTTGTTTGTGACATAATAGGAACGCTCCTTTACTTTGATTTACTATGTTTATTTTACCAATTATTGGTTATTTTGTCAATGAGATACCAAAAAATATTTATCCTGTCTAATAATTAATATTGGGTGTTATTTTATGATGAATTTTGTTTGGGCTATACTTACATTAATTGCAATACTTTTCGGTGTTTTGCTGGGTAACGGCGACTTAGTTGCCGCCTCTGTGCTAAGTGGGGGAGAAGCTGCTGTAAAGCTGCTGCTTACATTGGCAGGTACTATAAGCGTCTGGAGTGGCATTATGGCTATAGCGGATAACTGTGGTATTACAAACGGTTTAAGTATATTGTTTAAACCCGTACTTAAATTTTTGTTTCCCGACCACAAAAATAATAAAGAAGCTATGAATGCCATAAGCACAAATATTACTGCCAATCTTATCGGTTTGGGCAATGCCGCCACTCCGGCAGGACTAAAGGCGGTGGCAGCTATGCACAATGGGGGAGATACGGCTAACCGTGGTATGTCAGTTTTTGTTGTTATGAATACTTCATCAATACAGCTTGTTCCTACTACAATAGCAGCACTAAGGCTGTCAAACGGAAGCAGCTCACCCATGGAAATAGCACCTTGTATTTGGATTTCTTCGGTTGCTGCGTTAGCTGTAGGAATTATGGCAACAAAAATATGCACTGGATTTACAAGGTGATTTTATGGAGTATATTGCGTCAATATCGGTTGTGGTTATAATTGCCGCTATAATACTTACCGGCCTTATTAAAAAGCAAGAGGTATTTATGCTTTTTACTGCCGGTGCACTGGAGGGATTAAAAACAACCTTAAGCATAGCTCCGTCAATTATCGGTTTGGTTATGATGGTAACAATGCTTGAAAGCAGCGGCTTGTTTATGTGGCTGGCAAAGGTATTGGAGCCTGTGTGCAGTGCTGTGGGATTTCCGCCGGAGGTTATACCAATGGCTCTTATAAGACCTGTAAGCGGAAGCGGAGCTTTGGCAGTTCTTGACAACATACTTGCACAAAATGGGGCAGACAGCTTTGCCGGCAGGGTGGCAAGCGTGGTTATGGGCTCAACAGAAACCACATTTTACACTGTTGCAATGTATTTTGGCAGTGTAAATATAACCAAAACCGGTTGCACAGTGCCTTGCGCATTACTTGCAGATTTTACGGGGCTGGTTGTTTCGGTGGCAACAGTTTCGCTATTCTTTTGTTGAGTAAGTACCGCTGTATGAATTTTACCAAGACAGGGAGAGGTTAGAGTGCTTTTTGAAATATTAAACGGTATGTATATGTTTTTTATACTTCACCTAACATCGGGAAATGTGTATCCAAAGCCATTGTCAGCCGCAGACGAAAAAAAATATCTGGCAAGAGTGGCACAGGGTGACAAAGAGGCAAGAAATATTTTAGTAGAGCATAACTTGCGTTTAGTTGCACATATAGTAAAAAAATATTATACAGGCACCAATGATTATGATGACCTGCTTTCGGTAGGCGTGGTAGGATTAATAAAGGCGATTAATACCTTTGACGCAGCTAAAACTCGCCGTTTAAGCTCGTATGCCTCAATATGTATCCAAAATGAAATATTGATGATGTTTAGAAATAATAAGAAGACACAGCAGGAAATTTCACTTAGTGAATCGGTAGACAGCGACAAAGACGGAAATAATTTGGTACTAATGGATGTAATAGCGGTAGATGATGATATTGTTGAAAGGATAGATACCAAGTTTAAGAGCGAAAAACTGCAGCAGTATATAAATGAAGAATTGGACGAAAGAGAAAAAACAGTAATAGAATTAAGATACGGACTAAACGGTCATAAGGAAAAAACCCAAAGGGAAATAGCTGCAATGCTGAATATATCACGCTCATACATATCAAGAATCGAAACAAAGGCCTTAAAAAAATTACGGCAGAGATACGACAAGGGCTAAAATTATACAGAATGTAATATTACATTCTGTATAATTTTTACTGCTTTGCAATAAAACGAAGACGACATAAAAAGTAAATCAAAGCGGCACTGCTTTGCAAAGAATATGCATAAATATTCATACTCTAAAAATTGCGGTTATGCACAGTATTCAAAATGAATAAATATACACAACTTCTTTTTTTAAAATTATTGGCAATTGAATAATATGCAAATCATAATTATAGCCGTATTTATTGACAATAACCGCTATAAAAACACTTGTTATCAACGGATTTAATCACTTGTTAGTAGTCAAACAGAGCGGTTTTAAACATTTTTTTAGACTTGTTGACATTTCAGATGTTGAATGTTTAATATTTATTCACATTTATAATTTATGAAATTTTTATTATGCAGTACATAAAATTTCAGATGGAAGTTCAAACAGCGATAAAATTTCAAAAATTGCAGATAATAAACTTGATAATACAAAGCAAAGTGGTATAATAGAATTTGAAAAGGGTGTTACAAAAGAAGTTCAGGAAATTTTTAATAACGAGCTTGAAAATATGCAAAAGAAATTCGGTAAAGTAACAACCGTTTCAAGAGTTGGCATACTAAATTCTAAAAATTCAACAGACTATGGTGTGTTTTATGATAATTCCGGAGAACTTTTATTAAAGTTTGCGAATAAGAAAAATGCTTTGTCTGAACACGCACAAAAAGCACAAGAAATGAAGAAATCGGGTGAATGGTCATCATCGCACCCGTTGCATATTTTCAGACACGAATTAGGTCACAAATACTATTACGACAGTATTAAAAATCTTGCAAAAGTCAAAAATATCGAGTATAATAGAGCAAAGGATATTATTGATGAAAAGATTTTGTCTTATATTCAAGGCAAGGAAATTGGTAGTGATTTGAGAAAATCTATATCAGACTATGCTCGTTTAGGGTATAAAGAGCACAACTATACTGAGATAGTGGCAGAATCTTTTACTGTTCCTGAAAACGAGTATGCTAATAATTTAATAAAGTTAGTAGGTGAAGAGTTATGATGATAATTCCAACAGAGGAAGAAATGAAACTTTGTGATATACTTGATTCAGTAGAGGCTACCAAAGAAGAAAAGAAAAAGGCACAGGATAGACTGTTAATAATCGGAAAAGAAAAAATGAAAAATAATCCGTTTCATCAAGATTAACCGCTCCGTAAAAAGGGCGGTTTTGTTATGCCTCATTAACAAAAATAGCACAAATTTACGCATTAAGCATTTTATAACCGACAGTAATGTTGATTATAGGGTGCTTTTTTATTACCAATTTGAAAGGCGGTGACATAATGAAAATCAAGGTAATAACAGCATTTAACGACAGGCAGAACGGCTGCGTTACCCGTCCTGTTAATGAAGCTTTTGAATGCTCGCACAAAAGAGCAATGGAACTTATATCCTTAGGCTATGCCGAAGAGATTAAAAACGAACAGCCTAAGGGCAAGCTTACAAAACCAAAAGCAGCAAAAAAGCATTTGTGCAATTAACTTCACAAATGCTTTTTTGCTGCTCTAAGTACGGCGTAAACTGCTGTTTTACAGAATGAAAGGTAATAATTATGCAAGAACACGGCATAATGCTGTATAAGTTGGGCTATGATTTTACAAAAATCAAGGTAATAATTTTATGCCAACAGACTATGAAAAGAAAGCCCCTGAAAGTGAGCCTAAGGGTGCGAGTAGGCCGAGGACGGCTGCAGGCGAGAAAAAAGACGGCTGCATTTATTCTGAAAAGGCTTTGCTGTCTAAATAGCCTATAGTAAATTCTCCCCAGCTATAGTTCATCATATATTCGCCTGTGTATGAATTAATTGCATCCTTGTCACCGTCTAAAAACTTATAATAATCACAATCAATTTTACTTGTATCAACCGATAAATGATTATAACGCTTGTTTATAACATCACCGACACCCTCGCTATTTAGTGCTTTCATCATAGTTGCTATTATTGTTTGCAGCTGATGCTGTAATGAAGAGGTATATTCTTTGTCTTCATACAGCACAGAAGCAAGCTCCCTTAGCGAACAGCCTGTACCGTTTTTATGTATTAAATAGGCGAAAAGCTCTTTTGATTTTGCTCTTGGAAAATGTAAAGGCTTGCCGTTTACATAAACCTCAAAGTTGCTGAATGTTTTAACCCTTAGTTTAGGCTGATTAATTGTGTCAATTGGATAGCGTAAATTTGAAAGAGCTTTTAAAACAGATCTTTTCTCTGCCGGCTTCAGTATGTAACCGCTTGCGTAAACAGAAAAGGCGTCCAAGGCATATTCTGAATAGCCTGTTACAAATATAATATTGGTTTTTTCGTTAATCTGAGTAAGCTGTGCAGCAAGCTGCAAGCCGGACATACTGTCCATTTCAATGTCCAGAAACGCAATGTCTATACTATTTGCCCTGGCATAATCAAGTGCATCATCAGCTTTAGAAAAGCCGATTATTTTTGTATCTGCTATGCATTCCTCCAAAACCTCTGTAAGGTCATTAAGTGCAAATGTTTCGTCGTCCACCGCTATTACATTCATATGCTTTCTCCTATGCAATTAATTCAGTTTAGGAATTGTAATCAGCACTGTTGTTCCTATGCTTGGCGTGCTGTCTATAGTTAATGTGCCGAAGCACATAGATTCAATTCTTTTTTTTGCATTTTCAATACCTATATGACTTCTGCCATCTTTATTGCTTTCCGGCGTCCGTGTTAAATCAACTCCAACACCATTGTCATATATTTCGATATAATAATTATTTTCACTTTCCTTTGTTGATATTGTAACAGTACCGCCGCTTTTCCTTTTGGAAATTCCATGGCGAATTGCGTTTTCGACTACAGTCTGAATTGTTAAGGACGGAACCTCAAAGTCAATGCAGTCAATATCGTATTCAATATTAATTTTATCACCGAATCTCTTTTTTTCAAGTGAAATATAGTTTTCTACATGCTCCATTTCTTTTTCAAAGGGTATGGTTGTATTAAGCGTAAGTGAATCAAGGTTGCCCCTTAGGTAGTTTGCAAATTCCGTAACGGCTTCTTTTGCCATTTTAGGGTTAATGTCACAAAGCTGCCTTATTACTACCAGTGTGTTATAAAGAAAATGCGGCTGTATTTGACTTAGCATTATTGATATTTTACCTTGAATAAGCTCGTTTTCCATTTCGTTGGTTCTAATAGCTTGTTCGTAATTCCTCTTGGAAAAAATCATCAAAACCACAAATTGGAGTATTGCAAACAATAGCAAGCCGCATTCAAATATATATATATAAAATTCACCGCTGCTTATTTTGAATATTAACTCTATCGTTATGCATAGGTTAAATACAAGTGACGCAATAAGAAGAATTTTTTTATCTTTATTTTTGTTCTTTTTATAGTCAGCAATAAAAAACAGAGCATTGGCGGTCATAAGTATAACGGCAGCTGCTGTTATGTATCTTGAAAAGGTATAGTAGTCCAGCAAACCGGAGGATTGACCTATAAAAAACGCCACAATACAAGATGACCAAATAATCATCAGCAGGCTTATAGTGCTGTCTATGTGCTTGTTGTGCACAAATTTTTCTGTATACATCAGCAGTAAAAATGGAATAAACAGTAAAATAACATACCTTGTCATTGTTACAAGAAATGCGTTGTTGAATATCAGGCTGATACAACTGCAATTCAAAAATAAAAGCAAAGCACTGCTCATTATAAGCAGGCAGCAGGATATACCGTTAATGCTGTATGGCGTTTTCATTAATTTAAAGGCAAGGTTCATAATTAACAGTATAAAGCCTGCAATAAAGGAAAGCACCGCTCCCAGAATAATAAAGAGATTTGTTTCAATTTCAGATTTTAATAAATTATCATAAGAGCCTACAGACAGACTGGAAAGAAATTTATTTATATAATTTGGATTAATATGACCGTACGGACTTGTTATTTTAAATTTAACAGTATCGGTGTTATTAATACCGACCGAATTAAAATATGTCCAGCAGTTGCCTACAGAGCTGACAATGTCGGGCAGATTTGCTTTGTCACCAAAGGCAAGCACCTGATGGCCGTTGTAGAATGCTTCTATAGCTACCATATCTGCATATATGTTAATCCTTTCTCCACGAAAAATAGGTCTGTTAAATTGTAAATCAAATTCAATCTCATAGGCGTTGTTTACTGTTATTTTTTTGTAATCGTTTGTAGGCAGCTTATAATAAATATCAGAATTATTTATTGAGTAGCTTCCGGTAAAATTAAGATACGAAATGCCGCCCTCCGGCGTTTTATAGTCTCTTGAAAATAAAATACAAAACAGAGAGAAGGCGCTCAAAAGCGTTACCAATATCGTAATTAAAATAATTGTTCGTATTTTTTTATTGTAAATTATATTCATAAATTGCTCCGATTGTTCTAAAAATACTTAGCTCTATAGAGCTAATATAACACATATTGGTATAGCTTGTAAACAATATAGACATAAATGTGCAATTACCATTGTAAATTTTTTGCTTTTATAGTAAAATAATTATTGGTATGGATATAGTGATTAAGGAGGTGGATCGATGGCGAGCAACAAAATCATCGGCGGTGATAATTTAAGCGGCTATGACAGCAGATATTACGGAAGCTTTTTTAACAGAGATGAAGCCAAAACAGCAGAAACATATAAAAATACCGCTAAGCTTATTCACCAAAATAATAAACAGGTTGTTTTTGTAAAGAAGCTTATAACCGAATATAGATCCGACTTCCTTAATAATTTGCTTAACAAAGAATCGAACAGCTCTCTTATAAATACATTGGAGCATTATTTGACAGATAATGAAAATCTGCCTATTGTTGACAGGTTTAATATTTATGAGAGGATAGTTAAGGGCAAAGCATATACAGTTGCAGAAAAACTGGTTTTGCTTAACGAGATTAACAGTCAGCAGCGGCTTGACCTTAGCAGCAAAATAAGTATACTTGATAATATTATTAAAAGGAACATTTTAGAAAACAAAGAGCTGTATAAGCATATAAATAATAAAATCATTTTGTTAAAAAAACTTAAAGAGAGTGGCTATAAGCACCAAACACTGTCTGCTGAATACAAGAAGAGGCCTTTAGCAGCTGAGTATAATTTAAAGGTCTCTGCTGATGATGAATTGGCAGATAACGGCTTAACTAAAGCTGCAGATAATACAGAGCTTGGCACTGATAATCCTATAAGCTGCGAAAATACCTCCAAAACTAAGAAAAAAGAGCTTATCTGTAAGGAAAATCCGCAATTAAATAATATTGATACAATAACAAGAATGACGGTAAATTCTAAGGAGTATTTTAAATTCGGTGCAGGTGTTAGGTGCTATGGGGACGGTTTTTCGTTAATCGCTCCCAGCGGTTACGCAATAAAGCATATTTCAAACAGAGATGTTGTTTATTTGAAAAATATATTTTCAGATAAGCTTGATGAAATCTATGTTAAGTCGCCGCTAGTTGTTGCTGTTTATACGCAAAAAGAAAAAAGAATAAAAAGCCTGTTTCAATTTTTTAATTATTATATAAAACGCTCCGTTAAAAACAAGGAGCAATACATACGAACTGTTGTAGACGGAAGTGCTTGTGTGTTGTCACATAAAAAAGGCAGCAGCATTTATGAGGCTGCTGTCTTTAATGATAAAGAATGCTGCTGTGTGAGCATTAAATTTCACTTTAATTGTAAAATTAATAATAAATACAGCGTTGTACAGAGAATGCTGTGGGGCGTTGATCTTGGAGGTGCAGTGTAATGCCGTTTGATTTTCCTGTACTTTATTTTATGCAGGATTATATAGTATCTCCTATTTTAAATGATGTTATGATTATTGCCTCGGCACTGGGTGAATATGGGACTATATGGCTTTTGTCGGCAATTCCGCTGTTGTTTTTTAAGAAAACAAGAATATGCGGTATATTAATGATATGTGCTATGACGCTGGCATTCCTAGTGGGAGAGCTGTGTATTAAAAATATTGTTTGCAGACCAAGGCCGTGTCACATAGATACAGCTGTACAAATGCTGGTGAATTCGCCAAGAAGCTATTCTTTTCCGTCCGGACACACTTCGTCATCTTTTGCCGCTGCAGCGGTTATAATGTATTTTAACAAAAAGCTTGGTGTTTTGGCCCTTGTGTGTGCCGGTACCATTGCTTTTTCCAGAATGTATCTGTTTGTACACTTTCCGTCAGATGTTTTTGCAGGAATACTGCTTGGCGTTTTAAGTGCTTTGCTTGTAATTTACATATATAGAAAAATTTCTCTGAATAAGACAAATAGTTTAAGTAAATAAGAGGTGATTATTATGAAAAATTATTCTTATTTAGGAAGCAGTAAAAATGAAAAATTCTGTATAAAAGGTATAGATGTATTCAAATATAATTGGATAACTATAGGGGCTGTAGTTGTGGTTTTAGATCCAAATACAAAACAGCCAAGGAATTTTTCCGCATACAAGGTGCAGATTACCGAAAATAAAGAAATTAAATTTGTTGCCGGAAAAACACAAGACGGCAACTGGGCGTTTTATGACTATGAATAAACTTAGGAGGATTACTAATGAGCTCTAAATTGGAAACAAAGGCGTTGCTTGACTGTACGCATACTATTGCGGCACCGCTTTTTGAGGGTACTAAATATCCATGGGAGGTCTTGGATAAGATTGAAAAATTTATAATGGAAATAGGGCCTACGCTTTCACCGGAAAAATATGACCAAATAGGTGATAACATATGGATAGCCAAAACTGCAAATGTCGCTCCTTCTGCAATGCTTAACGGCCCTCTTATAATCTGTGAGCGTGCCGAGGTAAGGCACTGTGCTTTTATCAGAGGCAAGGCGATTATCGGCGAAGGCTCGGTAGTCGGCAACTCTACCGAGATTAAAAATTCAATTTTGTTTGATAATGTACAGGCTCCGCATTTTAATTATGTAGGTGATTCTATATATGGCTATAAGTCACATACAGGTGCCGGTGTAATTGCTTCAAATTTAAAATCGGATAAAACAAATGTTGTTATTAATGTTGATAATCAAAAAATTGATACCGGCTTAAAAAAGCTTGGTGCTATTATAGGCGATTATGTGGAGGTAGGGTGTAATTCTGTACTTAATCCGGGTACGGTAGTTGGCAGACACACAACTGTTTACCCTGTTTCAAGAGTTCGTGGTTATGTAGCAGAGGACAGCATATATAAGCAGGCGGATGATATAGTTGAAAAGTTTTTGCCGGATGTGGAATAAGGTCTTACTTAATCTAAGCCGTTTAGTATTATAGTCTATGCGGGAGTTAAGCGGAATTATATAACATAACAGCCTTGTGTTGGAGGTGTTTTTTATGGCTTTTGATATTTTGTATAACGAAAGTGAAAATAAGAACCAGGGGGTTTTGCCCGGAGGACTTCACGACAACGAACAAATAAAGGTGCTTATATGTTATTTGCTGAGTGATGTAAGCGAGGGAGTAACCTCTGACTTTATGTGCGGTGTTCTTCAAAAGTGTGGTTCGGCTAATTATTTTGAGGCTTCCCACAGCTTTGCAGAGCTTGTATCGGGTGGGCAGATTGCCGAGATAAAAGAGGGCAGTAATCTGTATCAGCTTACCGATACCGGCAGATATATTGTAACAAATCTTGCCGATGAGCTGCCTGCCTCCGTTAAAGAGAGTACCCTAAAGAATTTTAAAATGTATCTTCACCAGTATGATGTCAAGCAGGAAAACAGCGTAAAGCTTATTAGCAAGCAGGACAGAACTTATATTGAGTGTATGGTGAATGATGGTGATAACCAGCTGTTAAGCGTTAAGATGTATATACCGGATGCCGAGCAGGCCATCCTTGTCAGAAATGTTTTTTATAATAATACAGATGTTGTCTATCAGGCAATTGTTGCACTTATGACAGGTGACAAAAGCACAGCCCTACAGGTTATAAATTCAGCTGAAATCAATACGGAAAACTTCATATAGTTCTCGGATTTTTTGAGAATATGGCAGGTGCTTTTGCGATAAAGCTATGCCTTATTGGCTGTGACATTTTATTTAAAAAAGGTGTCTATTATCAGCATAGCAGTTACAGCCGGTATTCCGCCTACGGCACTGGCACATACGCTTAAACAGCTTACGGGAATATATACACCTGTAAATATTCCCGATATATTTACCGCCGCTAAAGCAGCAAGACCTGTAAGAACGGTTCCGCAGGCTCTTTTTAAAGGCTTTTTGCTTTGCTTTGCGGCGTAAATAACCGCAAAAAATATAACAGTGCTTACAATTATTATTGCAATAAATTTTATATCCATTTCTATCTCCTTAAATCTAATCTTATACCATAAATATATGTATAAAGCTTAACTGATATTAACAAATATTTTAGTGGTTGGTTACAAGTTTGTATATTGACTAACCATATTACATATGGTATTGTATAATTGGGTTGAGTTAATTAAGACCTATTTGTGGAAAGGAGATGAGGTATTATTTATGGATATTAATTTTTTCTCTTTGCCGATTTTTTGGATAGCCATTGCAGTTATTGCTATAGTTGTGGAAGGCTGTACAACGCAGCTGGTGTCTATTTGGTTAGCGGTAAGTGCCATTATAACTGCTATAATTGCGGCTTTTACGGATTCACTGCTTTTGCAATGGATGGTCTTTGTTGCTTTGTCTATTGTCTGTATTTTGGCAACACGGCCGCTGGTGCATCGGTTTAGGGCCAAAAATGCCAAGGTTGCTACAAACAGCGATCGGTACATAGGAAAATTAGCAGAGGTAATTGTTGATATAAACAATTCCGATGGGGTAGGTCAGGTTAAGGTTGAAGGCTCGGTGTGGTCGGCAAAAACTACTTCACCGTATGTTTTGCCTGCAGGTACTGTTGTAAAAATTGATGGCATAGAGGGTGTTAAGATGATTGTTACACCTGTAAATGTTACAACGGGATAAAATCGGTATTCGGCTATTAAGTCAACCGTAAAAATTTATTATTATATTATAAAGTAAGGAGATTATTATGCCGGCAATATTTTTAGTTATTATTATAATTGCGATTATTGCAATTATTGTATTTATCAAGAATGTTAAGGTTGTGCCGCAGGCACATTCATTTGTTATTGAGCGTCTTGGTGCTTACCACCAGTCATGGGGTACAGGCTTGCATTGGAAGATACCTTTTATTGACAGGATAGCAAGGAGAGTATCCTTAAAAGAACAGGTTGTTGACTTCCCGCCACAGCCTGTTATCACAAAGGATAATGTTACAATGCAGATAGATACTGTTGTATACTTCCAGATTACAGATCCTAAGCTGTATACCTATGGTGTAGAAAATCCTTTGGCAGCTATTGAAAACCTGTCAGCAACAACGCTTAGAAATATTATAGGTGAGCTTGAGTTTGACCACACATTAACCTCAAGAGATGTTATTAACACAAAAATCCGTGTTATTCTTGATGAAGCTACCGACGCTTGGGGTATTAAGGTAAACAGAGTTGAGCTTAAAAACATTCTTCCTCCTAGAGAGATTCAGGAGGCAATGGAAAAGCA
>FR891344.1:140944-159308 GCA_000435335.1 Clostridium sp. CAG:964
GCCATAAGCAGGCTGCAATTCTACAGGCTGACGCTGTAAAAGAGAAGAAAATTCGTGAGGCAGAGGGTGAAGCTGAGGCTATCAGAAGCGTACAGCAGGCTTATGCCGACGCTTTGAGAATGCTTAATGATGCAGCTCCGTCAGAAAAGGTTATTGCTCTTAAGAGTCTTGAGGCATTCCAAAAGGCAGCAGACGGCAAGGCTACAAAGATTATTATTCCGTCAGAAATTCAGTCCTTGGCAGGCTTGGCTACTTCTGTAAAGGAAGTTTTCCATACTGAAGATGTTCAAAATAAGTAAGGCTTAATGTGTGCCTAATATACAATAAGGTTATGATTTATACAGCCGCACTAACTATTTTTGTTAGTGCGGTTTTATCTTGTAAATATGTAAAAAATGACAAAAAAATTAAGATATTTTCTATTGCTATGCACAATAAATACAAATGGCTTTTTAAATTCTTTTATCCGTGAAAAATAGTTGAAATTATACTCAAAATGCAATAAAATATATATAACGACTACTAAGCGGAGGTGTTTCCAATGGCGAAAATTATGTGCGGCTGCAGCAGTTTTGTTATGGTCTGTGGAAACCTTGCGTTTTTTTACAAGGCACAAGTGTAGGCTGTGGTAAATATAACCGCAGCCTTTTAGTTTTGTAATGTAGCTGTACTGTTTACAAAACGCCTGTTTGCCATGTGCATACAAATAGGGCTTTTGGTTTATTTCTATGTTTAAGAAAGGAATGTTAGATTATGAAAAAAGTAGCGGTAATTATGGGCAGTGACAGTGACTTTCCTGTAGTTTCAGGTGCTGTAAAAACATTAAAGGAGTATGATGTACCTGTTGAGGTACATGTAATGTCGGCACATCGCACACCGGCACAGGCTGCCGAATTTTCTTCCAAAGCTAAGGAGAACGGTTTTGGTGTAATTATTGCTGCCGCAGGTAAGGCTGCACATTTGGCAGGAGTTTTGGCTGCACACACTACAATTCCGGTAATTGGTATTCCTGTAAAGTCATCAACGCTGGACGGACTTGACGCTCTTTTGGCTACAGTACAAATGCCAAAGGGAATACCGGTAGCTACAGTTGCTATAGACGGTGCAGACAACGCTGCACTTTTGGCTGTACAAATGCTTGCTTTGTCTGACAATGCTTTGTCAGCTAAGCTTGATAAACTGAAAGCGGATATGGAAGCGGGCGTAATTGCCAAGGATAAGGCAATTCAAAGCAAGGTGAACGAGCTGTGAGTATATTTCAAGAAAAAACAGAATTATTAACTAAGGAATGTAAGCCGCAGGACGAGTGCGGTGTGTTTGGCATCTACAAAAATGATGATGATATTAACACCGTTGCCGAGGTTTACAGCGGGCTTTTAGCCTTGCAGCACAGGGGGCAGCAAAGTGCCGGAATTTGTGTAAATGACAACGGCACTTTTAAATGCTTTAAAAACAACGGTTTGGTGTCGGAGGCACTTACGGTAGAGGGACTTGACGAGCTGCCAAACGGAAAAATAGCCATAGGTCATGTCAGACACTCAATTTATACTAGGGACAAGCACGACTTTGCGGCTGTTCAGCCACTGCTTATGAGATACATAAAAGGTTCGTTAGCTATTGCTCATAATGGAGCAATCACAAACCGTGCCGAAATTCACAAGCTGTTGGAGCAGGGCGGAGCTATTTTCCAGTCCAACAGTAATGCAGAGCTTATTGCTTATGTAATTGCCAGCAACAGACTTCAAACATTTTCTATTGAGGAGGCTGTTTTAAAGTCTATGGATATGCTTGAGGGTGCATATTCTATGGTTATTATTTCTCCCAGCAAGCTTATTGCAGTGCGTGACCCAAACGGCTTTAGACCGCTTTGTATAGGTAAAATGAAAAACAGCTATATTGTGTCCTCCGAAAGCTGTGCCTTTGACAGCTTAGGGGCTGACTTTGTAAGAGATGTTCAGGCGGGCGAAATGGTTGTAATTGATGAAAACGGACTGCACAGCTATACTGAGCACTGCAGTGATAAAACGTCAATGTGTATATTTGAGCCTATTTATATTTCAAGGCCTGACAGTGTTATAGACCACCAGTGTGTCCATAATTTTAGAATGAATGTAGGCGCTGCACTTGCAAAGGCGTATCCTGTGGAGGCTGATGTTGTCTGTGGTGTGCCTGACAGCGGTGTAAGCTGTGCAATAGGCTATGCCAATGCTACAGGAATCCCTTATGGTGTAGCAATTATAAAGAATAAATACATAGGCAGAACCCTTTCTATGGAGGGCAGCAACAATCTAAAGAAACGCACTCTTGAAATAAAAATAAATGTGCTTAAACCAACTGTAGAAGGCAAGAGGGTTGTTATTATTGACGACAGCATTGTTCGTGGCGGCACTATGGCACATATTGTAGATTTGCTGAAAAAGGCAGGAGCCAAGGAAGTCCATGTTAGAGTGGCGTCACCGGAGTTCCATGAAACCTGTTACTACGGTACAAGCCTGCCTGCTAAAGACCAGCTTATTTCACACAAGCTTTCAAAGCAGCAGCTGTGTGAAAAAATAAATGCAGATTCCCTTGAGTTTATATCTTTGCAGGATCTTAAATCCTGTGCAACAGATAACAGTGTAAACTTTTGTACTGCTTGCTTTGACGGTAACTTCCCTACAGAAGTTCCTACTGAGCAGTTTGAAGATAAATTCAGCAAGAAAATTAAGAAATAATTATTATATGTTTTATTTATAAAAACAGGTATGTTTTACGGAGGTTTTTTATGAAGAGTTTTAGTGAAAGCTACAAGGCAGCCGGTGTAGATGTAACAGCCGGCTATAAATCAGTAGAATTAATGAAAAAGCACATTGCTAAAACAAATATTGACGGTGTTATTTCCGGTATCGGCGGTTTTGGCGGCTGTTTTATGCCTAATCTATCCGGTATGGAGGAGCCTGTACTTGTTTCAGGTACAGATGGTGTAGGCACAAAGCTAAAGCTTGCTTTTCTGCTGGATAAGCACGACACTATTGGTATTGACTGTGTAGCTATGTGTGTAAACGATGTTGTATGCGGCGGCGCAAAGCCATTGTTCTTCTTGGATTATATGGCACTTGGCAAAAATGTACCTGAAAAGGTTGCAGAAATTGTTTCAGGTGTTGCAGAGGGCTGTGTGCAGGCAGGCTGTGCTTTGGTAGGCGGCGAAACTGCCGAGATGCCGGGCTTTTACCCTGTAGATGAATATGACCTTGCAGGTTTCTCTGTAGGTATTGTAGATAAGAAGAAAATTATTGACGGAGAAGGTCTTGAAGCCGGTGATGTTCTTATAGGCTTGCCGTCATCAGGCGTACACTCAAACGGCTTTTCACTTGTAAGAAAGGTATTTAATATTAACGAGGAAACAGTTAAGAAAACATACCCTGAGCTTGACAAGCCGCTTGGCGAAACACTTTTGACGCCAACAAAAATTTATGTTAAGCCGTTGCTTGCGCTTATTGAAAAGTGCAATGTTAAGGCAGTATCCCACATTACGGGCGGCGGCTTTTATGAGAATATTCCAAGAATGTTAAAGGACGGTATGTCAGCAAAAATTAACAAGTCTGCTGTGCCTGTTTTGCCGATATTTAATGTTATTCAAAAAGAGGGCAATATTTCTGAACACGATATGTTTAACACCTTTAATATGGGCGTAGGTATGGTTATTGCTATTGACAAAAACCAGGTTGATACCGCACTTTCTGTACTTGCTCAGGCAGGCGAAAAAGCGTTTGTTTTGGGCGAGGTTGTTGAAGGCGACAAGGAAGTAATTTTTGACTGATTACTTTGAATAAGTATCTGTGAACCTGATTTTAAGGTGAACCGATGCTTTTTATTGAATGTTTGGAGGCTTAGCTGTGAAGAATATAGTTGTTTTAGTGTCCGGTGGCGGCACAAATTTACAGGCGCTTATAGATGCCCAAAAGGCAGGAAAAATTAAGAACGGCAAAATAACCTGTGTAATATCAAGTAATCCTAATGCATATGCTTTGCAGCGTGCCGAAGCAAACGGTATTGACACAGCCGTAATCAGACGCAAGGATTATGCAGAATTTTCCGAGTACAGCAGTGCGCTGATAAGCCTGCTTAATGATAAAAGGGCAGACCTTATTGTGCTGGCAGGCTTTATGACTATTTTGGGCGAGGATGTTATAAAAGCGTTTAAAAACAGAATTATTAATATCCACCCATCACTTATACCTGCATTTTGCGGTGAGGGCTTTTACGGACTAAAGGTGCATGAGTGTGCTTTGCAGCGTGGAGTTAAGGTTACAGGTGCAACCGCACATTTTGTAAACGAGGTATGCGACGGCGGGCCTATAATTTTGCAAAGAGCTGTGGCAATAGAGAACGGCGACACGCCGGAGATACTCCAAAAGCGTGTAATGGAGCAGGCAGAATGGAAAATACTTCCTATGGCTGTAGCACTGTTCTGCGATGATAAAATTAAGGTTATTGATGATAAAACCACTGAAATATTAGATTAAATTTTATAAGAGAAAGGGAGATACCAATGGAAATGCTTTCATTAGAAAAAGAGCTTACTGCTAACCCATATCCCGGCAGAGGTATTGTTATAGGTAAAAGTGCAGACGGAAAGAATGCAGTAATTGCCTATTTTATTATGGGAAGAAGTGAGAACAGCCGCAACAGAATTTTTGTAGAGGACGGCTGTGGCATTAGAACGCAGGCATTTGACGAATCTAAACTGGAGGATCCGTCACTCATTATATATGCACCGGTAAGAGTGCTTGACAACAAAACGATTGTTACTAACGGCGACCAAACAGACACAATTTACGAATTAATGCAGCAGGGTAAAACCTTTGAGGAATCCCTTAGAACAAGAGAGTTTGAGCCGGACGGCCCTAACTATACACCAAGAATTTCCGGTATAGTTGAACCGTCAAGCAATGACTTTGACTTTTCAATGTCAATTCTAAAGAGTGCAAACGGCAACCCTGACTCTTGCCAAAGATACACCTTCTCTTATGAAAATCCTTTAAGCGGACAGGGCAGATTTATTCATACCTATAAGGTAAACGAAAATCCGCTGCCAAGCTTTGAGGGTGAGCCAAAGCTGGTAGAAATAGGCAGTGACGATATTGATACCTTTGCTAATAAGCTTTGGACAGCACTTAACGACGACAACAAGGTTTCACTTTTTGTAAGATATATTAACCTTGAGGATAATAGTACACAAAGCAGAATTATAAATAAGAACAAATAATCAGTTTTATTACATTTTTTGCCATTATATTAAGGAGGATATTTAATGAAAGAGCTAGAGTTGAAATACGGATGTAATCCTAACCAAAAGCCTTCAAAAATATTTATGAAAAACGACGGGGAGCTTCCTATAGAGGTTTTAAACGGCAAGCCGGGATATATTAATTTCTTGGACGCATTTAACAGCTGGCAGCTTGTTAAGGAGCTAAAGGCTGCTACAGGTCTGCCTGCGGCTGCTTCCTTTAAGCATGTAAGTCCGGCAGGTGCTGCGGTAGCTACAGAACTTTCTGACACCCTAAAGAAAATATATTTTGTTGATGACTTAGAGCTTTCGCCGCTTGCAAGTGCATACGCAAAGGCAAGAGGTGCCGACAGAATGTCTTCATATGGCGACTGGATTGCCCTTTCAGATGTATGTGATGTTCAAACTGCAAGGCTGATTCAAAGAGAGGTTTCCGACGGTATTATTGCACCGGGCTATACAGATGAGGCCTTGGAGGTGCTGAAGTCAAAGAGAAAGGGTACATACAACATCGTAAAGATTGATCCTGATTATGTACCGGCTGAAAAGGAGTATAAGGATGTTTTCGGAGTAACATTTGAGCAGGGCAGAAACAACCTAAAAATTGATGATGAAATGCTTTCTAACTTCGTAACAGAGAACAAAAATTTTACAGACGAGGCAAAGCGTGACCTAAAGATAGCACTTATCACCCTAAAATACACACAGTCTAACTCCGTTTGCTATGCAAAGGATGGTCAGGCTATTGGTGTAGGTGCAGGTCAGCAGTCAAGAATTCACTGTACAAGGCTTGCAGGCAACAAGGCAGACATTTGGTTCCTGCGTCAGCATCCAAAGGTACTTAACCTTCAATTTGTTGACAATATCCGTCGCCCAGACCGTGACAATACTATTGATGTTTATATTTCTGACGAATACGAGGATGTATTGGCAGACGGTGTATGGCAGCAGTTCTTTAAGGTTAAGCCGGAGCCTCTTTCAAGAGAAGAAAAGAAAGAATGGCTTACTCACCTAAGCGGTGTGGCACTGGGCAGTGACGCATTCTTCCCGTTTGGCGACAACATTGAAAGAGCTAAAAAGTCCGGTGTTGAGTTTGTTGCACAGCCTGGCGGTTCAATCAGAGATGACAATGTAATTGATACCTGTAACAAATATAATATGGCTATGTGCTTTACAGGTATAAGACTGTTCCATCACTAATAAAAAGGAAGAGGTTACTTATGAATATTTTAATGATAGGCTCAGGCGGCAGAGAGCACGCACTTGTAAAAAAGCTGCTGGAAAGTCCACAGGTTACAAAGCTATATACAGCGCCCGGTAACGGCGGTATTTCCCGTGACAGTATTTGTGTTGATATTCCTGTAATGGACAAGGAAAAAATGGTACAGTTTGCAAAGGATAACAACATTGACCTTGCATTTGTAGCACCTGACGACCCACTTGCGGCAGGTATGGTGGACGCATTTGAAGCAGCAGGCATAAGAGCCTTTGGTCCAAATGCAAGGGCGGCCGTAATTGAAGCCAGCAAGGTTTTTTCAAAAGACCTTATGAAGAAGTATAACATTCCTACAGCAGAGTACGAGGTTTTTGACAATGCACAAAAGGCTGTAGAATACATAGAAAGCAGAAACGAATTTCCTGTAGTGGTTAAGGCAGACGGCTTGGCATTGGGTAAGGGCGTAATTATAGCACAAAATCTCGATGAAGCTAAGGCGGCTGTTAAATCCATTATGGAGGACAAAAAATTTGGTGAGTCGGGCAATCATATTGTTATTGAGGAATTTTTAACAGGCCCTGAGGTTTCGGTACTTTCCTTTACAGACGGTAAAACGGTTAAGCCTATGGTATCTTCAAAAGACCATAAAAGGGCATACGACAATGACCAAGGTTTAAATACAGGCGGTATGGGTACAATCAGCCCAAACCCTTATTACACAGATGAGCTTGCTAAGGAGTGCCAGGAAACAATCTTTGAGCCTACCATAAAGGCAATGGTTGCAGAGGGCAGACCGTTTAAGGGCTGTTTATATTTTGGACTAATGCTTACGCCAAAGGGCCCAAAGGTTATTGAATATAATGCACGCTTTGGCGATCCGGAGGCACAGGTGGTATTGCCTAGACTAAAAACAGATCTTGTGGATATTGTTAATGCTGTTATTGACGAAAAGCTGTCAGACATTGATATTGAATGGTCAAACGATGCATCAGCTTGTGTTGTTATGGCAAGCGGCGGATATCCGGAGGCCTACAAAAAGGGCATCGAAATTACAGGCCTGAATGACAATGGAAATGTTGACGGTGCTACTGTTTATCATGCTGGAACTGTATATAAAGACGGAAAGTTCTTTACTAACGGCGGCAGAGTGCTTGGCGTTACAGCTACTGCACCAACCCTAGACGAGGCATTAGAGAAAGCCTATAAGGCAGTAGATAAAATTCACTTTGACGGTGCACATTATCGTAAGGATATTGGCAGAACTAAGTGATTATTTAGTTTTTACAAAAAAGAAAAGCTTGGTATTTGCCGAGCTTTTTTCTTTTGCTGTATGAAATAATTCATTAATTTAATTATGTTTCATATTTATTTTAAATATGATATAAGGAGGTTGTTATGAGCGAAATTTTAAAAGATAATGCAAAAGGTAAATCGAATTGTAAAAAAGGCGGCTTCTTTTCTCTCTTTTCAGAAGAATATTCTCTCAACAGCATACTTGTGAATTTATACCTTGCTGCAATGTTTATAATTTTCCCGTTGTATTACACACAGCAGTATTCAAATATCCGCCACGATAAGTACGATGTTTTTCTTGTATTAAGTGCGTTGCTTGTAGTGGGAGAGGTTTTCCTGTTGTTTGCCTTGGCGTCAAAGGGGAAAGCAAAGGATAATATTTCTGCTTACAAAACCCTAACTACTACAGACTATGCCATGCTTGCTCTTTTGCTTGTTTATGTGGCTTCAACAATTTTTTCCGCATACAGAGAAGATGCTTTTACGGGTGAGGCAGGACGCAACAACGGCTGTTTAATTATGATTGTATATGTTGCTGTATATTTTATAATTACACGGGAATTTAGCCACTGGGAATATCTGTTTGCGGCTTTTGCACTGGGCTCCGGCATTGTGTTTTTGCTTGCTGTGCTGAATTTTTACTATATTGACCCGTTGAATATGTATGTAGGCTATGAGCCTGCCGATGTTGAGAATTTTTCGTCAACCATAGGTAACAAAAATCTGGTATCCAGCTTTATATGTGTGTGTTTGCCGGCGTTAATGCTGTTGTTTATGAACACAAAAAACAGGCTGTTATCGGCAATATATTTTATTGCCGAGGTACTGGGATTTTCTGCGTTAATGGTAGCTGACAGTGACAGTGGCTTTGTTGGCTTTTTTGCACTGTTACTTTTAGTTTTAGTTTATTATATTAGAAAGCCCAATTATATGTTTAAATACTTTTTGTCACTGTTTTCAATGCTGTTGGGGGCAAAGGTTTTATTTGTTTTTTCAGTGGCGGCACAGGGTAAAGTAAAGGAGTTATCGTCTATTCCAAGCTTTTTTGTATATACAAACGGGCTTTCATTTGTACTGATTTTACTTACACTGATTTTGTGCGGAGTATTTTTTATTATAAGCCGCAAAAATGCCGAGGCATTGCTTCCAAAGGCGGTTTTTTACGCAGCAGCAGCTGTTGTTGCAGCTTGTTTCTTGGCTGTTGTTTATATGATAATTAAGTATACCTTTATAGACACTACAAGCGAGCTTAACGGTATTTCGTCATATTTTAGGTTTGATGACAAATGGGGAACTCACAGAGGCTATATATGGAGAAAATCCTTTGAAATTTTCCTTGATGCCAATATTAAGGATAAGCTTATAGGCTGCGGTCCGGATACGCTTGCATATCCGTTTACGCCTTTTTTTGCAGAGCTTGCAAGCCGTTTTGGAAACGACTCCACCAACTGTGCACACAATGAATATTTGAATTACCTTGTTACTACAGGTATATTAGGCTTGGCAGCGTACCTTGCTGTAATTGCTTCGTTTATAGTACGGGCAGTAAAATACGCAAAACATAATCCGCTTATAATTGTATGTGCGGGAAGCGTTATATGCTACTCAATACAGGCTATAGCTAATATAACTCAGCCTATTACAACACCGCTGTTTATTCTAATGCTTTGTATAGGCGAGGCTCTGTGCAGGCAGTGTAAAAATAAAAAAACAGCTGCTAACGGTTAAGCTGTAAGCAAAAATAATTATCAGTACTTTTCAAACTAATTCGGCATCGCCACAAATTATAAATGGCGATGCCTTTTTTATTGCTGTGATTTACAGAAAGTAAGTTAAAACAAAAAAAGCACTACATTTAATGCAGTGCTTTTAATGCTGTTAAGTAGAAATAATTACTTTTCGTCAGCCTTTTCCTTGTCTTTTTTCTTTTTTTTGTTTGTAGTTGGCAGCTCTTTTTCAGTTGTAATAGTTGAAATAGCCCACTTTTGGAATTGGATTTTTGTTCTGTCCGGGCCTGTTTCCAATATAAAGGACTCGTCGTCCTTAATACTTACAACTCTGCCTGTAATACCGCCTATAGTAATTAGCTCGTCACCAATTTCAAGGCTGTTTCTAAGCTGTTCCTCTTGCTTTTTCTTCTTTGAGTTTGGTCTAATCATAAAGAAGTAAAGAGCAGCAAACAGCAGAACATATATGGCTATCATTGGTAGCAGTTGTGTAAAGTTTGTTGCTTGGCCTGATCCGCCGGAGGAGGCTGCTGTTGAGCAAGATGATAGTCCTAATGTCGCAGCTAATCCTAATGCTGCAATAATTGCTTTTTTCATTTAGTTAAGTCATTCCTTTCAAATTCAATACAACAAGCTAATTATACCATAAAATTTAATCTAATCAAGTAAAATTATTAATTAAATTCTTTTTCCGAGTATGTCCCTATATTTTAAATAGAATTCATTAAATGTGCCGTTGTCCAGCTCTTTTCTTATTTTTTCCATTAGATTGTTATAAAAGTAAATGTTGTGCATAACTGCCAGACGCATACCCAGCATTTCACCACTTTTAAACAGGTGCCTTAAATACGCTCTGTCAAAATGCTGACAAACAGGGCAGTCACATTCTTCATCAATAGGGGAGGTATCCAGAGTATATTTTGCATTAAAAATATTTCGTATGCCCTGCCAAGTAAACAGGTGTGCGTGTCTTGCATTTCGGCTTGGCATAACGCAGTCGAACATATCTACACCACGATATACAGCCTCCAATATGTTTTCAGGGGTGCCGACGCCCATTAGGTATCTCGGCTTTTCCTGCGGCATATACTCCTGTACCTGCTCTATAATATGGTACATGACCTCGGCAGGCTCGCCTACAGCAAGTCCGCCTATTGCGTAGCCGTCCAAATCAAGCTCTCTTATTTCCTTCATATGCTCAACCCTAAGGTCGTCATATGTTGCACCCTGATTAATGCCAAACAGCATTTGCTGTTTATTTATTGTGTCCTCCAAGCTGTTAAGCCTGTCCATCTCGTCCTTACAGCGTTTCAGCCAGCGTGCTGTACGGGCAGTAGAATTTTTAGCGTAGCTGTATTCCGCCGGATTTTCCATACATTCGTCAAATGCCATAGCAATGGTAGAGCCAAGGTTTGACTGTATTCTCATGCTTTCCTCAGGCCCCATAAAAATTTTATGACCATCAATATGTGAAGAGAAATATACGCCCTCTTCTTTTATATTTCTTAGCTTAGCCAGTGAAAAAACTTGAAAGCCGCCGCTGTCGGTTAATATTGGACCGTCCCAGCGTGTAAATTTATGCAGACCTCCCAATTGCTTTACAACCTCATCTCCCGGTCTTAAATGCAGATGATAGGTGTTGCACAGCTGTATTTGGCATTTTATATCCTTTAGATCAAGTGCACTAACAGCACCCTTAATTGCACCGCAGGTGGCAACATTCATAAACACGGGTGTTTGTACAGTGCCATGAACGGTTTCAAGCTCTCCTCTTCTGGCGTAGCCCTCTTTTTTTATTACCTTAAACATAAGAAATCCTTTCTTAATTATTCTATAAGCATGGCGTCTCCAAAGGAGAAAAACCTATATTTTTCTTTAACTGCTGTTTTATATGCGTTCATAATTGTGTCGTAGTCTGCAAAAGCGGATACAAGCATTATTAGTGTGCTTTCCGGCAGGTGAAAGTTCGTTATAAGCCCGTCAAGCACCTTGAACCTGTAGCCCGGATAGATAAAAATATCGGTAAAGCCCTCGCAGGCGATAACCTCGCCGTTATGCTCTGTTGCAACCGACTCCAAGGTACGACAGCTGGTTGTACCTACAGCAATAACTCTGCCACCGTTGTTCTTAGTTTCTTTTATAAGCCTTGCTGTTTCCTCCGGTACCTCATAATGCTCCGAATGCATTTTATGCTTTGTAACATCCTCCACCTTTACAGGACGGAATGTTCCTAAGCCTACATGCAGTGTAACATAACCGATTTTTACGCCCTTTTCTTCAATGCGTCTCATAAGCTCCGGGGTAAAGTGCAGTCCGGCTGTAGGTGCGGCGGCCGAGCCTAGTTCCTTGCTGTAAACGGTTTGGTAACGCTCCTGGTCTTCAAGCTTTTCGGTTATATATGGCGGCAAAGGCATTTGTCCTACTTTTTCAAGGGCAGTATAGAAATTATCCTTACAATAAAATTCAACAATACGGTTGCCGTCTTCAAGCACCTCAAGCACCTTACAGCTCATTATATCGCCAAAGGTAAATTCCGCACCCTCACGAGCCTTTTTGCCTGGCTTTGCAAGACATTCCCAAACATTATTGCGAACCTGCTTCAACAGCAAAAATTCAACTCTTGCACCTGTTGAGCGTGTACCGTATATTCTGGCCGGCAAAACTCTTGAATCGTTTGCTATAAGGCAATCGCCGGGATTTAAGCTGTCTATAATATCATAAAAGTGCTTATGTTCTATGGTATTGTTTTTTCGGTTAACAACCATTAGTCTGGAAGAATCTCGTGGCTCTACAGGGGTTTGTGCAATAAGCTCCTGCGGTAAATCATAATAAAAATCACTGGTTTTCATATATCATCGTTCCTTTTGTTTGCCTATATCTTTTCTAGCTTTGCAAAGTTTGCCATAAGCTTTTTGGTACCAACTTTGTCAAATGCAATTTCAAGCATAGTGTCGTTTGCCATTGGTGTAGCAGATACTACCATTCCCTTGCCAAATGCCTTGTGCATAACCTGATCGCCGGCTTTATAGCTTGCCGATTTTTTAGGTGCGGCAGGTGACTGGTAGGTTTTGTTTGCAAAGCTGTTTGCTTTTGCAAAGGTACTGTTAAGAAATCCACTGTTAGCACTGCTCTTTGATGAGTAAGAGGTAGGGGAGGTAAAGCTTGTTTTTACTACCGACGATGTTACTTCGGCAAGCTCTTTCGGAATTTCATTAACAAATCTGGACAGCATATTGCGGCTTGTAGAGCCATAAAGCATACGCTCTTGTGCGTGTATGATATACAGCTTTTCCTTTGCTCGTGTAATTCCCACATATGCAAGCCTGCGTTCCTCCTGTAATTCATTAGGATTAGTAATAGACTGCATACCCGGAAAAATTCCTTCCTCGGCACCCGGAATGAATACAACAGGAAATTCAAGTCCTTTAGCAGAGTGCAGTGTCATAAGAACAACGCTGTCTGCGTCAGCATCATAATTATCAATGTCAGACAGCAGTGCAATATCCTCTAAAAAGCCTGAAAGCGTTGCGTCCTCCGGGTTATCATCCTCGTAGTTCTTAATGTTGGTCATAAGCTCGTTAATGTTTTCTATACGGCTTTCGCTGTCTTCCTTTTCCTTTTTCAGGCACTCTATGTAGTCTGTTCTTTCAAGTATTTCATTGTATAACTGGCAAATTGTTGTGTCCTCATCCTCGGCGTATTCAATTAAATCTTCAATCAGCTTTGTAAATTTTTGCAGCTTTGGAACAGCCCTTTTTAACGGCTCATACTGGTCGGCGTGACTAATAACATAGTATAGGCTTTCTCCGGTAACGGCTGCAATTTCACTTGCCTTGTCAACAGTGGCAGGGCCTATGGCACGCTTTGGTTTGTTAATAATACGGCGAAGTCTGATGTTATCGGACGGGTTGCTTACAACCTGCAAATAAGAGGTCATATCCTTTATTTCTTCTCTGTCATAGAAGCGGTGGCCGCCTATTAATCTGTGCGGTATACCGCTCCTTGCCATATTTTGTTCTATAATATTTGACTGTGCATTTGTTCTGTACAGTACTGCAAAATCGGAAAATTTTCGTCCCTTTTCCACCTCGTCCAAAATAATGTCAGTAATATATTTTGCCTCATCTCTTTCAGAAGAGGCTGTATGTACTACAATTTTATCTCCCTTTGGGTTGTCAGTCCACAGGGTTTTGCCCTTCCGTTCCTCATTATGGGCAATAACACCGTTAGCGGCGTCAAGAATTGTCTGTGTAGACCTATAGTTTTGTTCCAGTCGGATTACCTTGCCGTCAGGATAGTTTTCTTCAAAGCTTAAAATATTTTCAATGGTTGCACCACGAAATTTATAAATACTTTGGTCGTCATCACCAACTACACATATATTTCTGTTTTTTTCGGCAAGCATACTTATAAGTCTGTATTGTGCCATATTTGTATCCTGGTATTCGTCAACCATTATGTATTTAAACAAATTTTGGTAATACTCAAGTACATCATTGTTTTCCTGAAACAGCCTTACGGTATTGTAAATAAGGTCGTCAAAGTCCATTGCGTCAGAGCTTTTTAGTCGCTCTGCATATACGGCATAAGCCTTTGCTATAGTTATTCTTCTGCTGTCGTTAAAGGTTTCCTTTGCAAAATCCTCGGGACTTTGCAGTTTATCCTTAGCTCTTGAAATTTCTGTAAGTACGCTGCGGTGAGGCAGTATCTTTTCGTCAACATTCATTGACTTTAATATTTCTTTCATCTGTCTGCGTTGATCGTCTGTATCATACACAGTAAAATTGTTGGTATAGCCCAGCCTGTCGCCGTATCTTCTTAAAATTCTTGCACAGCTTGAGTGAAAGGTAGAGGCCCATATGTCGGTAGCTTCGGGTACTCGTGCAATAATTCTTTCTTTTAATTCTCCTGCCGCCTTGTTTGTAAAGGTAATAGCTAAAATTTGCCAAGGCTTTGCCGGATTTACAAAAAGCTTTTTCTTTATTTCAAGCGGTACTTCGGTTTTGTTATAAGCGGCATCTTCAATTAAAGCAATTTCATCTTCCGAAAGCTCCTCTTTAAAATAGCCGCTGTTATATGCACTGCCCCAGCTAACAAGATTTGCAATTCTGTTTACCAAAACAGTGGTTTTTCCGCTTCCTGCACCTGCAAGAATAAGCACAGGCCCCTTTGTGGTAAACACAGCTTCCTGCTGCATATTATTCATTCTTGAAAATTCATTTTCCATCAGCCTGTTTCTTAGTTTTGTCAGCTTAGTATAATCCATTTTTTATTCCTTTCACAAAAAGATAACCGTTAAGTGAATTAACGGTTATCGCATAGTTTGTTTGAATTATTTTTCGCAAAAATTACAATTTGTCCTTAATCTTATTGTAGCAGTCGTCAAACAGCGAGGTGTCAACATCGTAATCCTTGCTAAAGCAGTAATTCATAAGGTACATTTTTACATCGGCTTGGTCTTTCATGTCATATGTGAAATAGGCAGAAATATAATACTCGCCTGATTTTATATCTCCGCTTTCGGACTTTATGTCACATTTTAGAACGGCAACGGTTTGATTATCGTGATAAACATCAGCCTCGGATTCCTCAATGTCAATAGAGGTGATTTTATTGCCCTTTGAGTTTAAGTCTTCCATAACAAACTTAGAGAAATCTGTGTAAACCATATCATTTCTGACTATAGTAAACTTATCACCGCCAGAATAGCATTTAAAGTCCATACCCTTGTAGTTAATATTTGGCGTGTAGTAATCCTCACTTAATGAGCTGCTGTCGCAGCCGGTTACAAAAATGGAGCATACAGCAATTACAGCTATTGTAAGTATTGATAATAATTTCCTCATATTATTTATTCCTTATTATTATATATTATTGTAGAAATTCATCTACTATATATCTTGGTCTGTGCTTTGTTTCAAGGTAAACCTTACCCAAATATTCTCCTATAACGCCAATCGCAAACAGCTGTAAGCCGCCTAAAGCCCATACTGATATAAATATACTTGCCCAGCCCGATACTGTAGCGCCGCAGAAGAATGTGATAAGTGTGTAAATACCAAAAATAAGTGCCAGTAAAAATATAATTATACCCAGCCACATAATCATTCTTATTGGCTTAATGCTAAGAGAGGTGATACCCTGCCAAGCAAGGGCAAGCATTTTAGTAAGGGGATACTTACTTTCGCCGGCTGTACGCTCAAGGCGTTCATACTCAACAGTATCGCTTTTAAAGCCAACCATAGGCACCATACCACGAAGAAACAGGTTTACTTCTTTAAACTCTGCAAAAGCGTCAAGGGCACGCCTGCTCATCAGTCTGAAGTCTGCATGGTTGTATATAACTTCTCCGCCCATAGCCTCAAGTATTTTGTAGAAGCTCTCAGCTGTAAATCTTTTGAAAAATGTGTCTGTTGTACGCTGCTTTCTTACACCGTAAACAATATCGCAGCCTTGATAGTATTTGTCAACCATTTCATCTATTGCATTAATGTCGTCTTGTAAGTCAGCGTCAATAGAAATTACTGCGTCTGCATGGTCTTTTAATGTCATTAATCCACCGTACAGCGTGTTTTGGTGCCCTCTGTTGCGGCTCATTTTCAGGCCCAATATATATGGATTTGCATTGTGCAGGGCAGAGATAATCTCCCATGTTTTATCCTTTGAGCCGTCATCAATATAAACGATTCGGCTTTTATCGGATATTTTTTTCTCCGTAATAAGTTGCTTATATTTTTTCAAAAGCTTTATTGTGGTATCCTGTAAAACGGCCTCCTCATTGTAACATGGAACCGCTAAATATAATGTCATCATCGCTCATTACTCCATTAAAATTAAATTCGTAACTAATTATATCATTTTATAAAAACATCTTCAACCGAAAAAGAAATAATTAATTATAATTTACAGTAATTTAATAAAAACAAATTTAAAACTGTTGTAAAAAGATATATCCAATGGTAAAATAACAATAGATAGCCTTACAGAAAGGAAGGTGTATCATTAGTGGCTAAAAAGGGGAAGAACTTATCTAAAATATACAGCCTAATAGGTATAGCTGCTGTGCTGGTACTGCTGTGCTTTATTGCTTTTTGCGTATCCGGCGACAGCAGCAGTATAAACAAGAAAATTACAGAGGCACCTACGGAGGCGGCAACGCAAGTAGTTACCGAGGTATCTACATTGCAAATTGCCACAAGTCCTTCTCAGCAGGCAACACAGAGACCTACTGCCGCAGCAACAGCGGCTACGGAAAAGCCTACAATGGATGTTGAAATAATTGGCAGCATCGACAACAACAGCAGCCTCTCACAGCCTACCGCACCGCCTGCACAGCCTGAAGCATTGCCTACGGAAGCACCTACGCAAATACCTACAGAGGATGCGGCTGTTCAGCTTAACCAATTAATCTCCGAAAGCGGATACACTGCTGAGCAGATTTATTCTGTCGGGATTAATCAGCTGGTAGTTGTAAATTCCTTTGGCACGCAGGCAGATGTTTATTTATTCAGCAATTCAGATGGGTTATGGAAGGATGAGGATATGAAATGCGGCGGCTTTGTAGGAAAAGCCGGAGTTGGCGAAAAGAATGCGGAGGGTGATAAAATTACGCCAAAGGGTTTATATTCCATAGGTGATGCATTTTATACGCACAGTCAGCCGTCTACATGGCTTAATACCTTTAGAATAACAGAGAACACCTATTGGGTAGATGACCCGAAATCTTCAATGTACAACCAAAAGGTTGAGGGTGAGCAAAATAAGGATTGGGACAGTGCCGAGCATATGATTGATTATAATGACTACAGATACGGCTTTACAATTAATTATAATACTAACCCGGTAATTGCGGGAAAAGGCTCTGCAATATTTATGCACTGCGGCAACGCTCCTACAGCCGGATGTGTAGCTGTTTCTGAAAACGATATGCTTCGATATTTGGATAAGCTAAGCACTTCAAAAAATCCGCATATTTTAATATTTTAAATATATGGGCTGACTGATTTTAGAAAATATGGTCGGCCCTTTGTGAAGTAATTATTAAATTTTTAAAAAATACTTTAAATGTATGTTACATTGTGATATAATCAACTGGTAAATTTTATTTGAGGATGTGAACAGTTTGGGTACTGTAATTGCAAATGTTTTTGCGGAACAATGGATGTATATGCTGCTTGCGGCGGTAGCTGTGGCTGCAACCTTTTTGGTTAAAAAGTTTTTTTCGGATTTTTATCGAAGCTTTTTAAAGGGTGGCTTAGTTGTACTTGTTCTTTTATTGATAGTTTTAGCTTTGCTTGTACATGCTCCGGACTTATTCTTACTAATACCTATTATAATTATTTGCTGTGAGCTTTTTGGATACGGTGTTACAGGCAAGGTTGTAGGTGTACTTTTTGTAGACTTTTTACTTATTCAGGTGGATTATAATTTTATTCCGAATAAAACGGCTATGACGGTTATTTTCTACATACTTCAGATATTGGCTGCAATTTGTATAGGAATTATTATGGATAAATATGTAAGAGAGGTTCAGGAAGAAAAAAGAGAGGGCAAGGAGCTTACTGACAATGAGCTTGCTGAGCTGCAGGAAATGATAAAGGACGATAAATCCTCCGATTCTCAGAAATCTGCCGAAAAAACCGATGATGATTTTTATGACTTAACCGGCATTGAGGATACTTCAGACTCTGTAAACACTATAACTGATGAAGACCTTGAAAATCATATTGATGAAATTATGAAAAAAATTGACGCTGAGGATTAAGCTTTTTCAGCATTCAAAACCGCTTTAGGCACCGGCCCAAGGCGGTTTCTTTTTGCGGCTCTATGTCAATAGTTGGGGTAAAACCGTAAAAAGAA
>FR891345.1:0-7703 GCA_000435335.1 Clostridium sp. CAG:964
ATACCTTATGAAATTACACTATTCTCAAACAAACTTGGAAAACATCGGCGTGCCGATACCGTTTTAATACCTTATGAAATTACACTATTCTCAAACAACTCATCGTGGTATGTGTCAGACTGCATAGTTTTAATACCTTATGAAATTACACTATTCTCAAACCAAATATGGGATTGGCTAGGTAATTTGCTTGTTTTAATACCTTATGAAATTACACTATTCTCAAACAATTGAAATTCCAAACCTCGGAGCTAGTAAGTTTTAATACCTTATGAAATTACACTATTCTCAAACATTAAATTCGCCTCGTTCAACGCATATAAGTTTTAATACCTTATGAAATTACACTATTCTCAAACATGCAAATGCTAATTTAATAACAAACTATGGTTTTAATACCTTATGAAATTACACTATTCTCAAACGTATAATCGTTATTGTCGTCAGGTCGTACAGTTTTAATACCTTATGAAATTACACTATTCTCAAACATCAACCCTGTACGACCTGACGATGATAAGTTTTAATACCTTATGAAATTACACTATTCTCAAACCAAAAACCCTGTACGACCTGACGATGATAAGTTTTAATAAATTAAAAAAGTTGGTGGCATCACAAGGTTTGAGAATAGTGTAATTTCATAAGGTATTAAAACAAGCATCATTAAACAAGCATTTAACAGCGTGTTTGAGAATAGTGTAATTTCATAAGGTATTAAAACATGCTGGGGCTTATTAAGTCAAAATGTGACGTTTGAGAATAGTGTAATTTCATAAGGTATTAAAACATTATGTTACAGAGCCAACGCTATTAGAGGGTTTGAGAATAGTGTAATTTCATAAGGTATTAAAACCGTCTGAGCTTTCACCGGCGGAAAGTATTGGTTTGAGAATAGTGTAATTTCATAAGGTATTAAAACCACTGGGACGACGAGCCGTTTGAGCTGATTGTTTGAGAATAGTGTAATTTCATAAGGTATTAAAACCATGATGTTATCGACTACATGGAATCCGAAGTTTGAGAATAGTGTAATTTCATAAGGTATTAAAACGGAGTATTTAGAAAACCGACTAAAACAAGCGTTTGAGAATAGTGTAATTTCATAAGGTATTAAAACTATGATGTTATCGACTACATGGAATCCGAAGTTTGAGAATAGTGTAATTTCATAATGTATTAAAACACGCTGCACAAATAGCACCTTTACAATACGGTTTGAGAATAGTGTAATTTCATAAGGTATTAAAACTGTTGGGCTTGATTAAGTCCAAATGTGATGTTTGAGAATAGTGTAATTTCATAAGGTATTAAAACCAGTGCCGGCAGGAAAAACAACACTGCGTTGGTTTGAGAATAGTGTAATTTCATAAGGTATTAAAACTGGGTTATTTTAGTTTAACTATCATTCATTGTTTGAGAATAGTGTAATTTCATAAGGTATTAAAACCCTGTCACTGTTGTATTGTGGGAAAATGGTGTTTGAGAATAGTGTAATTTCATAAGGTATTAAAACACTCAATTTACAATTTGTTGAAATAAAGGGGTTTGAGAATAGTGTAATTTCATAAGGTATTAAAACCATGATGTTCAGTCCTGCTATGTAATCTATTGATACATGTTTGAGAATAGTGTAATTTCATAAGGTATTAAAACCATGAAAATGAAAGCAACACAAGCAACACAGTTTGAGAATAGTGTAATTTCATAAGGTATTAAAACAACGCTCGAAAGAATAATAGCAAATTGGAGGTTTGAGAATAGTGTAATTTCATAAGGTATTAAAACAAGGATTATGATTAAGCGTTTTATATTTTGGTTTGAGAATAGTGTAATTTCATAAGGTATTAAAACTGTCCAACTAATGGGACAGCGACAACGATTGTTTGAGAATAGTGTAATTTCATAAGGTATTAAAACACGCATATCGATAAGCTTGTCAATCAGCTTGTTTGAGAATAGTGTAATTTCATAAGGTATTAAAACACGCCCTGACCTGTTCAACAACCTTGTCGTGTTTGAGAATAGTGTAATTTCATAAGGTATTAAAACTTTATGGCAATATGAATTTGCATGGCAAGCGTTTGAGAATAGTGTAATTTCATAAGGTATTAAAACAAGGCTCTGTGTCAATAGCTGAGAGAAAACCGCAAAAAGAAAATTGATTAAAACAAGTGGCAACGGATAAGCTGCCACTTGTTTTTTTCTGACTTTAGGCTTGTGTTACAGAAAAACAGGTTTTTATAATAATTAGAACTAAAAAATTGAAGTGGTGCAATATAACCGACTTAATGTCTTTTAATGACGAATTTATATGTAAATTGACAAAGCAAAAAAATTAGTGTCACACTGTATGTCACATATTGAATTGTATAAAATGATTTGCTAAAATGTTCTTGTAGGTAAATTATAACAAGCTAATATCAATACATTACCCGAATATATGTGCACACCGCAATAATTTCGCACAATAAATACGCTTACAAGGAAATTTTAATACACACCTCTAATATGGCCAAGCCCAGCCTTGCGGTCGGGCTTGGTCGTAGAAGAATGGCAAAAGCGGAGGCTCGGCGTTTTTTCAAATGCTCTAAATATATGGGCAGATTTGTGTATAATAAACAGCCTCGTATTTAATTAAAGGGTATATATTTAATGATTTATGAAGAAATATTACAGAAATTTATATATAACAGCAGAAGGGGAGAGAATTTATGAAAAAAGCAGTTGGTATATTTACGGCACTGTGCTTGGTTATTGCAATGAGTGCCTGTACAGGAGGCGGTGGTTCTGTAACAAACAAGAGCTCGTCAAAGAACAGTCCCTCTGAATCATCAACATCAGAAAAGGCCATAGATAGCTCTGCTGAAAAAAACACAGAGCTAAGCTATGAGGACAAATATAATCAGTATATAAAAGATACTATTATACCTGAGATTGGCTTGTACACGGATTATGATATTAAAAAGGAATATTTCAGCAATGACGGTACATATTTAAATCCGGGTGCGTGGTGTACCAAAACAGGTATGATAAGTGCAAAGATAACCGATCTAAACGGTGACGATATTCCGGAGCTGATTGTCCCATATCTTAAAAGTGAGTACATTTCAAAATTAAAATATAAAAAGGACAAAAACTGTTCTGTTCCGTATCTCCGTATTTATACTACTAAAAATAGTAATATTGAAAAGCTTACAGATGTGCGAATGTCAGAAACGGTTGACTATAGCTGGCAGGATATGCAGCTATTTATTAATGAATATAACGGTACAAAATATCTTTGCTTTAATGACTGTGCTATGCATGCCGATTTCGGCAATGAGGATACATTGCTATTTATAACTTATGATGGCAAGGAAGTTAGTGCGGATATGATATTTTCACCTGTGAATAGTATAGGCTATACATTGGGAAAGTCTGAAAACTGTTTATTAAATGATTATGACTGTAATAAGCTGTACTCAGACCAGCCAAATTATGTATCTCTTGTAAAGCGTCAAATTTCTATGGAGGATCCAAGTGTTAATGACGGATATAAAGAGGAATATGATAACTGCTTTAACCCGAAGCACCAACAGAGGCTCCGACTGAGACACCAATATAAAGAGGAATATGATAACTGCTTTAAGGAGCAAATAGAAAAATACGGCTTGTCGTTTACAGGCTTTGGCGTAGGTGTGTTCAAAGGAGAACGCTATATTGATACCTCAAAAACGGATAACATTTTCTTTGTACACGCCGATGTTACCAGTGGTAAAAATTCGCAGCAAATAGCCACTGTAACAGACTTTACCAATGTGTTAAAGAGCTTTGGAAACAGTGCTTTGAATGAAAGCGAAAAAGCAACGGAAAAGCCTACAGATAACAGTTCAAGCGACAGCAGTAATAATGAGGTACAAAATACAGATGGCTGTGTACTGCAAAGCGTTGGCTGTGTAAACGGAAGGCTTTGTTACACACAAGATCATAAATTTGAGTATGTTGCAAATGATGTTGCAAGTCCTTTGCCGGATAATATAAAGGACAAGGTAGGCAAGTTTATGTTAATTGACGACTACATATACTATATTCCAATAGTAGTCGGCTCGGGCGGCTTTTCGGTAGAGCTTAGAAAAATGAAGCAGGACGGCAGTGATGATCAGCTTGTATCCGGTTATTTAGGCTATAGTCCATGCTGTTATTATACAAATGGATATTTGCTGTATTGTTATTATAACGAAAGCACAAACGATTCCAAAAAGGTCATTCTCAACTTAAAAACGGGGGAGGAGAAAACTATTAGCGACTCCTACATTATATCGGCAGCCGCAGACGGTAAATTTTATGGTACCGCTAACAATTCTTTGTATGAGATTGATGCGGAAACAGCACAGGCAACGAATTTTGGATATATTTCAGGCAGCATTAAATGTATAGATAACGGTTATATATATTACAATGCTGATACAGGGGCTGTAAGCAGAATTAACCTAAGTAATGGTCAAAGTGATACCTTTAACATCAGCAGGGGAATGTTTGCGGTAATGAATAATATAATTTACTACACGCCGTATAGAACAAATTCAAGCTATTCACTGGCAGATACTTCCGATATACGCTCGTACAATATTGAAACAGGGGAGGATACTCTGCTTTCTACAGTTTCCGCTCCGAACGGAGGTATAAAAAGATTTGAGCTTGAAAACGGCTATTTAGTTTATACCGTTGCAAACGGAAATACAGGTAGCGGTGCATCCGACTATATATTTGATGTCAATACAAAAACAGCCACTCTTGTAAGCAATTATGCGGTTGCATCATTCTAAATTGCGGCAGGAAACATATTGAAGGATAAAAATGGAAATAAATTAAGATATAAAATAAACGAACTGATATATAATCCTGTTGACAACCCAAATGGCGTATTAATTGAGGTAACAGAACAATTCAAGTGAGGAAGTGTGTCTTTTGATTAATAATTTAAAAAAGGTATTTGATAATTACAGATTAAAAGTTCGTGATTTTGAAGACAAAAAGGCTGTCATAATTTATGACAGCCACAATACCTATCCGGAGGATTGTGTGAAATTTGATTGGCAAAATGATGAATATATAATATATGAGGTTCATAGATCAAGGCAAATTATAATAGCTAAAGATACAGATGAAAAGACAGCGATAATAAAATTATATATTTTTTGTTTACGCTTTTTTGCTATAAAAATTTTTACACCATCCAACGTTGAATTTTTAACTAAAAGTCAAGAAAAAATTCAAAAATTATACAATGCCGATGATATGAATAAAATTAAGGATTTCATTATTAATGCCTTTGGTGATATGGATATTTCTTTTACTGAAAACAATTTAGAGGGTATTTCGCTGGTGAAGAATAACAATATATATTTTATTAATGTCAACGGGTATCCCTTATATAAAAGTAACAACCTTTGTCAAGCATACAGCCTTACATTTAATGTTTGTTTGAAAATTTCTATCCTTTGTAAAATGATAAGGGAGAAATTTGGTTTGAATAACTGTCCGTTATCACTAATGAATATTTATTTGTTCGGAACACAGTTTTCAGAGAACATACCCCGACCGCTATAAAGTTTTGATTGTATTCCAAAAAGTTTTACATTGGTTTTGGGGTATTTATTAAATTCTTCACCGTATATCTACTCGAAAGATTGCATTCTATTTACTGTTCGGTAATATTTATTTTCAGTATGCTTTAAAAAATAAGAGGTAACATTATGATAAAAAATAATTACTATAAAAATCTTTTATTGGAGGCAATAAGTAAAGATGAATTATCAGCTTTTTTAGAAGGGAAAGGCAAATATCATATTAAATGTAATGTAGCTGATACTCCTACAGACTTTGGTTCTGTATTAGATACTGCTTTTTATTTGGCTGATACGAATCCCGAATTAAATATAGGCAGAAAATTTGAATGTGCAATAAAAAATATGTTGCAAGGAAATGAATGTGATATATATTGTTCAGTATTTTTGTTCTTTAGCTATATTATTCAATCTTGTCGTATATTGCCCATTAATTACAATGAAAAAGATATGTATTATCGTATAGCAAGTAGAAAAAAATTAAATGTAACATTTTCATTACCGATTGATGAAATAAGCAAGGTCATGACAAATTCTCTACACAGAAATCAAGAAAGTCTGAAAAGTTGTAAAAAATGGACGGGTAAAAATAAAAGTGAGGGAATTTGGGAAGAGGTAGAAAGACTAAATAATATTATGAAAAAAGATTATAATATAGAAATTTTATAACATCATAATTAAAAACACACGAGGCGCTCTATGACTATAGGGTGTCTCATAGTTTGATTTAGCCAAATTAAATTCAAAAACATTTATTAAAACGGTGTTTCAAACGACACAATAAAAGCCTTTATTGAAAGCAGTGACGCTTTTTATATGCATAATCCACCAAATACAGGTTTGACTACATTTAAAATAACGAACGATACATATTGGGTTGACGATCCTAATTCGGTTTATTACAATAAGCGTATGGATGGTACCCAAAATAAGGATTGGAATTCGGCAGAGTATATGATAGATCATCCTACGGAATACGAGTATGGATTTGTAATTAATTATAATACTGACGCGGTATATAACGCCGGTTCTGCTACTTTCTTCCATGTCAGAAATAAACCAACAGCCGGCTGTATAGGCACAAGCAGAGAATTTGTTTTGAAATATTTATCTAAACTGAATTCATCTTCAAACCCATATATATTAATAGTTTAAAGCCACCATTAAATTGCAATAACAAATACTACCATCAAATGGTTTAAAAAATCCTGCAAGAGGCCTCTTTCAGCCTCTTGCAGGATTTTTTATAGCGGCGGTTTTTATCGGACTACATTATCACATACAGTAATCTTATGTTACATTACCTATTGTATATAGAATTTTGTAAAATGGCTCTGAAGGTTATTTTAACAGGATTATAAAGGAAACACCTAAATATATGTGCAGAATGCAATAATGCCAAACAATAAATAATTCATTGGTAATGTGTGAATTAAATACAAAGTAAATAATAAATATGTGCATAACAACAGAAAAAGAGGGGCGAAAAGTAAAATTTACCGTATTTTAGCCTGCTTTGTACCGATGCCGCCTTTTTTAAGGATATAATAAAAATTTTTAAATTCCGATTTTCTCACGAAGGTTCTTTGATTCGTCGGTCAAATTGCCGTCATCGTTTAAAATAGGGGTATCAAGGACGGCTTTTATGCTGACGGCTAATGAAGCTGCGGCAGCGATTGCTTTCTTTGAGTCAAGCGAATATTGTGAGTAATCGTAACCCTCCAAATCAACAATTCTCTTCATCTGTTGGATTAACGGCATAAACCGTGCGTCCAGTAAAGCCAGCAGACTGTAAAACAGGTCGGTTCTTCTGCGAATCGCAATGCACAGTGCTGAACCGGCGTCCATCTGTTCGCAAAATACGCTTGCTTCTGCTACGCTTGCTTCTGCTTTTTCCAGATTTTTTCCGGCCTTTGCACCAACGATGATACCCATAATCATCAAGGCCGGTCCGGCTACCAAGCCACCGAGAACAGCTGTACCTCCGGCTACGCCCATTCCTCCGGCGGCAAGTGAACCGCCGCCGAAGAAGGCTAAGGTTGCGTTGGACGCTGCCACTCCGCTAAGCGAGGAGATAGCAGTACCCGTTGAAGC
>FR891345.1:7716-19195 GCA_000435335.1 Clostridium sp. CAG:964
CGTTGAAGCGGTGGCAAAGGCAGCAGGAGCACTGTATGCACCAAACGCTGCTATTGCTCCGCCAGCCGCACCCGCAGCAGCTCCGTCAGCAACGGATAAAGCAAAATGGCGCATTTCGTCCAGCTCTTTAAATTCTTTTTTATCAATCGTCAGTTTGTTCAGCTCCGTCAAGCCGAGAGAGTCGGTAAGGACAACATTTTTTATCTTTGTAAATATATCAAGAAAATCTGCAATGTTTCCGTTAAGCACAAACAGCTTTTCATTTCCCAGAGCCTCCAGCGATGCCTCACACTGCCTGCGATAGGTATTCAGCCTTTTGGCGGCTTCTTCCATTCTTTCGTTAGAATTCTCGTTCAGCTTTGATGCTTTGTGCTGGTCAAAGCCTGCCATAGTTGTTTTTCCGATGCCTACGGCACCGGTCGCTACGGCGATTCCGATAAACAGCAATGGTAATGGCATAGTTCATCCTCCTTATTCTTCTGTGAAATCCTTTTCTTTATTTGCGGCTTCTTCTTTTTTAGCGGCTTCTTCTTTTTTAGCGGCCTCTTTTTTGTTTTCGCCGAACCTCTTACCCATGCTCCCGAAAAAGCCTGTTACTGCGGCTCCTGCCTTTTTGGAGATAGGAGTGACAGTGTCTTTGATTTCTGCTGTGATATGCTCCGAGGCCTCTGAAATTTTTTCCGATAGGGTCGGATTTAGTTTTAGCTCCTCGACAGAAGACTCATTGACCTCGTCCTCAATCAGATTTTTGGCTGCTTCAGCCAGCTTTTCAATCCGCTGTTCGACTTCCTCTATAATCGGAGCAATTTCACGATATGAACGGTCAGACTGAGAGAGCAGGTCGTGTTCATGGGCTACTTCTATTGCCGAACACATCAGATGTTCCATTTCTAAAAAAATGTCCGTCGGGATATTGCATACTCTAACAATATGCTTTATAAGTCTGCGTTCGTTATGATGATAGGTTTCATCACTATATGCGAGTGTCAACAGATTCCATACAAGAAACCGTGAGGCGACTGCCTTGTCACCGTCTGCAACAGGAGCAAAAAGCACCTTATCGACGCCTTCTGCAATGACATCATAAAAGTCTTCTTCGTCGATAACTGAACGAAGCTGTTTCTGACACGCTTCCAGCATTTCATTTTTGTAATCAGGAAAATGGGCTTTATCCAGCTCCAAGCCAATCTCATTAAGCTTTTCGAGTTCACTCTTTGTTATTTCCTCTCCATCTGCATAAAGCAGATAACAGAAAACCATAACGGCGTTTTTAATAGTAATATATTTCATACTTTGTCCTCCTTACAGTTTAAAGCTTTCATCGGAAAGCATCAAATCGTCAAACTCTTTCTGCGTATGGAACTGCGGCTTGCGTTCCAGTGCTGTTTGAATTTGCGTATTAGAACTGAGAAACCCGTTAATATCTCCCTCGAGCATTGCTGCGTCCATTGCATCAATGCCGTTACGAAAAACCTCGAGTTTTTCCGTGAAGTATTTCTCATATGCTGCGACTGTCTGTTCACGGTATTCTCTTATCATCACGACCGCTTCGGCACAATTAGCTTCAATAATCTTTCGTTCTTCTGCGGCAAGCTGATATTCAACCAGAGAAGTCCTTAATTCCTGATATATGGCAACAGCCGCCATATATCCTATTGTGCTTCCTGCCGCTCCCGCAACCACCACCAGAGCACGGCTGCCTGCACCTTTTGCCAATGAGGCAAAAGCGGTTGCGTGCATTGCCGCACCTAATTCGCCAAAGCCGTTTTCGCCAAGTTGGACTATGCATTCCGTACCGGTGATCTCACCACGGATAAACTGCAATATTACCTTGCCGACATTGACCGTTGTGCTGACCATTTGTGCCGGCACTGAGGTTTTGGAAAGACTGCGGACATACTCGGAAGAAGCGTTCTGCATGGTTCCTTTAATTACAGCTCCGGAGAAAGCAGTTGCATAGCTGCTTGCGGCTCCTTTGCCGGCGGCTTTGGCAACCTCTAAGGCCGCTTTTTGGGGGTCGATTTCGCCCTTTACACATGCAACAAAGTTTTTAACGAGAGAAAGTGAGGCTGACATTGCCGCACCGATACCTGCCTGACTTAAACCGGCTTTATTGGCAACATTGGCGACATCCTTTGCTGTTGACAGCTTTGGATGCTTACGGGCAAATATCGCTTCCTTTTCGGTGACGCTGCTTTGCTTCAAATTCTCACGAGTTTTAGTGATTTTCGCTTTCCGGTCTTCAAGCATCCTGCATAATTCCGTGTCGCCGCTTTCTTTTGCGTGATCTATCCGCTTTTGGATATTCTCCTCCTTTGACCTTAATTCCAGCTTGACTTTTTCATAAAAGTCCTTTGGTATCTCTATTGCAATATCGTTTTCACGGTATTTATCATATTTTTTGTTAAGCAGCTTTTGTGCACACTGCTCTGCGTTGCCGCCGACAAATTTCAGCTGCCTTGCCGTACCCTCCACTACGGTACCGTCCGAATAAACCTCCGTTAAGTCAAACAATTGATCGTTGGAGCCTCCAATTGCCCGTCCCTGAGAATCGGTCTGCGGAGCAACATCGTCGGTTCGTTTGACGAGCTTTTCCGAACCGTCAATTATTCTGTCTGCACTCTCCCTTGCGGCAGCCTTTACTTCTGCGGAAAAGCCCGCCTGCTGTTTTATATTTTGTTCTTTGTAAGCCTCATTAACCTTACTGTCGGCGATAGATTTCAATGAGCGTGTCGCTGTGGTGTCGGTCTCGTTATCCTTGCCCGAAAAGGCAACAAGGTGCTCTTTAACAGCACTGCCAAAACGGTTAACAGCCTCAACGGCGGCACCCTGCAGTGCCTTTTCTTCTAAGCTTTTCTTTTTCTTTTCATCCATTAAACTTAGTACCCATCATAAATAATTTTTTTCATACATCAAATAATTACTGACCTTTTAATGCCAATTATAGCACATAATTGTGCATAATACAACCGTTATTGATAATAGCTCAAAAGGGTTAACCGATGAGCTTACCCACATAGCTGTCGTAGAACTTTTAGTACAAGATTATCTGCCTCAGGTGCAAGTGAAACGGACCTTATTGCCCTTATGGGACATACTTCTATAGAGGTTGACCGTAAGAATTACATCAATCAAGAAGTAAAGAATTCCTCGACAACGCTTCTGTTGTGTTTGATGACAAGCGTGAGGATAACCTCAAAGAAAAGCTTGCCGAATAACGCAAGGAAAAAGCGGAGTATGCCAAAAAGGTTGGTCAGTTAACCATGCAGGTTGACTGGCGCAAAAAAAGTCTGAAGGAATTTGTGGACCTGACTACAAGAGTAAGTTTAGTCAAACCCCTTTTGACGGCTAAAGAAATACCAGCTTCTGTTGGTGCAAAACTGCTTGATATCAATCGTACAAGTATTTATTACAAAGGCTCTCCTGCATCTTAGCATAACAAGTTGATGAACACAGAAATGACCTGTTGACAATTCCCAAGCAAAAGAAATTGAAGCCAAAATAAAGCCTAAAGCACCGCCTAAGGTTAGGGCGCCAAAGCCCCTGTATAATCTTATTTTGGGAAGCACCCTGTCAAGTTTTGCAATCCGTTCGCTAATAAGCTCTGCAATTCCAATCACCAACAGTATGGCAGATATTATTTCAAAATAGCCTATTATAGACTTTGCACAACTCGACTGACCGATAAACAGTAAAATTAAAGAGATAATATATGCTATCCAGCCAAGGTTTGCAGGAATATCGTATGCAATCCAAAGTTTATCAGAGATTTTTGTTTCGTATAATTTCTCCATTTTGTTCCCTCCTTTTTGTTTGTTCTCCGGGGTGCACTATGTAGGTTAGCGAAAGCTAACTATATTTTAACACATAATTTTTAAAAATCAATTTTAAATTGCTGAGGGTTAGAGTGTGTTGTTAATGTAAAATATTAAAAATATCAGTAAATATATCATATGTTTTTATATTTAATACTGTTCTGAAAGATTTCTGCAAAAAAATTTGTTTATCAAAATCTATTTATTGACAGCTTTTAGTATTATGTGCTATAATTAAAATGCTTGTTGTATTTTTTTGTTAAATTTTTATGGAGGGATATAAATGGTAGACAAACATTTGCGGTCAATTATCAGCTGGATGCTGGTAATTGTAATTGGCAGTTCCATTTGCAATATACCCGTTTTGGCAGATGATGCCAACGAGTCATATTTGCAGGGAAGTGTTCAGGATGATATACAAACAATACTGGACAACTCCTTTAATTGGATTAAACAGAAACGAGCCGATGACGGAAGTTTTGGGGATAATGCAACGATAAACGACACATGTTACGCTGTTGAGGCCCTGTCACTGAACAACTATGACATTAGTGATTCAGTACAATGGTTGAGTAAGGATATATCAACCCAAAATGCGGATACATTATCTCGAAAGTTTGTGGCGACTAAGGATGATGTGTATGTTAATGAACTGGTAAAATTGCAAAATAATGACGGGGGATTTGGGTTAAACTCAAATTATTCAAGCGATAACTTTGATAGCTGTTTAGCTTTGGAAGCGTTAGTATTATTTAATAGCGACAAATACAATGAAGCAATTTATGGTGTAATAGATTACTTGTGTAAACAACAAAATGACGATGGCGGCTGGGGATACAATTCCCTTAATTCGTCAGAGCCTAATCTTACACTAAGGATTGCTTGTTCTGTACTAAGGTTTATGAATAATAATAATATAACATCAGATGTTGTAAATAATCATTTGGATAAAGCAAAAGAGTACTTATCTACAGTGCAATGTAATGATACATCTGAAACTTCTTTTGAAACATTTATGCTAAACAGCATACTGAACCTAGAGTACAATAAAATTTCAGATATACAAGAGTCTGTTAGTGAAATTAAGAAATTGCAAATGGGCGACGGCAGTTTTTATGATAACATATATAATACTAATTTGGTAATTAAGTATTTAAACGGCCTAATTTGCTCCGGAATTAAGCCGGATATAAAGGATTTTAAAATTTCTATGGATAAAAGTAAATTATACTGTAATAAAAGCACCAAAGTTACAGGTAAATTTTCTATAGCTTATAAAAATACTACAAGCCAAAAATGTAAACTTGTAACAACAGTAAGTGACGGCGGCAATATTAATTTTAGCAAAGAAAAGAATATTGTTCTTTCTGAGAATAACACACAGATGAGTGGCGAAGCATTTTCATTTAGTATTATACCTGAAAAATCTAAGCCGATTACAGTTAAGACAGAGATATTTTACAACGATGAGTTAATAGGTCAGTATGAAAATCTTTTGGATGTAATTGACTCAACATCTAAGGCAGATGTACTTATAATACAAAACAGTCTTCCTTGGCGTTCTAATGCTGCAGAAACAGTATTAAACAATCTAAATATAGAGTACGACAAAATGACTGCACAGCAAGCAAAAGAAAACGATTTGTCAATATACAGAATGATTTATGTATCAAATGACCAAAACACTGCTTTTTATAACACAATGTATCAAATAAAGCCAAAGTTGGATTCATTTGTATCTAATGGAGGTACTTTGGTATATGGCGTTTGTGATTCCGGATGGGCAGGAGGTATAAGTGAAAAAATAATTCCGGGTGATGTTATGATAGGCGAGGTTGATTATATCTACAATAATTATATTGCCGATCCTACACATCCTATAGTTAATGCAGAGCTTAGTGACGGTATTCCGCTGACGAACGAGCAGCTATACAATAAGTATGCAAGCCATAGATATTTTGATGTAAACACTTTGCCTGAAAATACTAAGGTTATATTAACAGCAGGTGAAAATAAGCCTACTCTTATTGAATATCCTATCGGAAAAGGTGTTGTAATAGGTTCCACTTTAACCTGGGAGCATAGTTATAACAATAGTTCAAACTGTTTTGGCAGAAGGGCATTTGATGATTTGCTGCTATATGCTTACAATATTGTGTTTGTTGATGAAGATATTAACTTTACTTCAGACATATACACAAACAAAAAGCAGTATTCAACTAACGAGGATGTAAATATCAATTTAAACTGTGGAGTATCGGCATACCAATGTCGAGCTAACGGTATTCTTGAAGTACGGGATAAAGATGGAAACCTTGTTGAAAAGATAGCCGATATTTTAGCTGTTGTATATAAAGAAAAACCGTGGAGCGGTACATACAAATGGAATACCGACAAATATGCATCCGGCGATTATGATGTATCTATTAAGTGGTATTCAACAGAGGACGAATTACTGTACGCCACAAAATCTACTATAAGTATATTACCTAACGGAAATGTAACAAACAATGTTAAAGTAGATAAAAATACCTACAAACCAGATGAAGATGTATATGTTACAGATGTAATTAAAAATTCAAGCACAAATACATTTTTAAATAACCTTTCATTGGAAATTCAAATATCCGATGTATCAAATAGTGGCGGAGTTACATTGTCAAAAATTTTCTCATTGTCACCTGAGGTTGAATATCAATTCTCTGATTATGTTCTTGCCCAAAAGCTGGAACCGGGTAATTATATTGTAAATTCTACGGTAAAGTCCGGAGATAACGCATTAAGCACCAGTCAAACTTCATTTGTAGTTGGAAATTATACCGAGCTTAGTGAAAAATACACAGGTAAAATATCTGTGTCAAAAAAGTCAGACAAAGAGCAGACATTTAATTTCTCAATTAAAAATAACGGAGATGACGGTCAAAACCTGACATTAAAAGCAGTGGTTCTTGATGAAAACGGCCAGCAAGTGGGCTGCATAGAAGAGGAAAAGTTTGATCTATCCAAAAAGGAAACAAAAGCCTTTTCTGAGTTATATAACACCGAAGCATTACCTTTGGGTAATTATCCTGTTGTACTTGTTCTGACCACGCAGGACGGAAAGGATATAATGCTTGATGTTAATGGTTTTGAAATTAACAAAATAAACGAGTACGATGTAAAATTTGTAAACGACGACGGAACAGTGCTAAGTGTTCAAAAAATAGCATATGGTAAGTCGGCAATTGCACCTAAGTCACCAAGTAAGGAAAACACTGCTCAATATACTTATAGCTTTAGCGGTTGGGATACTGACTTCAGCAGGGTAACATCGGATCTAACAGTAACCGCAGTATATAGTGCAAAGGTAAACAAATACGCGGTAACCTTTGTAGACGACGACGGAACGGTGCTGGATACTCAAGAAGTGGAGTACGGCAAGGCAGCAGTTGCTCCAACCTCTTTTGGCAAGGAAAATACAGAGGAACACACATATACCTTCAGTGGTTGGGATACTGACTTTAGCCGAGTAACATCAGACCTAACAGTAACCGCAGTATATAGTGCAAAGGTAAATAAATACAAAGTAACTTTTGTAGACGATGACGGCACGGTGCTGGATACTCAAGAAGTGGAGTACGGCAAGGCAGCAGTTGCGCCAACCTCTTTTGGCAAGGAAAATACCGAGGAACACACATATATCTTTAGTGGTTGGGATACCGACTTTAGCTTGGTAACATCAGACCTAACAGTAACCGCAGTATATAGTGCAAAGGTAAACAAATACAAAGTAACCTTTGTAGACGATGATGGAACAGTGCTGAATACTCAGGAAGTAGAGTACGGTAAAGCAGCAGTTGCCCCTAAGGACCCTAGCAAAGAGAACACCCCGGACTATATATATACTTTCAGTAAGTGGAATGTTGATTTCAGCTGTGTAACATCAGACCTGACAGTAACCGCAGTATACGATATTGAAAAAGTTGTTAAACCTACAGAGCCTATCAATCAGGCTACAGAAAGCATAGAACCTGTAACAGCACCAACAGAAACACAGCAAAAAACTGAGCCTGTTACCCAACCGGCAGAAACAAATACGCAACCGACTGCACCTACATCGCCAAGTACAACTCCGGCTTCAACGCCTGCAGCGGTTAATGAGAATACAGTAGAATCTAATGGAAAATCGTTAATTCAAACAGGATTCAATAAAACCAATATTGTGATTCTTTTAAGTGTATTTATAGTAACAGGTTGTGTTATTCGCAATTTGAATAGACGAAAAAAGGATAGACAAAAAAGCGGAACAGGTAATGATTCGGAATAACAGAATAGAGAATGAGGTTAACAATGATTAAAAAATTATTGAAAAAATCCACAGCGCTAACATTGATTGTTACTTTAATGTCATCAACAATTAGTTTTTGCTTAAGCGGTTGCAATGCCAACAGCAGTGTAAATCTCAGCAATATATATACGCCAACATACAGTGATACACTACTGGAAGAGAATGGCAACAAATTGGTTGATGCATATAGTGATTTTAATAATGTATTGGGCAGTGGAAATGTAACAGAAATAAAAAAACTAGGTGCATCACTGAAAGAATCAGTAGAAGAGCTTGTTACAAGCATTAATGACTACAACAATGAAACTCGGCAAAACATTTCCGATGCTGATCAGACAATAGTTAAAAGACAAGATGATTTTACAACAAATTTAGAAAGTAAATCAAACGAACTTGTTGCGGCTGTTGACGCTGTATTAAAAAACGCTGACAACCCTAAAAGCGCTGAGTACAAAGAAAATGTAGAAATAATATCTAAAGCTTTTGCTCAAGATAATATATCAACTACAAGTAATGACTTTCAGTCAAATGCAATAAAAAGCGTAGAGCCAAAGAGCAAAGAAATAAATAGCTTTGAGGCATATACCAAAAACAGCATTGAGGCTGTGGGAACATCACAGCCTAATGACAGCTCTCTGGAATTTACAGATGAAACACAGCTTACCGATGAAATGAAAGCGTTGGCTGATGAGCTGAAAACACCGCTGAATGTGTATTCGTACATAAAAAACAAAGTAAATTACGAATGCTATTCAGGCTCACGAAAAGGTGCGGTAGCAACCTTTGAAAGTAATGCGGGTAATGATGTTGACCAGGCAAGCTTACTAATTGCGATGCTCAGATATTTAAAATATCCGGCAAAGTATGTTACAGGTAAGGCAGTTATAGACGCAAATCAGGCAATGAAGCTAACATCTGCCGAAGATATAAAATCAGCAGGAACAATTTTAGCCTCATCCGGACGACCTGTAACGGCACTTATTACAGGCGGCAAAACTGTTGGATTTGTAGTGGAGCAAACTTGGGTAGAAGCATATGTACCATATACTGATTATAGAGGTGCAGGAAACAACTCCGGCGATAAGATGTGGGTTGCGCTTGATACCAGCGTAAAGGAATATACAAGAGTTAAGGGATTATATGACGATCTTGAAAAGTTTGGATTGTCAGAAGATGATTTATCAATTTCAGCAACTACAACCGATGCCGATGTTAATAAATTATATGACAAGCTTACTAAAATCGAAGAAGAACATTCAGGTGAAGGGGTTGTTTTAAATACAAGAAAAATTGTAGAAGAGTCTCTTACATATCTTCCTCTTTCTCTGCAATATTCTGTTGAATCAATTACAAAAGAGTACAACGCCATAGATGAAAACCAATGTGACAGCATTGAATTTATAATTGATGGTGAGAAAATCTCAAAGCTAAAAGCTCTGGACATATACAGCAAAAGGCTTGTAATTGAATATGCCCCTGAAACAAAAAGTGATGAAGAGATAATAGCAAAGTATGGTTCAATCTTTGAAGTGCCTGCATATTTGGTTAAGATGGTACCGCAGCTAAAGCTTGACGGTGAGGTTGTAGGAACAGGCCCGGCAGTAACGCTTGGTTCATCACAAACCTTTAAAATGAATGTATATTCCGAGGGCAAAACAAATATTGTAACTAACCCAATAACAGCAGGCTCTGTTTACCAGATAACAGAGGATATGCAGAATATAACATCGGCCGAAATCACAAAGGCTATGGACGAGGCCAAGAGTATATCCGGCAGTGTAAATACAGACAATGTTTATTCGGATGAATATTTAGGAAAAATTCTTGACTTTGCAGGAAAGACATATTATGCTCAAATAGATATATCAAATTCTTTACTTGCCGAAAAAGAGAATATTTCTTCGACCCGTTCACTTAGTGTGGGAATGACAGGCTATAGTGTTAGAACAAGCAGTATGTTTAACACAACCGTGGGAATAAACGAGGGTAGTCTGTATATAGATATAGACCTAAATTTAGTGTCGGCTGTAAGCAGAAACGGTGACAAAGACAGTGAGTACACATTCGCAAGTACTTCCGGAGTAATATCCTCATATTACGAAAGCCTCATCTGGGAAGAAGTAACCGGTGAAAAAGGTATATCAACAATTTCATTGTTAAATACCGCAATGCAGGAAAAACAGTCACTGTTAATGCTGTCATCTGCAAACTTTGAAAAAGAAAAATCAAAGCTAAATGCAGATAGCGATACAATGCGTGAAATTACTAATGCGGTAAATTCGGGTAAAATAGTAACCATACATTCTGATAAGCTGACAGTTGATGAATGGGAGGGTTACGGATACATAATAACCGACCCGAAAACAGGCGGAGCCGCATATATGATTTCCGGCGGACTTAGCGGTGGTTCAACCTCCGGCGAAGTTACGCTTGCATATCTTGTTGACATAGGCTTTGCAATAGCAGACCTTATACAGGTAATTAATATGATACCGACAATGCTTTCAGCTTTTGCAGTCGGAGGAGTAGTAGGTATTGTACTGGGCGTAATAGTAGCGTCAATAATGACAGCTTTGGTTATTGCGGCGATTAGTGACTATATTTCGTCCATTCAGCTTATGACAGCATATATGAATGGTGACGAAGAGGCCGGAAAGCAGTTAATAACAAATGCATACTTCAATGTTGGATTTGGAGTAGGCGGTGCGTTGCTTGGCGGTGTAGCTAAACGAGCAGTAAAGTTTGTAGCTAAAAACAAAGTGGTTAAAGCACTGGGTGAAGAGTTAGCTGAAAAGCTGTTAAAGAAAACCGCAGACCCAACAGATTTAACCAAGATGTTAAAGAAGTTGAAAAAAAGCGATATCTCAAACGACACAATAAAAGCCTTTATTGAAAGCAGTGACGACGCATACGAATGGTTAGCTAAAAAATCATCACTAGGCCTGTCAGACGAGCTGTTGACTAAATTTATGTCAATAGGCGATGAATATCTCTCTTATTCTGACGACCTAATAAAGGCAATGGGCAAGTCCAAAGGTAATGTAGACACTATGATTAAAATGGTGTCTGACTATGGCAGCACAGCAGAAAAGGCTATTGTAAAGTCGGGTGATTACGCTGTAGATATATACCAACGCTTTGGTCAAAAAGGTCTAAAGGCTGTGTCAAACTATGGTGGAGACGCCGTAATGCTTATCAACCGCCACGGCAGTGATGTAATAGATATAATCAACACCTACGGCAGTAGTGCTGTTAGAGCTGTCGAAAATCACGGTGATGACGCAATAAAGCTCATTAATCGCCATGGTAGTGATGTAATAGATATAATTAACACCCA
>FR891346.1:0-10472 GCA_000435335.1 Clostridium sp. CAG:964
ACAGAGGCGGAAAGGTACGCAAATGACAACGGCTTTATATTTAAAGAAGAAGTGTTGCCTACAGAGGTAAAGCTAAACCAAAGCACACTAACACTGGGCAGGGGTGAAAGCTATAGCCTGATAAGCACGGTTATGCCGGCAAATGCTAAAAACAAAACCTGCACATGGTCTACAAGCAACAGCAGTGCAGCAACGGTAAGCAACACAGGCAAAGTAACAGCCAAGGCTGTAGGTACAGCCACAATAACCGTAAAAACAGTCAACGGCAAAACAGCCACCTGCAAGGTAACAGTAAAGCCGGCCCCAACAAGCGTAAAAATTAACCCAACAGCCCTAACGCTTGGCAAGGGTGAAAGCTATACAGTAAGCGAAAGCACAAGCAAGGGCAGTTACGCAAACGGAGCAAACCTAAAGTGGACAAGCACAAACACAAGGGTAGCAACAGTACAAAAGGGCAAGGGCAACAAAGCAGTAATAAAGGCAGTAGGCACAGGCACGGCAAATATAAAAATAACCCTGTTCAACGGCAAAACAGCCACCTGCAAGGTAAAAGTAAAGCCGGCCCCAACAAGCGTAAAAATTAACCCAACAGCCCTAACACTGGGCAAGGGCGAAAGCTACACAATAAGCGAAAGCACAAGCAAGGGCAGCTACGCAAACGGAGCAAACCTAAAGTGGACAAGCACAAACACAAGGGTAGCAACAGTACAAAAGGGCAAGGGCAACAAAGCGGTAATAAAGGCAGTAGGCACAGGCACGGCAAGTATAAAAATAACCCTGTACAACGGCAAAACAGCTACCTGCAAGGTAACGGTAAAGCCTGCCCCAACAAGCGTAAAAATTAACCCAACAGCCCTAACACTGGGCAAGGGCGAAAGCTACACAATAAGCGAAAGCACAAGCAAGGGCAGCTACGCAAACGGAGCAAACCTAAAGTGGACAAGCACAAACACAAGGGTAGCAACTCCAACAGCTCTAACACTGGGCAAGGGCGAAAGCTTTACAATAAGCGAAAGCACAAGCAAGGGCAGCTACGCAAACGGAGCAAACCTAAAGTGGACAAGCACAAACACAAGGGTAGCAACAGTACAAAAGGGCAAGGGCAACAAAGCAGTAATAAAGGCGGTAGGCACAGGCACGGCAAATATAAAAATAACCCTGTTCAACGGCAAAACAGCTACCTGTAAGGTAACGGTAAAGCCGCTACTCAGAAAAACGCTCTGATGATGTTGCAAATAATAGTAAAATCACTATTTCAAATAACAATATATCAATAACAGACGATAATTTAGCGGTATCTGTAAAAAACAATAAACAGGTGTCACAATCTGCTACACTTAAAGGTTATTCCGGCGACAGTGCTTCGGTAGTGGCTATGGTGCTTGTGCTGATTTTATCGGCAGGTACATCATTTGTATTGCTAAGAAAAATCAGCTTTAAAAAGCACTAAGCCGATTGTTTTCGATAGACAAACTGAATAATTATTAATAGCTGTGCAGTTTTATGCACAGCAAAGCCACAACTGTAAGCACCTTTGTGTTACAGCTGTGGCTTTGTTTTTGGTGGCAATTTTATATTGCTTGCTATATAAAATTAATCATAAGTAATATAAGTGCAGTTTTATATCTTCTCAAGTGCCTGTGCCAGGTCTGCAATTAAATCCGCCTTGTCTTCTATGCCGCAGGAAATACGGATAAGCTCAGCCGGTACGCCTGCCTCTTTGAGCTGTTGGTCGTTCATTTGGCGGTGGGTAGAGGTAGCCGGGTTTAGACAGCAGGTTCTTGCGTCTGCTACATGAGTTTCAATAGCGGCAAGCTTTAGGTTTTTCATAAAGGTTTCAGCCGCCTGTCTGCCGCCCTTTAGTCCAAAGGACACTACGCCACAGCCGCCGTTTGGCAGGTATTTTTGAGCCAGCTTATAGTATTTGTCGGTTGGCAAACCGGAGTAATTAACATAGGCTACCTTTGGGTGTGACTGTAAAAATTCAGCTACAGCCTGTCCGTTTTCAACATGGCGTGGCATACGCACATGGAGCGACTCTAAGCCCAAGTTAAGAATATATGCGTTCTGCGGCGACTGAATACAGCCAAGGTCACGCATTAGCTGTGCTGTACACTTTGTAATAAAAGCACCCTCCTTGCCGAACTTTTCAGCGTAGGTAATGCCGTGGTACGAATCGTCAGGAGTGCATAATCCCGGGAACTTGTCAGCGTGCGCCATCCAGTCAAATTTACCGGAATCCACTATAGCACCGCCTACAGCCGCACCGTGACCGTCCATATATTTTGTTGTAGAGTGTGTAACAATGTCTGCGCCCCACTCAATAGGACGGCAGTTTACAGGGGTAGGGAAGGTGTTGTCAACTATAAGAGGTACGCCGTGGCTGTGAGCCGCCTTTGCAAACTTTTCAATATCCAGTACAGTCAAAGCAGGGTTTGCAATGGTTTCGCCGAATACAGCCCTTGTGTTTTCGGTAAAGGCATTGTCAAGCTCCTCCGGGGTGCAGTCAGGTGAAACAAAGGTGGCAGTAATGCCCATTTTTGCCATTGTTACAGAAATAAGATTAAAGGTGCCGCCGTAAATAGACGAAGAAGCTACAATGTGACTTCCGCACGGGCATATGTTAAAAAGTGCAAAAAAGTTTGCCGCCTGACCGGAGGAGGTAAGCATAGCGGCTGTACCGCCCTCCAGCTGTGCAATTTTTGCCGCTACATAGTCGTTGGTAGGGTTTTGAAGCCTGGTGTAAAAATAGCCTGATGCCTCCAGGTCAAAAAGCTTGCCCATATCCTCACTGGTGTCGTACTTAAATGTAGTAGACTGAATAATAGGAATTTGTCGTGGCTCACCGTTGCCCGGTGTGTAGCCGCCCTGTACACATTTAGTATTAATATTGTAGTTGTTATCCAATTTTAAATACCTCCGCAGTTATAATTTATTTTGTATAATTTTGTAAAATTCTAAACCCAGCAGCAAACCGGGTTTTCCATAAATATTATAACAAATTGTGGGAAAATAGCAATGCCTTTATAATGTAACCCATTAGCTTTAAATAAAAAGACCACAAGCAAAGTATAAAAGTGAAAAGATAAAAGTTTAAAGTTGAAAGATAAAAGATAAAAATTAAATAAGCCGGCTTTATTTTATGTAGAAAAACAAAGCTGACTTATAATAAATCTGTCTTAAATTTAAGTTTAGGTCAAGCCTTTTCAAAGGCTTGCGGTTACAAAGGCAGAGCCTTTGCAGGTTTTAAGGACAGCGTCCTTAACAAAAGCTACTTTGCAATTTTAAGCGAAATGTTAAGAGCCTTTACTATGTAGAAAAACGAAGCTGACTTATAATAAATCCGTCTTAAAATTAAGTTTAGGTCAAGCCTTTTCAAAGGCTTGCGGTTCAAAGGCAGAGCCTTTGCAGGTTTTAAGGACAGCGTCCTTAACAAAAAGCTGTTGACTTTTTGTTGGCAGGGACTATAATAGAATTAAGCCACCCCCACGGGGGAGGGGCTGGATATAATGTCAACTCCGCTTTCTGCTACGGCACGAATGGTTTCGCTTGTAATGCCGCCGGAAGCCTCCAGCAAGGCTCTGCCGTCTGTAATTTTTACGGCCTCTGCCATAAGCTCAGGTGACATATTGTCAAGCATAATAACATCTACATTGGCGTCTATAGCCTCTTGAAGCTCCTGTAGGTTTCGTACCTCAACCTCAACCTTTGTCATATGTCCCAACTTGCCCTTTAGCTTTGCCACAGCGTTTGTAATGCCGCCGCCTGCGTCAATGTGGTTGTCCTTCAGCATAGCTGCGTCCGAAAGGTTGTAGCGGTGGTTTCTTCCGCCGCCTACAGTTACAGCGTACTTTTGTATAGGGCGAAGTCCCGGCAGAGTCTTTCTTGTGTCGGCTATGGAAGCCTTTGTACCCTTTACAAGCTCTACACAGCGTGCGGTTTCCGTTGCAATGCCGCTTAGGTGCTGTACTAAATTCAGGGCAGTACGCTCACACTTTAGCAGTGTGCGGGTGTTGCAGGTTATGGTCGCTATAATGTCGCCTTTCTTTACTTTTTCGCCGTCCTGTATAAAAATTTCATACTTAAAGTCAGGCTGTAAAATCTGGAAAACTCTCATAGCTATTTCAATGCCGCACAGCACGCCGTCTGCCTTGGCTAAAAAATTAGCTGTAGATGTTTGCTGCGGCGGTATAAGATAATCTGTGGTTGTGTCAAGGTAGTTAATATCCTCTAACAAGGCCTCTTTTATAAGCTTGTCAACATATATCGGGTTTACTGTCATATTAATAATCCTCCTGGTGCTTGCGTGTAACCTCAAGCATAATCTCCTGTGCTACGGTTGCAAGGCTTTTTGCCTCTATGTAGTCAGAGGTTAGCTGATAGTCGGTGTTTTCAAGGTCGGTTAGTATTTCTGTAAAGCGTTTGTAGGTTTTCTCAAACTTTTCAGGCTTTTTAAGAACAAAATAAACATCCTGCAGGGTGCTTCTTATTTCTGTTCTTATGCCCTTTGGAAGAGAAACAGTGCCCATATTGTATACAGGCTCGCTGCCTGTTACAACTCCTTGGTTGCCCTGTGCAATATCAGCCATAATATTCTGCGCCGCACGGCGTGAGAACACCAACGCCTCCAGCAGGCTGTTGCTTGCCAAACGGTTTGCACCGTGCACGCCTGTGTGAGAGCATTCTCCTGCGGCGTACAGTCTGTCTACAGAGGTTTTTGCGTTAAGGTCAACATCAATACCGCCCATTAGGTAGTGCTGGCAAGGGAATACAGGTATTCTCTGCTTTGTAATGTCTACACCCTCCTCAAGGCACTTGTCATATATCATAGGGAACCTTTCCCTTACAAAATCCGGTGACTTGTGGGTAATGTCCAGGTAGAAGTTTTCGCTGTTGGTACGCATAGACTCACGAATAATAGCTTCGCTTACTACATCTCTTGGTGCAAGCTCGCCACGCTCGTCATAATTTTGTGCGAATCTTTCGCCGTAGCAGTTAAGCAGTACGGCACCCTCGCCACGAACAGCCTCGCTTATCAGAAAACGCTCTCTGTCCTTTTCTGCCGCAAAGGCTGTAGGGTGGAACTGTATTCTGTCAAGGTGCATCAGCTTTGCTCCCAAATTTCTTGCAAAGGTAATGCCGTCACCTGTTGCTATGGCGCTGTTGGTGGTGTACTTGTACACTCTGCCTATGCCGCCCGTTGCCAAAATGCAGTAGCTGCAGCTTACGGTGGTTATACTGTGGTCGCTGTTCAGCATACCTATGTAAAAGCCGTTTTGAGCTTTGTCAACAGAGAACACAAGAGTGTCCTCTACAAAATCTATATTTTCTTTTGATTTTACAATTTCAATAAGAGTGTCTGTTACAGCCCTGCCTGTAAAATCCTTGTGGTGAACTATGCGGTGCCTGCTGTGACCTGCCTCTAAGGTCATAAGCATTTTGCCGCTTGGGTCAGAGTCAAACTCTACGCCAAGTTCACGCAGCCTTAGAACATCGCTTGGTCCCTCATTTACAAGTACCTCTATTGCCTTTGGATTGTTTTTGTATTTTCCGGCAATAAGGGTGTCTTCTATGTGCAGCTTAGGGTCGTCATTTTCTTTGTCAAGTACAGCTGCAATGCCGCCCTGTGCAAGAGAGCTGTTTGAAAGCTCGGCGTTTCTCTTTGAAATAACCAAAACACTTTGCTTGTCACTAAACTGCAAAGCACCATACAAGCCGGCTGCTCCGGAACCGACAATTACTACATCATAATTTTCTTTCATCTTATTTACAACCTTTCAAAGGTAATACGGCGTTTAAAGGCTTTTAACCGGTGAATGCCGCAGATATTTTTTATTACTCTATATATTATCATAAATTGTTAATAATTAAAATATATTTTCAAAAAAATGTTGCCAAATTCAAGTACAAACGGGCATAATAATTAGGCGAATGCCATACAAGAATTATAAACGGCTATTAAAAATTATTTTACATTATTACGGTTGACATTTCTATAGCGGCTGATACAATTAAAATCAATAAATAACAAATTATGGGAGATTATATGGAATTATACGAAAATGAAGCAAAGCCGCAGCGGGCTTTGCTGGTGTGTGTTGATACAGGAGATTATGACGCACAGTCGTCGCTTGACGAGCTGTGGGAGCTTGCAGAAAGTGCCGGTGCTGTGCCTGTGGCAACATTAACACAAAAGAAAGAAAAGCCGGACACTGCCACCTATGTAGGCAGCGGCAGACTTGAAGAAATAACAAGCTTTTGCGAAAACCAAGACATAGACTTGCTTATTTTTGACTGTGAGCTTACTCCTACACAAATAAGAAATATTGAAGAGGCTGCCAATGTACGCACCATAGACCGTACAATGCTTATTCTGGACATTTTTGCACTTAGGGCAAGGTCAAAGGAGGGTAAGCTGCAGGTAGAGCTGGCACAGCTAAAGTATATGCTGCCAAGGCTTACAGGCAAGGGTGCGGCAATGTCAAGGCTGGGCGGCGGCATAGGTACCAGAGGCCCCGGCGAAAGCAAGCTTGAAACCGACAGGCGGCACATTCGCAAAAGAATGGAAACCCTAAAGGAACAGCTGGCAGATGTAGAGCTGCACCGCAATATGCTAAAAAGCAGACGCAAAAAGGACGGCATTATTACAGTGGCTATTGTAGGCTACACAAACGCAGGCAAGTCTACCCTTATGAACTGCCTTACGGACGCCGGAGTGCTTGCAGAGGATAAGCTTTTTGCAACGCTGGACCCTACCTCAAGGGCACTAAAGCTTCCAAACGGCGTAACCGTAATGCTTATTGATACTGTAGGGCTTGTAAGGCGGCTTCCGCACCATTTGGTAGAGGCGTTTAAGTCTACACTTGAAGAAGCGGCAGAGGCGGACATTATTTTAAATGTATGCGACGCATCATCCCCGGAGGCGTATTTGCATTTACAGGTTACAAGGGAGCTTCTGCAAAGCTTGGGCTGTGGCGATACGCCGGTTATTCCTGTTTTAAACAAGTGGGATAAGGTAGACACACAGCTTGGCGTACTGCCCTCTGTAAGCAGGTCTGTAAGAATAAGCGCCAAAAACGCTGTGGGTATAGATAAGCTGTTGGCGGCTATAGAGGAAAATCTGCCGGTACAAATAAAAAGAGTAAAACTGCTTATTCCCTTTGAAAAGGCAGGAGCAGTGGCAGATATACGCAAAAGGGCAACCCTTATCAGCGAGGAATACACAGCCCAAGGCATAATGGCAGAGGCACTGCTGGAGCCGGAGCTGTACGGCAGGCTAAAGCAGTATATTTGCGAGTAGCATTTCTTTTTCAGCCCGTTTTAAGCAGATATGCGTTACAATAGCTGCCGTGTAAATTGTGTATGGCAAAAATTGCACAGCGGTGTATTGTGTGGTATAATAATACGATAACAAAATAACAAAGAAAGGAGCAGTCTGCCCATTGGCTTATAATGCTTTGCAAAATGATGTAGGGCATAGGCAAAGAGGCAGTGTAAGCAATATGGATGTAAAAGTCGGAGATGTTCTTGAAATGAAAAAGCCCCACCCTTGCTCTGGTAAGAGCTTTGTTGTGCTCCGTGTAGGTATGGACTTTAAAATAAAGTGTCAGAGCTGTGGCAGAGAGGTTATGGTGCCTCGGTCAAAAATTGAAAAGAACATAAAAAAGATTGTCAGAGGAGAATAGCCTGCTGATTATAAATAAAATATAACAACAGCAAGGAGATTTTTTATGTTTGAAGATAAACTGGATATATTTGAAAAGAGATACAACGAGCTGAACAACAGACTTTATGACCCGTCTGTTGCCGCCGACCCGGAGCAGTACCAAAAAATAATGAAAGAATTTAAAGAGATAGAGCCTATAGTAGAGGAATACAAGCGCTACAAGCAGGCAAAGGCAACTGTAGAGGAATCTTTGGAAATTCTGGGCGACAGCTCGGCAGACAAGGAAATGAAAGAGCTGGCAGAGGAGGAGCTTGCACTGGCTAAGGAACAGGCAGAGCAAAGCACACAGAAAATTAAAATTCTGTTATTGCCAAAAGACCCTAACGACGACCGCAATGTTATTGTAGAAATAAGAGGCGGCGCAGGCGGCGAAGAGGCAGCGCTGTTTTCTGCCGTTTTGTACAGAATGTACTCAATGTATGCCGAGAAGCGTGGCTTTAAAACAGAAATTTTAAACGCTAACGAAACCGACATTGGCGGCTTTAAGGAAATCAGCTTTATGGTAAACGGTCAGGGTGCATATTCAAGGCTAAAATTTGAAAGCGGCGTGCACCGTGTACAGCGTGTGCCTGAAACCGAAACACAGGGCAGAATACATACATCAACTGTTACAGTGGCAGTTTTGCCGGAGGCAGAGGATGTAGAGCTTGAAATAAATCCTACCGATTTACAAATAGATACATTCCGAAGCAGCGGCGCAGGCGGTCAGCACATTAACAAAACAGAGTCCGCCATTAGAATTACCCATTTGCCTACGGGTACCGTAGTAGAATGTCAGGACGAAAGAAGTCAGTATAAAAACAAGGACAAAGCAATGAAGGTGCTAAAGTCAAGACTGTTGCAGGCAGAGCGTGACAAACAGGCACAGGCTGTTGCACAGGAGCGTAAGTCGCAGGTAGGCACAGGGGACAGAAGCGAGCGTATACGCACCTATAACTATCCTCAAAGCAGAGTTACAGACCACCGCATAGGCCTAACCTTGTATAAGCTTGACGAGGTGCTTAACGGCGGTCTTGACCAGGTTATAGATCCGCTTATTGCGGCATACCGTGCAAGTCAACTTCAGGAGGGACTTGAAAAATAATGGAAACACAGGTATTACAGCCCAGTCAGAGTTCATTTGAATTGGCAGGAAGGCTCCTAAGAGAGGGGCAGCTTGTAGGTATGCCTACAGAAACCGTTTACGGCTTGGCGGCTAACGCCTTTGACCCTGCGGCTGTTGAGAAAATTTTTAAGGCTAAGGGCAGACCGATGGATAATCCCCTTATAGTTCATATAAGCCATATTTCACAGGTGGAACAGCTGGTAAAGGAATTTTCGCCAAAGGCAAGGGCACTGGCAGAGGCCTTTTGGAGCGGACCGCTTACAATTATTATGCCTTGCTCTGACAGGGTGCCTACACAGGTTACGGCAGGGCTGCCTACTGTGGCAGTGCGTTTTCCGTCACACAAGGCGGCACAGCAAATTATAAATGCCGCAGGAGTTCCGCTGGCGGCACCGTCGGCAAACCTTTCGGGCAGTCCCAGTCCTACAACGGCACAGGCTGTTTACAGCGACCTAAAGGGCAGAGTACCGCTGATAATAGACGGCGGTCAGTGTCAGGTGGGGCTGGAGTCTACCGTTATTACAGTAGCTGCAGATGTTCCCACGCTTTTAAGGCCCGGCGGAATTACAGTTGAACAGCTGCGCAGTGTTATAGGCGATGTGCATATAGACAAGGGCGTTACCCATATGCTTGACAAAAACGCAGTTGTGGCAAGCCCGGGTATGAAGTATAAGCACTATGCCCCAAAGGCAAGAGTAATAATATTAAAGGGCAGCACCGAGGAATATATTAATTATGTAAACCGTCACAGCCTACAGGGCGTAGGTGCACTATGCTACAAAGAGGACTGTGCAGAGCTGAATGTGCCTTGCGTGGTGCTTGGCGAAAAGGACGACTACAGCGCACAGGCTCACAACCTGTTTTCTGACCTTAGAAAGCTTGACGAAATGGGGCTAACCACCGTATACGCCCGTTGCCCCGAAACCGGCGGCGTAGGCTTGGCGGTGTACAACAGGCTTATTCGTTCGGCAGGATTTGAGGTGATAGACCTTGCGTAATTATACTGTTATAGGCTTAACAGGCCCTACAGGGGCAGGCAAGTCTACCATAACGGCAATGCTGCAGAAAAAGGGCTGTTACATAATCGACGCTGATTTACTAGGCAGAAAAGCCCTTGAAAAGGGCAGTATGTGCCTTGAACAGGCGTGTGCGACCTTTGGCAGTGACATTATAAATGCAGACGGCAGTTTAAACAGACAGCTGTTAGCCAAAAGGGCATTTTCTACAGCTGAAAGCACACAGCGGTTAAATGACATTACCCACCCGTGGATATGTATGCAGGTGCTGAAAAAAATTGATAAAATACGAAGAGAGGTTGAAAATCCCGTTATAGTTTTTGATGCGGCGGTTTTGCTTGAAAGCCATATGGATATTATATGCGACTATGTTGCAGCCGTTGTGGCACCGCTTGAGGTAAGAATGGAAAGAATAATTAAGCGTGACGGCATAACGGAGGAAAACGCAAAAATAAGAATGAAAGCTCAAAACCCACAGGAATTTTATACAGCGCCGGCGGACTATGTTATAAACGGCGCAGGCAGTCTTGAAGAAATTCAAAAAGAGGTTGACAGTCTGTTTAACAGGCTTTGCAGGGGGTGATTTTATTACAGCAAAAAAACGAAAGCGCAGGTATAGCGGCGG
>FR891346.1:10571-101568 GCA_000435335.1 Clostridium sp. CAG:964
AATTCAAATAAAAGGCTGGGCGAGGCTATGCATCCAAACGATTATGACGAATATGTTTACAAGTATGCCGCAGAATACAGCCTTGAGCCTAACCTGGTGTTTGCTATAATAAAAACCGAAAGCAACTTCAATCCGGACGCCGGCTCGACAGCAGGTGCCCTGGGACTTATGCAGTTAATGCCCGAAACCTTTGAGTGGCTTCAAAATTATAAATACGGCGAGGTTACAATGACCTCGGAAAGTCTTTATGACCCCGAAATTAATATTCAGTACGGCTGCATATTTTTACATTTTCTTATGGAAAGGTACAGTGTAGAGGAAACAGCGGTAGCCGCCTATAACGCCGGCTTTGGCGCTGTGGACAGTTGGCTTGAAAACAGCGAATATTCAAGCGACGGCAAAACACTGGCACGCATACCGTACCCCGAAACCGAAGCCTATGTTGAAAAGGTGGAGTGGGCAAAGAATTATTATAACAGCAACGGCAATAATAACGAGGAAAGTACACAGGCGACTGACTCCGCCACAGAAGGCGGAGATTAATAAGCGGTGCGTTGCAAAAAATGCATGGCTTTATAGATTGCAAATAAAAATGAAAGGAAGAATTTCAGTATGGAAAAACAAGAAAAATCAGCTGCTGCACAGCTGAAGGAAAAGCTGTTTGTAAACAAAAGCAACGGCATTAAAAAGCTTTCTGCCGACGAGGTGGCAAAGGCTGACGAATTCAGTAAGGGCTATGTAGAATTTTTAAACCACGCAAAGGTAGAGCGTGAGGCAGTAGCTACTTCTGTAAAAATTGCGGAGGCAAACGGCTTTACACCTTATGACAGCACAAAGCAGTACAAGCCGGGTGACAGAGCCTATGTTGTAAACAGAGGCAAAAACATATTGCTGACCGTTTTCGGCAAGCAAAAGGTTGACAAGGGCGTGCGTTTGGCTATTGCCCATATAGACTCCCCAAGGCTTGACCTAAAGCCAAACCCGTTGTACGAGGCAAACGACCTTGCACTGTTTAAAACACATTACTACGGCGGTATAAAAAAATACCAGTGGACAGCTATTCCGTTGGCTCTTCACGGTGTAGTAGCTTTTAAGGACGGCAGCTGCAAGGATGTTATAATCGGTGAAAATAATGACGAGCCATGCTTCTGCGTAACAGACCTTTTGCCGCATTTGGCACAACAGCAGGTAACAAAGCCAATGAACAAGGCTTTTACAGGTGAAGACCTAAATGTTCTTATAGGAAGCAGACCTTTTAGCAATGACGATGAGGCAGAGCTTGTAAAGCTGAACATTCTAAACATACTTTTTGAAAAATACGGCATTGCCGAGGAGGATTTCTTGTCGGCAGAGCTTACTCTTGTACCGGCATTCCAGGCAAGAGATATTGGACTGGACAGAAGTATGATAGGCGCTTACGGACACGACGACAAGGTGTGCGCTTATCCGGCGCTAATGGCGGCTGTAGACGCAAAAGCACCTGAATACACAGCTGTTACACTGCTTGTAGACAAGGAAGAAACAGGCAGTGACGGCAACACAGGTATGCAGTCTGCCTTTATGGAGCATTTTATTAACGAGCTTGCAGACGCACAGGGTGTAAAGGGCTATGTTGCACTTAACAACAGCAAGTGCCTGTCTGCCGATGTAAACGCAGCCTTTGACCCAACCTATGCAAGCGCATACGAGGCAAACAACAGCTCCTATATTAACAACGGCGTTGTTATTACAAAGTACACAGGCAGCGGCGGCAAGTACGGTACCTCGGACGCATCTGCCGAGTATATGGCAGAGATACGCAGTATGCTTCAGCGTGAAAATGTACTGTGGCAGTCAGGCGAGCTTGGCAAGGTTGACGGTGGCGGCGGGGGTACCATCGCAAAATATGTAGCTAACTTGAATGTAGATGTAGTAGACCTGGGTGTGCCTGTACTTTCAATGCACGCTCCTATGGAAATTATATCAAAGGTAGACCTGTATATGGCATACCGTGCCTTCTGTGCGTTTTTTGAATAAAATAAATTTGTTATTGCCTGTTTAACAGACAATACCAAATGAAATAAAAACAGATAAATAAACAGCTCCCACTTACAGTAAATCCTGTGTGTGGGAGCTGTCGCTTTATGAAAATTCAGCAGATTTTGTTGATATTAAATAATTACAAATTCCTCGCTTAGAGATTTGTTTTCCAGTATAAACGCCTGATTACCCTTTGTAACAAATAGCCTGTACAGGAACACATTTACCTTTTCGCCTACAGCTAAGACAGGCTCCTCCAGACCTCTTACAGCGTTTATTGTGCCGCCGTCACATTTAACGGTAACTTCAATTTTGTTTCCTCTAAAGGCGGTTTTAACAACCTCTCCGACAGAAACAGACGCCTTTTGCTCGCAGGTTTCGTTCAGCTTTGTTATTTTTACAAATTCAGGCCTTACTATAGCCTTGTCGGCGTCATTAATAACCTCAAAGGTTTTAAACCTTGTGTAGTCGTCAAGTACAGCAGTCTGACCGAAAAATGCGGCTGAAAACGCAGTTGCAGGCTTTTGGTATATCTCCAAGGGTGTGCCTATCTGCTCAATTCTGCCCTTATTGGTTATAATTATCTCGTCGGCTACCTCTATGGCCTCGTCCTGGTCGTGGGTTACAAATATACTTGTTACACCCAATTCTTCTATCATTTCCTTTAGCCACGAACGAAGCTCCTGCCTTACCTTTGCGTCTATAGCGGCAAAGGGCTCGTCCAAAAGCAATAGGTTAGGGTTTGGTGCCAATGCTCTTGCAAAGGCAACTCTTTGCTTTTGTCCGCCCGAAAGCTGGCTTGGGTAGCGCTTTTCCAGCCCCTTTAGACCAATCAGCTCTATAAGACTGTTTACTCTTTCTTTAATAAACCTTTTGTCCTTTTTCTGAACTGTAAGACCAAAGGCAATATTGTCAAAAACATTCATATACCTAAACAGTGCGTAGTTTTGAAACACAAAGCCAATGCCTCTTTTGCTTGCCGGTATATTGTTTACCACCCTGCCGTCTATTACAATTTCTCCGCTGTCGGGGGCTTCAAGTCCGGCTATCATTCTTAAAATAGTTGTTTTGCCACTGCCGGACGGCCCCAGCAGGCCTATAAGCTTACCCTTTTCTATGCCAAAGCTTACATTGTCAGAAGCCTTGTAGTCGCCAAAGGTTTTATTTATATTATTCAGCTCAACATACATTACGATTCCTTCTTTCCCTTGTATTCAACCACACTTCTGATAATCAAAATAACCACAGCCATTATTACAAGTATGGCTGATACCGCAAAGGCGGGAACATACTTAAACTCGTTAAACAGAATTTCCACATGTAACGGCAGGGTGTTTGTTTGGCCCCTTAAATGTCCGGAAATAACCGAAACAGCACCAAACTCTCCCATAGCTCTGGCGGCACATAAAACTACGCCGTATAAAAACGCCCACTTTATATGCGGAAAGGTAATTTTTCTGAAAATAGTTGTGCCCTTTGCTCCCATAAGTGCGGCGGCCTCCTCTTCGTCTGTACCCTGGGATTCTAACACAGGAATAAGCTCTCTTGAAATAAAAGGAAAGGTTACAAATACAGTAGCCAATATAATGCCCGGTACGGCAAAAATAATCTTTATGTCAAGCGCCTGCAAAACGGGGTAGAGGGGGCTTTGTCTGCCAAAGGTAAGTACAAATATAAGACCGGCAATTACAGGCGAAACCGTAACAGGCAGGTCTATAAGTGTTGTAAGCAGCTTTTTGCCCTTAAACCTGAATTTGGTTATGGCCCAGGCGGCAAACACGCCAAAAACTGTGTTTATTAGCACTGCAAAGCCTGTTGCCTCCAGTGTAAGCAAAATGGCGTCTACTGTGTACTCGTCGCTTACTGCCTGCCAAAATACCTGCCAGCCGCTTTTTAACGCCTCGGTTATTACCGTAGCAAGGGGAAGCACAAGCATCAGTACAACAAACAGCAGGCTTATTCCTATAAGAATCCATTTTATTATTTTTGAGCCTTTTGTTTCTTCGTGCATTTTATCTTCCTCCTGTTAATATTTTTGTGTTTCTTGCCTGTACCAAATTAACCAGGAACAGTACAAGGAATGACGCAACAAGCATTACCAAGGCTATTGCCGTAGCACTTTCATAGTCGAACTCCTGAAGCTCCGACATTATTACAAGCGGTGTAATTTCGGTTTCAAAGGGCTTGTTTCCGGCTATAAACACTACCGAGCCGTATTCGCCTAAGCATCTGCCAAAGGCAAGCCCAAAGCCTGTTAATACAGCGGGCAGTATTTCCGGAAATATTATCCTCCAAAATATTCTTACTCGGCTTGCACCCATAACACCGGCCGCCTCCTCGTAAACAGGGTCCAGTTTTTCAAGCACAGGCTGTACCGCACGCACTACAAAGGGTATGCCTATAAATACCAACGCTGCTGTAATGCCTATAGGGGTGTAGGCTATGCTTATGCCCAGCTTTGAAAAAAAGCCGCCTATAATGCCGGTGTCGGCTGTAAGTGATGTAAGAGCAATACCAGCAACCGCTGTAGGCAGAGCAAAGGGCAGCTCTATCATACCGTCTAAAATTTTTTTAAACGGGAACTTGTACCGTACAAGCACCCAAGCCAAAATAACACCCATAACGGCGTTTATTGCAGACGCTGTAAGGGCTGTTAAAAAGCTGATTCTGTAGCTTGCCATTACTCGGCTTCGGGTTATAGCCTCCCATATGTCCTGCCAGCTCATTTGTGCTGTATATATTACAAGAGAAGCAAGTGGAATAAGAACAATCACGCTTAGCATTGATATTGTAATGCCCATAGACAGCCCAAAATACGGAATAACTCTTTTTGCTTTTTTTCTTTTTTTCACTGTTTACACCTGATTTCTCTATTCTGATTGCTTCCAAAAAGCATGGCGTTCAACTGACCGCTGTATTTATCAGTGTATTTATCAGCTGAACACCAATGCGGTTTAGTAATTATTAATTACCTGCCCTCGTAAATTTTGTCAAACACGCCGCCGTCGGCAAAATGTGTTTTTTGTGCGTTGCCCCAGCCGCCAAAGTCCTTTATGGTAACAAGGTTAATATTTAGGTCAAATACATTTGAGTATTGCTTTAGAATGTCCTTGCTGTAAGGTCTGTAGTAATTTTCTGCTGCTATTTTCTGTGCCTCGTCACTGTACAGATACTGTAAATATTCCGTTGCAGCCTTTCTTGTGCCTCGGTCATCTACTACAGAATCCACAACAGCTACAGAAGGCTGTGCAAGAATACTTATGCCGGGGGTAATAATTTCGTAATCGTTTGGATAATCCTTTAGCGACAAATACGCCTCGTTTTCCCAAGCAAGAAGAACATCGCCCTGACCGTTTTCTACAAATGAGGTTGTAGCGCCTCTTGCACCGGAGTCAAACACCAGTACATTTTTATACAGTCTTTTAACAAAGTCCTCTATTTTGCTTTCGTCGCCGTTATATTTTTTGTCGGCATATGCCCACGCCGCCAGGTAGTTCCACCTTGCACCGCCTGAGGTTTTTGGGTTTGGGGTAATTACGCCTACGCCGCTTTTAACCAAATCGTCCCAGTCCTTTATGTTTTTAGGATTGCCCTTTCTTACAAGGAAAACAATGGTAGAGGTGTATGGTGACGAATCGTTGTCAAACTCGCTTACCCAGCCGTCCTCTATAAGTCCTGCGTCACGCACAGCGTTTACATCGTACTCAAGGGCAAGGGTAACAACATCTGCTTCAAGTCCGTTTGCAACCTCAAGGGCCTGCTTGCCCGAGCCGCCGTGGGACTGCGTAACCTCAACCTCTTGTCCTGTTTTTTCTTTCCAGTGTTTTGCAAATGCCTTGTTGTACGACTCGTAAAGCTCTCTGGTAGGGTCATAAGACACATTGGTAATTTTAACCTTGGAATCGTTTGATGTGTCTGCTTTTTGGCAGCCTGCAAAAGTCAGGGCAGATACACCTATTACAGATAATGCAAGCACAGACGCTAATATTTTTTTAACTGATTTATTTTTCATTTGTATAACCTCGATTCTTATTTTTTATTTCTGCTTAGCCTATAAATATGAATGTAGAAATCAACAAAAGGCCTTGCCGCCGCAGGAGGTATATACTCTGTTTTTAACTATGCTGTACCGTACAGCGTAGCAGCTTATGCTCTTGTATGTGCTGTTCATAAGTACCACCCTTTTTGTGAAAGTGTATTATGTATTTTTAATTACCTATAATACCTATCTTTTTACTATGTCTTGTTGTTAGCTATTGTATATCTACAGGATATAAATGTCAAGGATAATTTATATTTAAGCATATAGTTTGTTAAAGTCTACAATTCAGCAAGGGAAAAAAGACAAAAGTCGGTCGTTTTGTTAAGGTGTGCTGAAATACGGTAATAATATCCGTAAGCAAGCTATGCTTATGAATTCCTGCTTACAGACCGTTAAAAAAAGAATTCCCGAAAAGACAAGAGCTTTATCTGCATTTTCGGAAATTCTTTTTTTGTTATATTATTTATGGTTTTAATTCCTCATTAGCTTGAATATCGTAATCATCAAGAAAATGGTGCTTTTTACTGCCTTTTTTATAGGAAATAATTGTGTCTAAATTTACATTTTCCACACTGCGGAAAATGTTGCTTTCTATTTGAGGGTTTATTTTTTTCAGCCTTTTAATAAGCTGCTTTATTTCCTGACGCTTGCCTGTATTGCCGGAGCCGTCTACCGAGCAGGTGTCGGTAAACCAACAGGCACATTGAATAAAGCTTAGCTTGTTGTAATCCCTCCAACGCTTTATGTCGTCCTCTCTTACAAGGTACAACGGGCGTATAAGCTCCATACCCTCATAGTTGGTGCTGTGGAGCTTTGGCATCATTGTTTGTACCTGACCGCCGTACAGCATACCCATAAGAATTGTTTCAATTACATCGTCATAATGATGTCCCAGTGCAATTTTATTACAGCCAAGCTCTTTGGCTTTTTTGTAAAGGTAACCTCTGCGCATTCTGGCACACAGGTAGCAAGGGTATTTCTTTACATTGTACACAGATTCAAATATATTGCTTTCAAAAATCGTAATCGGTATAGAAAGCTTTTTGGCGTTGTTTTCAATAACTCTTCTGTTTTCGGGACTGTAGCCCGGGTCCATAACTAAATAAACAACCTCAAAGGGAAATTTATTGTGCCGCTTCAATTCCTGAAACAGCTTTGCCATAAGCATAGAGTCCTTTCCGCCGGAAATACACACGGCTATTTTGTCATTCGGCTGTACCAGCTGATACTCCACAATGGCGGCTGTAAAGCGGCTCCATATAGTTTTGCTGAACTTTTTTCGTATGCTTTTTTCCACATCGGCGGCGTAGCTGTCGTCAATAAACCTTTCCCTTAGCCAGCTGTAGTAGCCTCCTGCCAAATTAACGGCATTGTAGCCCCTATCCCTAAGGCACTGTGCAGCTTCGTCGCTTATTAAACCGCTTTTGCAGCAAATAACCAGCCTTTTATCTGTTGGCAACCGGCAGTCGCCCTCTTTTATTTTGTTGTACGGAATATTAACCGAGCCGGGAATATTGCCATAGTCAAAGGAAATTTCATCTCTTATGTCAATTACCATATATTCGTTCTCAGACATATTTTTTAACTGCTCTACAGTTATTTCAAAATTCTCATTTACCATAAATAACCTCTAAATGCCTTAGTTTTTAAACTATTATACACCGAAACAGTACCGTTTACAATCACACCGGACAAATACCCAAATGTCATAATTTAACAGCTTGTGGTCACACCTTATAAATATTTGCTGTGTTCATACTCATATACGCAATATACTCAAGGAAATGTTAAAAAACGCCGCTAAAAAATCCGATTTAATGCTTGCATTTCTTATCAAAAGGTATTATAATTATAAAGCAACAAAATCGACGGCAAAGGCTGCAAGGCTGTGCCGTTGTATATATAATTAATTTCGAGGTGTAACTCAGTTTGGTAGAGTGCTGCGTTCGGGACGCAGATGCCGCAGGTTCAAGTCCTGTCACCTCGACCATATCGAGTGTTCATAAGGTATTTGACCTATGAACACTCGATTTTTGTTTTTCTGTATAATTTGATGTACGGCGAGGGGTTGTCCCTCGTTTTTTTGTTTATGCCGTGAATTGCTCGGTTATATACTCTACGGCAACACCTTTGCGTGTGTCTGCAATGTGGGTTTGTTTTGTGGCGTTCGGCAATTCGATATATCCGATAAAACGGTAATATATAACGATTCGTTGCGTTCGACTTTTGCCTGTACCCTCTGTTTCAAAAATATCGATATGGTCAATCAGTTCTCGAAGCAGCGGTGATGTCAGATTATCCATTTGCATAAACCTGCGAATTGCCGATATGAATTTTCCATATTCCGAATTGGTGTTTTTCAACTCTTCGATTTGGTGTCGAGTATCCGCAATTTTGGCTTTTAAGTCCATACGCTCTTTTTCGTATTTATGAGATAACTCAACAAACCACTCATCGCTGACTTTTCCGATTACATTATCCTCATATAATTTTTCATAAAGTTGCGATACCGTGTTGCTGCGAGCAATCGCTTTTTGCAGTTCCGACTCCAAAAACTTTTTGTCTTTTTCTCTTTCTTCGTCATTTTTCCGCAAAAGCAGTTGTGCAAAATATGACTCGTCAATTTCCAACATTTCAACAAGTCGCCTTAATTCGAGTTTTACAACCTCTTCAAGGGCGTCTGCTCTGACATAATGTCTTCCCGGACACTTTCCTCGATAATCAACTTTGTTGTCGGAACAAGTGAAATAGTGAATTTCTTTATTCGAGGTGCTTGTGTGGTATCTCATTTTACTGTGGCAGTCTCCGCAATATATCAATCCGTTAAATATACTCCGTTCGCCGTTTTCTTTTTTCGGAGCCCGACGCTTTGTTTTTGAAATAAACTTCTGTACGGTTTCAAATGTTTCTCGGTCGATTATCGGCTCATTTACATTCTTGAATACAGCCCAATTTTCTTTGGAGTTTTCATATCTTGTTTTGTTTTTAAATGACTTGGAATATGTTTTGAAATTGATAATATCTCCGCAATACTCTTGTTGAGAAAGAATTTTTTGAACAGTTGTCTTACACCATTTGTACGGATTGGTTTGTGTTTTCTTTCCGCCTCTGTTCAGTCCTTTGGACCGCCAATAAGCCATAGGTATAAGCACTTCGTTTTCCTGCAATTCTCTTGCAATGGTTTCATTGCCTTTACCGTCGAGGCACATTTTGAATATGCTTTTCACAACGGTTGCGGCTTCCGGGTCAATTATCCATTTCTTTTTGTTTTCCGGTGACTTCATATATCCGTATGGCGGTTGCGATAACGGCTCTCCCATACTGCCTCTGAGCCTGTGGGATGAACGAATCTTTTTTGAAATGTCTCTTGCATACATTTCGTTTAAGATATTCTTGAACGGTGCAATTTCGCTTTCTCCCTCATCGCTGTCAATGGCATCGTTCACGGCGATAAAACGAATATTATGTTCGGGGAAATAGCTGTCGGTATAATTACCTACCGAAACATAATCACGACCCAGGCGGGATAAATCTTTAACCATTACAGCAGAAACAAGTCCGATTTCAATATCGTCGATAAGCTGTTGAAATCCGGGACGGTTGAAATTTGTTCCGGTATATCCGTCATCCACATAATATTTTGTATCCGTTAAACCCATTTCTTTTGCTTTTTGTGATAGCAGCTTCTTTTGATTGCCTATGGAGTTACTCTCGCTTTCCGTTCCGTCATCACGGGACAAACGACAATAAAGAGCCGTTATCCCTATTTGATTTTTGTTTTTCGACTGCATTTAATCCTCCTTTCCGACAGTCGAACAATCATATTCATCTGTCATTTTATCATTGATGCCGTCAACAGACAATTCTGCGAAATCGCCCGTGAGATATTTTTTCAATCTGTTATTCAAATGATTGCTGTCGCTATATTTTTTAATGTTAAAATCCTCAAATTTACCGCAAACGATATATCTTACTCCATTTATCATATATTCGCCTGTACCCAAGCTGAAATTTGTTATTTGCTTTTTCATATCATCTCTCCCTCTCACGCTGTCGGATTAAATATTTTCTGTAATGCTCGCAAGCTTTAATTATGAAATCTTCGGTCTTTTGCTTATCCATACCCCTTGGGAGAATATCACGCAACTTATCTGCGGATATTCGCACTTGCTCTTTTTGATTTGGCTTTTCTTCATTGAGAACGGCGAAAACCGTATCGACGAAAAAGTTGCCGTCTTTACTGAACTTTCTTAATCGCTGTGCCTGCGATAATGACGGCGTAGCGTCGGTAAATTCTATTTGTTCAAGCAGCATTTGCTGTTCATATTCCGACAGATATGAAAGCTCAACCCCAGGAGTAAAGGCTATCCTTTCCTCGTCAACGAGTTTAAGCAATTCGGGTATTAAGTATGTCAGGCGGATATATCGCTGTATTTGCCTTGCACTGTCATCGGCGGTTTCTGCAATTTTTTCATCTGTTCTTGATTTTGTGCCAAGTTGGCACGAAGTCTTGCCTTGATGCTTTAGAGCTTCCGATTTCATTTTGTATGCAAAAGCTTTTTCGCTCGGTAAAATATGTTCACGGTGTATGTTTGAATCCACCATTTGCACAATTGCCTCGTCTTTTGTGAGTTCTTCGATTATTGTGGGTACGCTTGTTATTCCGAGTTCCTTGCACGCCTCAACTCGTCTGTGTCCGCTGATAATTTCATATTTACCGGCCGGAAAAGAACGAACGATTATCGGTTCAAGCAATCCGTTTTCTTTTATGCTTTCTGTTAATTCTTGTTGCTCAATCCCGCTTCTTTCCTTAAACGGATGATTTTCAAAGGGAACAAGCAAATCTATACTTATGTTTTTTATCATTTTTCCGCCTCCTTTAATATTTCAACTTTTTTGAGGGAAATACCCTTATGGTTTTTCTCATAAATCAATCTTAAATTTGTTCCGTTATCTATCTCATAAAAGCCAAGGTAACTCTGCCACCAAAATACAGGTGTGATTATTTTTCTTCCGTCACTTAGCCGAAGAAAAAGTCGCATCATGTTTCGGCTTGCCTCTGCTCGCATTATTAACTTTGCGAAGTATTCACCCTCTTCGTCAATAAATTTGTAGTCGGAGGTAATGATATGTTCTTCTCTCATTTCTTCTCTTGTGTAAACTTTGTTTTGAATCATAATATATCCCTTCTTAATAAATTCTCTTTATCGGAAAGTAAAAGCTATATATTTATTTATATATTTATACGGCTACTCTCCGTTTTGTTTTTAATCACCGATTTGTCTTTGCTTTACACCTCTGTTTCTGTATTGATTTGGTGCCGAAATCGGTAATTTTTTCTTTTGTATCGTCTTTTTATCGAAAACAAGTATCGCTATACTAAATTAACCGCTGCCATCATATTCACGGCGATTTTTAACGCTTTTTGCACCTCTTTTGGATTTGTACTTCGGGCAGAAAACAACGATTGCCTTGTGGCTCTGCTTGCATTTGTTTTTGCATTTGAGACAAAGGCTGTTGTATGTTCTTCTGGATGTTTCGGGATTTATGAAAAAATTCCATTCTTGTTTTGCTTTCTTTGATAATCTTGGCATTGTAAAAACTCCCTTCACTTGTTTGAACAGGGAGAGGCATTTTGCACCCCCCCTATTTGCAAATAAATTTTCCTCTCACTTGGTAGGCAACGAAAACAGTCAAAAATTAACCCTCTGACCAATATTTTTTTATTACCCCTTCACTTGTTTGAACCGGGAACGCTTTTTTTGGGGGTGTTTTTGAAAAATTTATAAACATTTAACATTTGCCTCTCTACTCATTTGGACAAAGGGTGCCGAAATGCACACCCAAAATTGCCGATTTGACGGAAATTTTTTTAAAAATTATTTTTACCCCTCTATTTGTTTGAACTGGGAGAGCCTTTTTGTACCACCTCCGAAGAGAAAAAGTTTCCGAAAATAAAAAAATCCCTCCGATTTATCAAATCGAAGGGGAAAAGTTAGTTTGAATTTGGTATTCAATTTTAATAGGCAAAAAGAAAAAGACACAGCCAACGGATTTTTCTCCGTAAGCTGTGCCTTGATTTTTATTTGTAAAGATTATTGGTGATGAGAATCCAATATCGAATGTTCAATCTTAGCGAGCAGACCGTTTGTATATCCAAACGGTAATTTTGCTCTTTAGGGACACCCTAAGACCTGTTGAAAACAGTTTATTATTATAGAAAAATACCTTCGGGTTGTTTCGTATATCGGAAATTGAATAAAACTATAATTTTGAATAAATATTTAGGGCTGTAAATACAAAAAATTGGCGTTCGCAAACTTATTGTGTTGAATATTTCTGCTCAGAATGTTATAATTGACTCAAACAGGCAAGGAGGTCAATTATGAAAGTCAGCTATGACAAATTATGGAAAATATTGATTGATAAAAAAATGAAAAAATATCAATTAAGAGAACAAGCTCACATAAGCAGCAATTCTGTTGCAAAGTTAAGTAAGGGAGAATTTGTCAGTATGGAAGTCCTGCTTAAAATATGCGAAACCCTTGATTGTGATATAGGCGATGTATGCGAATTTTATAAGGATGACGGAGAAACCGAAAATGCATAAAACAAAAGAACAAATATCATACAATATGCAACAGGTTAAATCCAAAGACACAAAGATAGAAGTTATGCTCAGAAAAGAACTTTGGTCAAGAGGTTTGCGTTATCAAAAGAACAGTAAAAAAGTATTTGGAAAACCCGATATTGTTTTTATCGGCAAAAAGGTTGCCGTGTTTTGCGACAGTGAATTTTGGCACGGTTATGATTGGGATAATAAGAAAAAGGAATTCAAATCACATCAAGAGTTTTGGATTCCTAAAATTGAAAAAAACATTGCTCGAGATAATTTGGTAAACGAAACACTTGAAAATTCGGGTTGGACAGTACTTAGATTTTGGGGCAATGATATAAAAAAGAATTTACAGGCGTGTGCCGATGAAATTGAGAGGACGGTAAAAAGTAAAAATGACTAAATATAAATCTATTGATTTGTTTGCGGGAATCGGTGGCATTCGTCTTGGATTTGAACGAGCCTTCGGGGATGAAATTAACACGGTTTTTGTAAGTGAGTGGGATGAATATGCACAGAAAACATACAAGGCAAATTTCAAAGATGATTTTGAAATTGCGGGAGATATAACCAAGATAAACGAAACCGATATTCCGCAATTTGATATATGTCTTGCGGGGTTTCCTTGCCAAGCATTCAGTCTTGCGGGAAAAAGACAAGGGTTTGATGATAATTATAAAGGTCTTTGCCGAGGCACTTTGTTTCTTGATGTTGCGAGAATTTGCGAAGCAGACAAACCAAAGGTTATTTTTTGTGAGAATGTCAAGGGATTAAAGATTCACGACAGAGGAAGAACATTTGAAATAATTAAAAAAACTTTTGAAGATTTGGGTTATAAAGTTTTCAGCGATGTACTTAACAGTAAAGATTTTGGAGTTCCCCAGAACAGAGAAAGAATATATATTGTGGCTTTCAGAAATGATATTGCACCCGAAAAATTTGAATTTCCAAAGGCGACGGATGATACAAAAAGGCTGAAAGATATTATAGAAAAAAAGCCTGTACCGGCTAAATATTATTTAAGTGATGTTTATGTTGAAACCCTCAGAAGGCACAAAGCCCGTCACGAGGCTAAAGGCAACGGCTTCGGATACGAAATTCGTGAATGGGACGGTATTGCCGGTGCTATTGTATGCGGCGGAATGGGCAGAGAACGCAATTTGCTGATTGATAAACGACAAAAAGATTTAACACCGACAACACACATTAAAGGCGAAGTCAACAAGGAGGGCATCAGAAAAATGACTCCGAGAGAATGGGCTCGTTTGCAGGGATTTCCCGATACTTTCAATCTGCCTCTTGCCGATGTCCATCTTTATAAACAATTCGGAAACAGCGTAACCGTAAATGTTATTGAAGCTATCGCAAAACAAATTAAGGAGGTACTCGACAATGCCTAAACTTTCAGGAAACAAAGGCGAATGGAGCGAAATATATGCGTTTCTTCGTTTGCTTGAAATAAAGAAATTGTATGCTGCTGATGCCGAATTGAATAAAAAAGATGATATGTTTTACAACATAATCAGTATCATCCGTACCGAGCCTATCGGTACACTTGAATTCAGAATTAACAAAGCCGATGATACTGTGTCGGTTATTAAAACAGATACAGAAGATGTACTGCTTACTTTACCACGTGACGAATTCAAGACTGCTGCCGATAATCTTTACAATGAAATAATCAATGCAAATAAATCATCTTTTGAATCGCAGGATACCGAAGAATTTTTAGAGCAATTGAATATAGGTGTACTTAAAGCGAAATCAACCGATAAAGCCGATATTCGGATTAAAATTCACGATATAAATACAGGTTACGAAACCGTTCAGGGATTTAGCATAAAGTCAAGACTCGGCAGTCCGTCCACACTTGTCAATGCAGGCAAAACAACAAATTTTGTGTTTGAAGTTATAGGTAATATAAACGATGATGTGATGAACGGCTTTAATACTTGTTCCAAGAAATTCAAAGACAGATTTGATTTTCTCTCCGGTTACGATTGCGACATAGAGTATTGTTCAATGGATAACGATATTTTTGAGAGCAATTTGCAGTTGATTGACGGTGACCTCCCTAAAATCTGTGCGTATATGCTTAAAGAGTACTATTCATCCGGAGTTAATACAGTAACAAATTCACTTGAATCATTAAATGTAAATAACCCAATCGGATATAATTTATCAAAAGGTCACCCGTTTTATGAATACAAGTTCAAAAAATTTCTCGCAGAGTGCGCACTCGGCATGCTTCCGTCAAAAGTTTGGGACGGTACTGCCGACGCTACGGGCGGATACATAATAGTCAGAGAAGATGGAGAAGTATTATGCTATCATTTGTTTAATAGAAATGAATTTGAAACTTATTTGATAAACAATACCAAGTTTGAAACCGCAAGTACATCCCGTCACGAATTCGGCTCGATATATAAAGAAAACGGAAAATTTTATATTAAACTGAATTTACAAGTTAGATTTATAAAATAATGAAAGATAAATATAAGGTATGCAGTTTATTTGCCGGCATCGGCGGCATTGACTTGGCTTTTCAACAAGCGGGATTTGAAATTGTATGGGCAAATGAATTGGACAGCGATGCCTGTAAAACATACAGATACAATTTTCAAAATACGGTATTGACCGAAGGAGATATAAGAAAAATCAATGCAGACGATATACCGGATTTTTATATTCTTACCGCAGGCTTTCCTTGTCAATCGTTTTCGGTATGCGGTAACAGAAAAGGTTTCGCCGACGAAAGAGGTAATCTTTTCTTTGAAATAATGAGAATAGTAGATGCTAAAAAGCCCAAAATTATTTTTCTTGAAAATGTCGCTAATCTTACGGAACACGACAATGGCAAAACCTTTAACCGCATACATAATGAGCTTTCCGATAGGGATTATTATATACGATATCTCATTGCGGATGCATGCAATTACGGAATACCGCAACACAGAACGAGAACATATATCGTTGCTTTTAAAGATTTTGATATGTGTAACAAATTCCAATTTCCGAAAGAGCAACCGCTTAAAAAGCATATATTTGATATTATCGACCGAAGTGTGAAAGCAGACAAAAATTTTTATCTTAATGAGAATTCCGTACAGTATCAAAAGATGAAAAACGCTATAACAGACGAAAATCAAATATACAGGTTTTCGGATTACGGTATTCAAAAGAGTAAAGACGAAATATCTTTTACGCTTAAAGCAAATATGGGAACATGGTACAACCGTGTCCCGATTATAAAAGACAACTTTGGAATCAGAACGATTACACCGCAAGAATGTCTTGCCTTGCAGGGATTTCCTAAATCGTTTGATTTTCCCGATATTCCGATAAAAAGTATGTATAAACAATGTGGGAACACAGTGGTTGTGCCGGTTGTAAAAAAATATTGCAAAACAAATGAGAGAAGTAGGTATATACAAATGAAATTCGAAAAAATCACAATAAAGAACTTTAGAAATTTTGAAAATGTTAATATTGATTTATCAAACAAAAATATATTTTTTGGATTAAATGATGTCGGAAAAACCAATTTTTTGTATGCTCTTAGATATGTTTTTGACAAAGATATTCGTAAACAAAATCTTACTGAATCTGACTTTCATAATAAACAGTATGACAAACCTATAGAAATTATTATCACGATAGATATTAGCGATATTCACAATAGCGATTGTCAAAAACTCAGAGCGCAATTAAAAGGTGCTTTGTTGAGTAAACATAATAAAGTTTATATTAAGCTCTTTGCCGAATATAATAAAACTGAAATGATTGCGCTTCCGATATTGTCGTGGGGTGGTGAAATGGACCATCTTTACGAAATGAAGCAAAGAGGATATCTTTATGAGATAGATTATGTGTTTAATACCATTTATATTGATTCCTATGTAGATTTGAATACTCTTTTTAAAAAGAACGTAAGTCAAATTATTAGGAATGAAAAAGAAGAAGACCGTGACACGCTTGAAAAAATCCAAAATACTGTCAATGAACTAAATGAGCACATTTCAGAATTATCCGGTATCAAAGAATTTGAAGGTAGACTTACTCCTGAATATAAAAAATTCCACGATGAAGGAATATCGGTATCAATCAAATCCGAGATAGCAATAAAAGGCTTATACTCTAATGTTATTCCGTATATAAAACAGGACGATGATGATAATTTGTATCCAACAGCTGGTGAAGGACGAAAAAAATTATTAGCTTATTCAATATATGACATTTTGTCAGATGATACTTCAGAAAGTAAAATCAATATTTTCTTGATTGAAGAACCGGAAAATCATCTTCATAAATCAATGCAAATAGCATTATCACAAATACTTTTTAATGATCAAAAGTACACTTATCTGTTCGTTACAACACATTCTCCGTTTGTTCTTTATGAAATGGACAATGTTAATTTAGTGCGAATATATAATCAAAAGAAAACGAACAGTAAAAGCGTATTTTATAAAGTACCGGATGATTTTGAAAAGAACAGAAAAATGTTAAATCGCTGTTTGTCAGAAGCAATTTTTGCGAATAAAGTGTTATTGGTAGAGGGACCTTCTGAATATATCCTATTCAACAAAGTGCTTTCTGTAATTCACCCATTTTATGAGTCGGACGGCATATATATTTTACCGGTAGACGGTGTTGGATTTGAAAAATATATTTCAATATTGGGTAGACTTGAAATTTTTAACGCAATAAAAACTGATAATGATTTAAGGTCAGTTAAAAATAAAAACACATTTAGCGTCTTAGGATTTTCAAGATGCAATAATATTGTGGGCAAAAATATTTTACCCACAGAACAGATTAACGAAAACAATGTTACTGCAAAAAGAAAGTTATATAATACAAATATAAAAATCTTAGATGATATTAGAAATAATTGCCACATCTTTTTGTCGAAAGTAGACCTGGAAAACGATTTGGATGAGGCTATTCACGATAGATTATCAACACTTCTATGTGTCGATGAACCAGTTGAATATTTACAAAAATTAAAGCATTACAATATGGTAGAGTTAGTTGGAAAATTAACCGATGAAGATTGTGTTGCAATTTATAACCATTATAATTTTGCTTGCTTAAAGGAGGTTTCTGAATGAAATTATCTCCTATTCAAGAAGAAATAGTAAATACACCCGGTAATTTGATAGTCCAAGCAAGTGCGGGAACTGGAAAAACACATACAATGGTAAACAAAATTGCCAAAGAAATTAAAAAAATTCATAATCATCAAGTTATTGCAGCAATCACTTTTACAATAAAGGCCGCACAAGAAATAAAGGATAGGTTGTCAGTTGATGTAACACGACATTTTATCGGCACAAATAATAGTTTTGCTATTGATGAAGTTATCAAACCGTTTATGAAAGATGTATTTGGTGCCGATTTCGATTTAGATATGAGTACAGACTACTCGGCTAAAGTTGATTCTTTCCAAGACGGTATTGAAAAAATAAAGAATGAAGGCATTTTATCTTCTTATAAAAACAATAAAGAAAATTTCATATTTGATTTGGCACAAGTAATTGTAGAAAAATCATTAGCCTGCAGATTATATCTTCAAGCAAAATATATAAAAATTTACATCGACGAATATCAAGATTGCGACAAATCAATGCATAAGTTTTTTATGTATCTATGTGATGAATTAAAAATTGAAACTTTCATTGTCGGAGATGAAAAGCAATCTATTTACATTTGGCGAGGAGCTTATCCGGAAGCTTTTAAGTCAATTGTTGGAAAACCCAATTTCAAAAAAATATTTATGGGGGATAATTTTCGTTCTTGCCAACAAATACAAAATTATTCGAATTTGTTATGCAAAGAGACTCGACACTTATATAAACCGATATCCGATCTGAATAATATTATTTGGCTAACTCCTAATGAAGAAAATTGGGCATCAGAGGTACTGTCTTACATAAAGCCAGACTTTAAAACAGCCCTCTTGAGGTTTAGCAATGAAAATGCAAAATTGGGAGCCAGTCAATTAAGTGCAGACGGTGTGGAATTTATATACATTCCTCAAACACCAATCGCAGATATAACTACCGAAACAGCGTGGCTCTATTCTGCAATTGCTAAATTCCTTTTAATTGAAACTTATTCTGTATATGATTTGATTTCAGAAATACCGGTTGAAGGAAATGAAAGTCGCAAAAATGTTTCTACAATAAAAAAACTACTTAAAAATATTGAAAACACAAAATGTGATAAGCGGTCATTTGAAGGATGCGTTATTAAGCTGGCTGAATATATTGGGTATGATACACGTACAGATCACATTCAGAAATTGTATAAAACTATTTCTGATATCAGTTATAGAGTAGCATTTGAGCCGGATAAGTATCAACATATTTCAATTACATTTCATTCCTCAAAAGGATTAGAGTTTGAACAGGTAATTGTATTTGCAGAAGATTATAAATTATCCGATATGGCAAGCGTTTACAACCATTATGTTGCTGTCACAAGAGGAAAAACAAAATTAATTATTGTGAATTCAAGTAACTATAATGCTGTATGTTTCAAAAAGAATTTGGAAAGCATATTGTCTGAAAGTCATTTAAAAATAAGTGACGTTGTAACCACAAGGTAACCTTATACTGTAAAGGTCTTAGGGTGTCCATAACGAGGTGTTTGGTAGTGCGGTTATCCAAACACACTGCTCGCTGTTGCAATACAACGAAGCGAAAGCAATCGATTTGGACAACCTGTCCACAATTGGTCTGCTCGCTGAGATTGTGCAAAAGCGGGCAAGCTACCGTTTGGATATCCAAATGGTCTGCTTGCTAAGATTATACATTTAATCGAACAAACGAAATTAAGGCACAGCCTACTGGATTTTTCTCCGTAAGTTGTGCCTTGGTTTTAGTTGTATATTACTTGTTCATTAACAATTTCTGTTGCTCGATTACGAATGTTGTTCATCTTTTGCACCCACAATATTGGGCTATCCGATTTCAATTTTTCCGTAACATTTTCTTTTTCGGCAAGGTCTTTTATCAACCGAGAAAAAAGATTTTGAGCCTGTTCTTCGATGTCGGCAAGATATGAATCGAGCTTACCGCTTGTCAGCAAATTGTAGTAATGCACTTTATGATTTTGCTTCAAATATCGTTTGTGCCTCATTGCCCAAACGCCGATATTTGTTTCTTTTTCTTCTGCCGGTAACGAAAGATTAGGCAATAAATAAGCGCCGACCTGCGTATAAGTACCACCGTTATTTTCAAAAATTGTTTTCATATTAAAACCTCCTTGATTTTTAGTAAATTCATTATACGAAAAACAAAGAAAAATTGCGAATGTGCGGATTATTGTTTGAATATGATGTTCGACTATCGGCGAAAATGTATTTCACCAAATCCTATATGAACATTCGCACCAGAAGGCACAGTAGTTTTTAATACGAGAGTATCTAAGATTATTGTGCTTTTTTATATATTAGGGTAGAAATTGTTGCAAAATCTTGATATAATGTTGATGAACCGGAACAATAAGTTGAGATTTGCGACGGTAGATGATATAAACTCTGTGTTGTTTTTTACAATACAAAAACGACATTATGCCAAAACTAGGGGGTTGATTTTATGCAAAAAATTCAGTTGAAGTCCGTTTTCCATGATTTGGTTCCAGCCGATTACAAAGTTCATTTTGCCAGAAAAAACGATTTGGGTATAGAGCCTCTTGACGAATATATGGCTGATTTTGAGAATTGGAAAGGGTGGAACAGATACTCAAAAAGCAAAGATGAGTTTAACAGACCATACATTTTTTCGCTTATTAGTTTTTATCCCGAAAGAGACACATGGCTATTTGGCGGTATTTGGAGAATAGTTTCAAGAGATATGAGCAAAGTGCCTTATCCTTATGAAATTGAGCTAGTTGAAGATTATAGCCAATTTATTGGACGCTTGAAGATTAAATATGCCTATAAAGACCGTGTTACAAGGAGTAAGCTTGAAAATCATTTTGATAATATGGAAGTTAAAGCGGTGCTAGAAGAGCCGTTTTCCACAGTTGCATTTCCGGGATACAGGAATATCGATATTCCGTTTTTAACACTTGAAGCAATAATAAAAAAAGACGCTCCAGCATGGAAAAATGCCCTCTCTGTCAAGGGAATTTACCTGATAACAGATACGGAGACGACGAAAAAGTATGTTGGAAAAGCTGACGGAGAACATGGCATTTGGCAAAGGTGGGGAGACTATATTCACAACGGTCACGGTGGTGATGTGGATTTAAAAAAACTTGTAGAAAAGGAAGGCTTTGAATACGCAAAACGCAATTATAAGTTTTCACTGCTTGAAGTCATTACCAATTGGGATGAGTGTAAAATAGACGATAGAGAAAGACATTGGAAAAAAGTTTTAATGTCACGCTCGGAAGAGTGCGGACATAATAAAAACTAACCTAAGTATATATATAATTAAGCATTAGAGAATTTTTGGTGAGAAAATGCAACTTTTTATAGCAAAACGACCAAATTAGGTGCTAATTAAAACACACACAAGATAAATTATCATTTGCCTCCTGTTTTACGGGAGGCTTTATTTTTTATCACCGGGTAAATCAAGTTAATTATGCTAAATATTCTGAAATCGGCATTTGTTTCAGCTTAAAATGTGCCATAGCTATTTTACAGAGCTGCTTTTCAATCCGGCGGTTGTTGCTTGACGGTGCAGGGCTGCTTATGGTATACTTTAACAGATAATATATTCATTCTGTTGCTTTTTATAAGTATTTTAACTGTAACAGCTTGGATTGAATTTTAATATATAGGAGTGATTTTATGAGTAAGAAAAAAGGTGCTTCCGGGGGCTTGATGCCCGGCGGAAACTTTTTAAAGCTTGTACCGTTGGATTATATTTTTGCCGCACTGTGTACCGGCTTTTGCTTTAGCAGCTTTATAACCTTGCTGACAACAAACGCTACATATACCGACATTAACTTTGTTGCATCGGTTAATTTACCCTTGGTTATTATAACTACAGTTATAATTTTTGCAGTCTGTGTGGCTACGGCGTTTCTCACTAAGTGTAAAGAAATTATCCCCGGTGCTTTGCTTGTGAGTGCAGTGTTGTTTGGCTCTGCTTTGGCGTATAAGGGTTCGTATTTGGGTGAAGAAAGCGCAAAGAACATATTTATGAATATTGGCATTGGCTTTATAATGTTCTTTATAATTGTCTGGATAGGCAAGGGCGATAAGCTAAATATTAATGACATAAAGCTGCCTAAAAATTCAGAGTGGATTACAGCAGGCGTACTGCTGCTGCTGTTTACTATACTTGTTTCTGTTGCGTCTATAGCCCGCTACAACGCATATATGGCAAGTAATTTTGATTTTGGTATTTTCACACAGATGTTTGAAAATATGAGAACAACAGGCTTGGCGGACACAACCGTTGAAAGAAATGTGCTTATGTCACATTTTGGCGTGCATTTTAGTCCGTTTTATTATGTTCTGCTTCCTTTCTATGCTATATGTCCTCGTCCGGAAACCTTGCTTGTAATTCAGGCGGCATTTGTGTCATTGGGCATTATACCTGTTGTGCTTATATGCAAGCAGCTAAAGCTGACCAAAAGCGTTACAGTGGCGTGCAGCCTTATCTATATTTTCTTCCCGACGCTTGCCAACGGCTGTTTGTATGACTTCCACGAAAATAAATTCCTTACTGTTCTTATTATGTGGGCACTGTACTTTATTGTAAGCAAAAAGTGGATAGGTACTCTTGTGCTTTGTGCCCTTGTGCTTACGGTTAAAGAGGACGCCGCAATATATGTTATGGCAATAGCACTGTATATACTGGCATACAGAAAGGAATATATTCTGGGCGGCGGAATACTTATAGGTGCTGTTATATACTTTGCCATAGCAACCGTTATTGTAGGAAACCTTGGCGACGGCGTAATGACCACCCGTTTAAGCAACTATATGCTGGAGGGTGAAGACGGCTTTAGCGCAGTTGTAAAAACCATTGTGTCAGACTTTGGATACTTTGTTTCTCAAATATTTACCTCCGATAAAATTATGTTTATGGTTTGGATGCTGTTGCCGGTGGCTTTTGCACCGTTCTTCAGCGAGAAAAAGTCATTGCTTTTGCTACTTATACCAATGCTTGTAGTTGATTTAATGTCCAACTGGCAGTACCAGTACGATGTTAAGTTCCAGTATACCTACGGTGTGGCAGGCCTGATTGTGTTTATGACAATACTTGTTATTTCTCAGGCTAAGCCGGAGCTTAGAAACAAAATACTGCTTTTCAGCCTGTCAATGTCAATTATTATGAGCTTTTCGCTGTTCTTCCCAAGAAGTGCGTATTATAACAGCTGTGCCGAGAAAAATACACAGGTGGCAGAGCAGTATAACAGTCTTATTGCAGAAATACCTACCGATGTTGAAATTACCGCAGACGGTATGTATATTCCGCATATGTATCAATTTAAAAAGCTGTATCAATATCCAAACTACTACAGCGAAAGCAAAAAAACAGATTATCTTCTGGTAAGCCAAAGTGCCGTTTCGCAAAACAGCAGCAACCTTGCAACATTTATGGGTGACGATTATCAGCTTGTAAAGCAGTCCGGTCCAATGTGCCTGTATAAGCTAAAAACAGCAAAATAATTTTAGCTGATTTTGCTTAACGGATTATATCTAAAATATAAAGCTCTGACAAAAACGCAGAATGCTGCGTTGCTGTCAGAGCTTTTTGATTACTCTCATAAATATGTACTGTGTACCTGCTTTGCAGAGCTTAATGCTTTTTGTACGGTGCAGTATGTGAAAAATAAAAAACAGAAAATAAAAAATAATATTAAAGAATTATACAAGCCCTGCCGCCATATATATTATTATAATGCAGGAGGGTGAAGCAGGTGAAATTTTTTGTATTTACAAAGCAAAAGCTTTTTGTTGCATTGGGCGTGCTTATAGCCTGTGTGCTTGCAGTGGCAATATGCAGCAGCAGCTACGGGCAAATTGTATCAACGGCTGCAGCAGAAAGAAAAATACCGATTTATTGTGTAGAGGAAAGCCAAAAGAGAGTAAGCATTTCTTTTGATGCAGCATGGGGGAACGAACAGACGGATACATTGCTTAAGATATTAGATGAAAAAAAGGTTAAGTCAACATTTTTTCTGGTAGGTATGTGGGTGGATAAATACCCTGAATCGGTTAAGAATATTGCCAAGCATGGGCACGATGTAGGCAACCATTCCGACACCCATGCTCACCTGCCGCAGCTGACAGATGACGGAATAAAAAAAGAGCTTACCGACTGTAACGAAAAGGTTAAAAAGCTTACCGGTAAAGCACCTACGCTGTTTAGGCCGCCCTACGGCGATTACAACAACAATGTAGTGTCAGTAACCAACAGTATTGATATGTACTGCGTGCAGTGGGACATTGACAGTCTTGACTGGAAGGACCCTACGCCTGAACAAATGGTTGAGAGAATTAAAAATAATTTAAAGAACGGCAGTATAATACTTATGCACAACGGTGCTAAAAACACCCCGGAGGCATTGCCTAAGATTATAGACGCCATAAAGGGGGAGGGGTACGAAATCGTACCGATTTCCCGGCTGCTGCCAAAGGGTGAATATTATACCGACCACGAGGGCAGAATGCACCTAAAGGAGGACGCTGACAAGCAGGAAAAAACCACGAAGGCTACAGAATAGCTTTAGGTAAAGGTAATTGTATTAAGGATAGTTTATATATTGTTACATTCAATACGCAAAAACTCCCACAGACAGCGTATTTTGCAGTCTGTGGGAGTGTATTTTATACAGAAAAGCTTATACTGTAATCTTAAATATGAGCTTAAGCCTTAGGGCCTGCCTCAACAAGAGCCTTACCGGCCTCGTTGCCCTCATACTTAGCAAAGTTCTTAACAAAGCGGCTAGCCAAATCCTTTGCCTTCTCTTCCCAGTCAGCAACATTAGCATATGTGTCACGAGGGTCAAGAATTGCAGGGTCAACGCCAGGAAGCTCTGTAGGAACCTCAAAGTTGAAGTGAGGAATTGTCTTTGTAGGAGCCTTTGTAATTGAACCGTCTAGGATAGCGTCAATAATACCACGAGTATCCTTAATAGAAATACGCTTGCCTGTGCCGTTCCAGCCTGTGTTTACAAGATAAGCCTTTGCATTGCTCTGCTCCATCTTCTTAACAAGCTCTTCAGCATACTTTGTTGGGTGAAGCTCTAGGAAAGCCTGACCGAAGCAAGCCGAGAATGTAGGAGTAGGCTCTGTAATGCCACGCTCTGTACCGGCAAGCTTAGCTGTAAAGCCTGATAGGAAGTAGTACTTTGTCTGCTCAGGTGTCAGAATTGATACAGGCGGAAGTACGCCGAATGCGTCAGCAGACAGGAAGATAACATTCTTTGCAGCAGGAGCTGAAGAAACAGGACGAACAATATTGTCGATGTGGTCGATAGGGTAAGAAACACGAGTGTTCTCTGTTACAGTCTTGTCGTCAAAGTCAATTACGCCGTTCTTGTCAACTGTTACATTCTCAAGCAGAGCGTCTCTTCTGATTGCGTTGTAAATGTCAGGCTCAGACTCCTTGTCAAGGTTAATAACCTTTGCATAGCAGCCGCCCTCAAAGTTAAACACGCCGTTGTCGTCCCAGCCGTGCTCGTCGTCGCCGATAAGCAGTCTCTTAGGATCTGTTGAAAGTGTAGTCTTGCCTGTACCGGACAGACCAAAGAAGATAGCTGTGTTTTTGCCGTTCATATCTGTGTTAGCTGAGCAGTGCATTGAAGCAATACCCTTTAGAGGCAGGTAGTAGTTCATCATAGAGAACATACCCTTCTTCATCTCACCGCCGTACCAAGTGTTGATGATAACCTGCTCACGGCTTGTAATATTAAACAGAACAGCTGTTTCAGAGTTTAGACCAAGCTCCTTGTAGTTTTCAACCTTTGCCTTTGAAGCGTTGTAAACTACAAAATCAGGCTCAAAGTTCTCTAGCTCCTCTGCTGTTGGAGTAATGAACATATTTGTTACAAAGTGAGCCTGCCAAGCAACCTCAACGATGAAACGAACAGCCATTCTTGTGTCCTTGTTTGCACCGCAGAATGCATCAACAACATATAGCTTCTTGTTTGAAAGTTCTTTCTTTGCAATTTCCTTTACAGCCTCCCAAGCTTCCTCTGAAGCAGGGTGGTTGTCGTTCTTGTACTCGTCTGAAGTCCACCATACTGTGTCCTTAGAATTTTCATCCATAACAATGAACTTGTCTTTAGGGGAACGACCTGTGTAAATGCCTGTCATAACATTAACTGCACCAAGCTCAGTTTCCTGTCCCTTTTCGTAGCCCTCCAGCTCAGGCTTTGTTTCTTCTTTAAAAAGCTCATCATAAGAAGGATTGTGAACAATTTCTGTAGTACCTGTGATACCGTATTTTGTTAAATCAATCTTTGCCATTTAAGCGTCAACCTTTCTTTTTATAAATTACATAATTTGTTGTATCGTTGGCAAATACCCTTGTCGCAGTAAATCCCAACAACCTATGACCTTACACAGTTTAACATAAATAAGCTGTTCCGTCAAGCAAAACGGTGCATATCGTTTATTGCAAAGCCATATTTAGTTTATTTACCTAAGGATATTGTTGCCGGCGGCACTGTATATATTACATTTATAATTTTTTTGCTTTGTACTGCTATTTTCGTCAAATAAATATTGCAAAGTCAACAATTATAATGTAAAATTTATATTAATAGAAAAGCAACGGAGTGATGAATTTTGAAGAAAAATATAACTGAATTTTTCGGTAAAGCAGCTTCACTGCTGCTTTGCTGCGGACTTGCCGTTACCATGCTTACATCCTGTGGTGAAAGAACACTTGAAATGAATACCTCGGGAGTTACAAGCAGCAAGGTAACACATCAGGGTGTTATTGAATATTATGGTGGATACTACATTACAGATAAATTCGGTATTAATTATAAATCCAATATAGATAATAAGGATATGGTTATAGTTGCCCACACCAGTAAGGAGAACGGCGAAGTTCAGAAAAACTTTGCGATAGATGATAAATATATTTACTTTATATCAGCGTATAAGGACGCCTCTAAAATACTGTACAGAGGTACTATGGACGGCAAAAAAAGAACAAAAATATATGTTCGTGACGAAATAAATATTATTGCCTGCTATAAGAATAAAATTTACTTTACAGATGAGCGTAATATGATTATTTGCATTGACGCTGCCACAAAAGAAAAGTTAGAGATTAACGCAGCTGTAGGCAATGATTTTGTACAGTATAATAACTGTATTTTCTTTACAGACAGCAATAAAAAGCTTGCTGTGTATAATTGCGACGACAATGCGGTTATACCTGTTACAGAGAACAACGCCGCCGGCTACAGTGCAACAGACAACGGCACAGCTATTGCCGAAAATATATCCGGCGATAAAAAAAGCACTAAATACCAATTTTCGTTCTTTACATATAGCAAGGCTGAAATAAAAAGTATGGCTGCTGTTGAAACTGCCGCAAAATATACGGTGTTTTCAAACAGTCTTGCCTTTGCAAACGAAAAAACATCACTGAAAACCTGCGGCCTTAATAACGGTGAAGAAAAGGAATATTCCTACAAAAAGCAAGGCAAACTAATTTATAATACAGGAATGGATAATAATGTGTATTATTTAAATGAGAATACCTGCCTAAAGTTTGAACCAACCGCTGAAGCTCCCAAGGAGCTGACAGTAGACTTTAAAAAGAATAAAATTGACTACAACAATGTTATTGCCATTGTAAATGACACCAAGGCAATTACCTCGGAGAACGGCTACTACGAGATTGTGAATATTAACTGACAAACACAAGAGCAGTGCGGCTGTTTAATATTTTTATTTATAAATTTATTGACATCAGCTTTTTAAAATGGTATCATATATTTGTTTAAAGGGGAGTAGCTAACAGAGATATTCTGTAGTATCGGCGTCAACACACGGTTATGTTTTAACCCGCTTATACTTTAAATAGCAAGACTTTTATTCCGGCTTTTGTGTCGGAATAAAAGTCTTTTTTGTTTGTCTTTTTCCCTAAACATATTTATATAGGAGGCGTATAGAAATGAACGATGCATTCAAAAAAAGCAGTGTGCAGGTTTTAAAGAAGCTCCATACTGACCGTGAAGCCGGCTTAACAAGCAGTCAGGTTTCTGAAAATACCGAAAAATACGGCAAAAACCAACTAATGGAGGAAAAGAAAAAAGGCGTTGTACAGGTGTTTTTAGAGCAGTTTAAGGACCTTATGGTTGCAATACTTATTGTAGCCGCTGTTATCAGTATAATTACAGACAGCGTAGAGGGTGCTATTGTAATTTTTGCGGTTTTAATACTAAATGCAATCCTTGGTACTGTACAGCATTTTAAGGCACAAAAATCACTCGACAGCCTAAAGGCTATGTCTACTCCTGCTGCTAAGGTGGTGCGTGACGGTAAGGTAACACAAATATCGTCTGTAGACTTGGTTCCGGGTGACATTGTTAAGCTGGAGGCCGGAGATGTTGTACCTGCCGACGCAAGAGTAATTGAGTCGTACTCTCTGCAGGTAAACGAAAGTGCTTTAACAGGTGAGTCTAACAGTATTGAAAAGAATACCGACATAATTGAAAAGGACTGTGCCTTGGGCGACAGAATAAATATGGTTTTTTCAGGCTCGTTGGTTACTTACGGCAGGGCAGTGGTCGTTATTACAGCTACCGGTATGAACAGCGAGCTGGGCAAAATAGCCACAATGATGAACGAAACCAAAGAAAGAAAAACACCGCTGCAGCGTAGCTTGGACGATTTCAGCAAAAAGCTTTCAATTATTATTATGGTCATTTGTGCAGTAGTTTTGGGCATATCATGGTACCATATGGGCAGCTTTACAGAGGCACTGCTGTTTGCCGTTGCTTTGGCTGTTGCGGCTATTCCCGAGGCATTGTCATCTATTGTTACCATAGCATTGGCTATAGGCACCTCAAAAATGGCAAAGCAAAACGCCATTATTAAAAATTTACGCTCTGTAGAGGGACTGGGCTGTGTGTCTGTTATATGCTCCGACAAAACAGGAACTCTTACTCAAAACAAAATGACAGTAGAGGATACCTTTGTATTTAACGAAGCAAAAAAGCAGCTGCTTGCAGAGTACGGCGTGCTGTGCAACGACAGTGTGGTTACAGCTGAAAAAAATATAGGCGACCCTACAGAAACAGCCTTGAAGCACTACTACAACAAGGCTTATTCCAACAGCGAGGATATAGTCTGTAGGTACCCACGCTTAGGCGAAATACCGTTTGATTCCGACCGTAAGCTTATGAGCACCATACACGAAATTGACGGTAAGCTGATTATGGTAACTAAGGGTGCGGTTGATGTTCTTTTAAACAGGCTGAAAAATGTAGACACAGAATACGGTCTGGTGCCTGTAACCCCTGAGCTGGTAAAGAAAATTGAAGACAAAAACAACGAATATTCAAATAACGGCTTGCGTGTGCTTGCCTTTGCATACCGTGAAATAGGATACACCGAGGTTAATACCGGTGACGAATGCAACTATACCTTCCTGGGACTAATATGTATGATAGACCCTCCAAGAGAGGAATCGGCAGCCGCTGTAAGAGATTGCATAAGTGCAGGCATAAAGCCTGTTATGATTACCGGCGACCATGTAACCACTGCCTCTGCTATAGCAAGAAAAATAGGAATACTAAGGGACGGCGACAAGGCTATTACAGGGCAGCAGCTGGACGCTATGAGCGACGAGGAGCTGCGCAGGGAAATTAAGAATATATCTGTATATGCCAGAGTTTCTCCCGAGCATAAAATCAGAATTGTATCTATGTGGCAGGAGCTGGGCAATGTAGTATCTATGACAGGCGACGGCGTAAACGACGCCCCGGCTTTAAAGAAAGCAGACATAGGCATTGCTATGGGCATAACGGGTACAGAAGTATCCAAGGACGCCGCCTCAATGATTTTAACCGATGATAACTTTGCTACAATTATTAAGGCAGTGGCAAACGGCAGAAATATTTATGCAAATATTAAAAACTCTATACAGTATTTGCTTTCGGGCAATATGGCAGGAATTATAGTTGTTTTAATATGCTCGTTCCTGAATTTGGCTATACCTTTTACAGCCGTTCAGCTGTTGTTCATTAACCTTATTACCGATTCACTGCCTGCCATAGCAATAGGTATGGAGCCTCCAAGCGGTGCATTGCTGAAGGAAAAGCCTCGTTCCGCCGATGAATCCCTTATTAACAAAAGCTTTATGACAGACACTCTTGTTCAGGGCTTCCTTATAGCGGCGGCTACAATGTTTGCCTTTGTTTTCGGTGCCGGCGGAATTTCAAATGTATTTTCACAGCAAAATCCTGAGGTTTCCTGTGCTATGGCATTCTGTACCATATGCCTGTCCCGTTTGTGGCACGGATTTAATATGCGTGGCAAGCAGTCGCTTATTAAGCTGGGCTTCTTTAAAAATCCAATTTCACTTGCCGCCTTTGGTGCAGGTGTGGCTCTGTTGAGCTGTGTAATATTTATACCGGGACTTCAAAGCCTGTTCGATGTAGTAGTGTTTGCTCCGGTAAATCTTCTTGTTATTTTGTGCTGTTCGCTTGCTCCTACAATTATAATTCAGGTGTTCAGAATGATAAAGGAAGCTGTAAAAAAGTAATATGCATAAAAGCATAATCGGCAAATAAATTCAATGCGGTCTGTAAGCTGTTTAAACGGTTTACAAGCCGCATATTTTATTGTAAAATATAAGAAATATTTAGGTCGAAAGGTATGGCAGAGGTCTTAAAAATGATGTTTATTCTATGCCGTACAAAGCAATAGCTTAGAAAGAGAATTGAAAATGCCTATATACAGAATTGCAGATTTGAATATAAAAATAACCCCTGAAACAAAATTTTCAATAAACAGGCTGGCACCGTATATGGTTGATGCGGATAAATATGATTTTCAAGTTACGGTAAGTCAACAGGATATTGATTACGAGCTTTCTGTTGCACAGGAGGGAGGAGAAATCTCCGCCGAATTTATTGCCGTATTTCGACAAATATGTACCGCTGTTTTACAAAGCTATAACGGAATGTTTATTCACAGTGCCGCTATAAAATACGAAAAAAAGGCATACCTGTTTACCGCACCGAGCGGAACGGGAAAAACAACGCATATAAAATTGTGGAAAAGTTTGCTGAAGGATAGGGTACAAATTATTAACGGCGACAAGCCCTTGCTAAGAGAAAAAGACGGCGTTATTACCGTGTACGGAAACCCGTGGAACGGCAAAGAGGAATACGGCAGTAATATATCTGCCCCGTTAGGCGGAATTTTTATACTAAAGCGCAGTACAGAAAACCGCACAGCTGTTGTGCCGCCCTTTGAAGCCTTAAAAGGGCTTTTGGCACAGACTATGCGTCCAACAGACAAGGAAAATGCGGCAAGGCTGATTGATTTTCTAAATAAAATAGTTAATACCATACCTGTATATACATTGGAATGTACAATTTCAGACAAGGCGGTGCAGGCGGCACTGGCTGAAATTGAGAGCATTGGTAAATGCTGTTAGGCTGTCCGTCAAGCAAGGTGGGATAAATATATAACTAAAAATTATCCGGCATTATACTTATGCATTACAAAGCAAATACTAAAGGCAGGCAGTTCACATTGAGCTGTCTGCCTGTTTTTTTATTTAAAACGAATGTTTAGCTTGTTTGGCGTCTTGATTAACCTATGCTTAATTATAACAGACTTGCCTTTTTCGACGAGGAGGCTGCCCTTTGCGAAAGTAACTGCTGCCCTTTATTTTAGGTGAAAATATAAGAAAAAAAGCTTGCCGTACAGAGTGCAAAATTTTCTTTAAAATTAACGAATATATACTATTATATTCTAATAGTAGTATTAGAAGTGTTTAGTTAGAGAATACTAACCTGATGCTATTTTGAAAATATTATATAAAAATATGCCTTAATTAGGGGGGATAAAGCTTTTTCTAAAATAATAAAGATTTTTTAAAAAACCTATTGACATATTTAGAAAGGGGTAGTAATATAATGTTAGAACATATGAGCATATGTTCATATGTTGATATTTCCGAATTTAAGGAGGCTTTGTTATGGAGAAACAAACATTCCTGTTAAATAATTTAAACTGCGCCCACTGTGCGGCGAAAATAGAAGATAAAATAAAAACTCTGCCGGAGGTAGAAAGCGAAACCTTTACCTTTGCAACCAAAAAACTGGTAGTGACAAGCAATAAGCCGCAAAAGGAGCTGCAGACTATACTACAGCAAACCTGCGACAGCATAGAGGACGGAGTAACGGTAGTACCGCAGGAAACCAAAAGAACGGTCACATATGCATTTACTCTTGAAAATCTAAACTGTGCCCACTGTGCGGCGAAAATAGAAGATAAAATAAAAACTCTGCCGGAGGTAGAAAGCGAAACCTTTACCTTTGCAACCAAAAAACTGGTAGTGACAAGCAATAAGCCGCAAAAGGAGCTGCAGACTATACTACAGCAAACCTGCGACAGCATAGAGGACGGAGTAACGGTTAAGCCACAGCAGACGCAAACAGCAGCTAAGGCAGATAAGCTGAAAAAAGAAAGTATATTTACAGCCAACAAAAAGGAATTTATCAATATTTTTATCGGTGTTGTACTGCTTGCGGCGGCAATATGCTGTGAGCATTTGATAACAGGCCTAAGCATAAATATTCCGGCAATTGCATTGTTTGTTGCCTCTTACATTGTACTTGGCGGAGAGATTGTACTAAAGGCGGGTAGGAACATATTAAAAGGTCAGATTTTCGATGAAAACTTTTTAATGAGCGTTGCAACCATTGGTGCATTTGCCATTGCAGAATACCCCGAGGCGGTTGGTGTAATGCTGTTTTTTAGAATAGGCGAGCTGTTTGAGAAAATTGCCGTTGAACGAAGCAGAAGCCAAATTATGGACGCCGTTGATTTACGCCCGGAGCAGGTAAGCCTTGTGGAAAACGGTGAAGTAACGGTTATACCGGCAGAGCAAGCACAGGTAGGCGATGTTGTACTGGTAAGGCCCGGCGACAGAATTCCTCTTGACGGTACGGTTATAGAGGGCAGCAGCAGAATTGATACCTCGGCAGTTACAGGTGAAAGCGTGCCTGTAAAGGTAGAGGCAGGCTCACAGGTTATGTCAGGCTGTGTCAACGAATCAACAGTTATTAAAATAAGGGTTGACAAGGTTTTGGGCGAGTCAATGGTAACAAGAATTTTAGATTCTGTTGAAAATGCCGCCGCCGGTAAACCGAGGATTGACAACTTTATTACACGCTTTGCCCGTGTATATACGCCAATAGTAGTTGCTGTTGCGTTGTTTACAGCTATTGTTATTCCGCTTGTTACAGGTCAGGAATTTTTCCCGTGGGTATATACAGCGCTTAGCTTCTTGGTTATGAGCTGCCCTTGTGCTTTGGTGCTAAGCGTACCTCTTGCGTTCTTCTCCGGAATCGGCGCAGGCTCAAAGCGTGGCATATTGTTTAAGGGCGGTTTGTCAATGGAGGCCCTTGCCGGTGTTAAGGCAGTTGTAATGGATAAAACAGGTACTGTTACAAAGGGTAATTTTGAGGTTCAAAACCTTGTGCCAAACGGCTGTGACGAAAATAAGCTTTTACAGCTGTGTGCTTCCTGCGAGCAGGCGTCTACACACCCAATAGCTAAGAGTATTGTTGACTATGCAAACAGCTCTAATGTTGAAATATTGTCGGCTGACACAATAGAGGAAATAAGCGGTAAGGGCATAAAGGCAGTTATTAACGGTAAAACTGTTTTGTGCGGTAATAAAAAGCTTATGAACGACTTTAATATAGATATGTCGGGCTACAGCCAAACAGACGGCACACAGGTGCTTGTAACTGTTGACGGCAAATACAGCGGTTATGTTGTAATAGCAGATACCATAAAGCCTGACGCAAAATCAGCTGTCAGCGGAATTAAACAACAGCATATTTTCACCGCAATGCTTACAGGTGACGACGAGAAAACAGCTAACGCTGTAGCAAAGCAAACAGGTATAGACCAAGTGCACGCAAAGCTGCTGCCTGAGGATAAGCTGACAGTCCTGAAAGAAATACGCAGTGAGCACGGCAGTGTAATGTTTGTAGGCGACGGCATTAACGACGCCCCTGTTTTGGCAGGAGCAGATGTTGGTGCGGCAATGGGCAGTGGTGCAGACGCCGCTATAGAAGCAGCAGATGTAGTAATAATGAATTCCGATGTTGAGTCTGTTCCAAAGGCAATAAGCATTTCAAAGCGAACAACAGTTATTTCAAGAGAGAATGTTGTATTTGCCCTTGTTATAAAAATTATAGTTATGCTGTTGGGCATTACAGGCATATATGCCAATATGTGGCTGGCAGTATTTGCCGACACAGGCGTTGCAATGCTGTGTATTTTAAATTCAATTAGAATATTGTATATGAAAAGCTTTTCAAGAGAATAGCTTTACCTAAGGATAAAACATAGCTGTTTTAAAGGGTGCAGGCATAAAAAGCATATGTCTGCACCCTTATTTTTTATAGAAGCAAGGTATATGAGCTTGTTTTTATGTTTGATGAAAGAAATTATTTTAAGCCTAACCTAAAAAGGAGCTTGCAAGGAGCAATAGTATGTTTAATTGAGCAGCGAGGCTTTATATTAACAGTTAAAAATGCAAAAGAAAAAGACGATTGTGAAAACAATCGTCTTTTTCTGGTGGGAGATGGTGGATTCGAACCACCGAAGGCTTAGCCAGCAGATTTACAGTCTGTCCCCTTTGGCCACTCGGGAAATCTCCCTTATTAAGTTGAAAGGCTACTAAATAACTTAGTAGCCTTTGGAGCTGGTGGACGGACTTGAACCCCCGACCTGCTGATTACAAATCAGCTGCTCTACCAACTGAGCTACACCAGCGAGTTAATCGCTTAACGCTCAATTAATATACCACATATTAATTGTTTTGTCAACAGCTTTATTAAAATTTTTTATTTAATTATTGTATTTTAAGCTTTATATGGCAAAAGCATATCGTCGGGTTATCCATAGGAAGGAAATGTTGAGGGCTGTACCGCCAAAATAGTTGCTTTTGCTGCGATTTTGTGTATAATTTTATAATGTACACAATAGTGATGATTATTTAAAAAGGGGAATTTTACGGTATATTCAGATAGAATTGGCAGGGCTGAATTTATGCCGAAAATTTTTTAAAAGCCTACCGTGATATGGGAGGGTGAATATGTATTTTAACGAAGTATTAAATAACTATATAAATGAGCTGGGCTGTACCGCACAGGAGCTTGCAGAAAGCTCCGGACTGTCCGCTTCGTCGCTTAGCCGCTACCGCTGCGGCGAGCGTGTGCCGGAAATAAATTCAAAGGTTTTGGAGCAGCTGTGCGATGGTATTGCTGAGCTGGCAGGCAGACGGGAAATAGCTTCTATTACCGCAGGCGATGTTATGGAAAGCTTTGTAGGCTGTCCCGACATTATAGCCACCAACAAGCAGCAGCTGCGTAACAATCTAAATATACTTATTTCTGTGCTGAATATTAATGTTACAAGGCTGTGCAAAAGTATAAGCTACGACACATCGTCGGTGTTCCGCATTAGAAACGGTCAGCGTCAGCCGTCAGAGCCGCTAAAGTTTGCCGCCGGTGTTGCGGAGTTTGTGGCAGCAGAGTATGACAGTGAGGACGACAGAAAAATATTGGCAGAGCTGTTGGGCTGTACGGCACAGGAGCTGTCTGAGCAAAGTATTTGCAGCGGCAAAATAAGAGGCTGGCTTGTTGAGGGAAAAAGCAACGACAGCGAAAGAATTTCGGGGTTCTTTTCCAAGCTTAACGAGTTCGACCTAAACGAGTATATTAATACCATTCACTTTGATAAGCTTAAGGTTCCTACCGTTTCTTTTCAGCTTCCAACATCTAAAAGCTATTTTGGGCTAAAGGAAATGATGGAGAGTGAGCTGGATTTTCTGAAGGCCACCGTCCTTTCAAAATCCGTAGAGCCTGTAACAATGTACAGCGATATGCCTATGGACGAAATGGCAAAGGACAAGGATTTTCCTAAAAAATGGATGTTTGGTATGGCTGTAATGCTTAAAAAAGGACTTCATTTGAATATGATTCACAATGTAGACAGGCCGTTTTCCGAGATGATGCTGGGGCTTGAAAGCTATATACCAATGTATATGACAGGTCAAATATCCCCCTACTATATAAAGGGTGTGCAGAATAATGTGTTTATGCATTTATTAAAGGTTTCGGGGGCGGCGGCTCTTACAGGCGAGGCTATAACAGGTTACCACAACAGCGGAAAATACTACCTTACCAAAAATAAGGAAGAGGTTATGTATTACAAAAAAAGGGCCAAGCAAATGCTAAGCTGTGCAAAGCCCCTTATGGATATTTACGGCGAAGAAAGAGCGGTTTCTCTTAATGCCTTTATGCTTTCGGACGCCGCCGTCGACGGAAAAAGACGAAGTATATTATCTTCACCGCCTTTGTACACCATAGAGCCGGAATATTTAAAAAAGCTTTTGGAAAGCCGCTCTCTGTCCCGTGACAAAATAACAAAAATTTTAAATTTTGCCAAAACCCAAAGGTCAATCGCAGAAAAAATACTTGCTAAAAACACCATAGAGGAGGAAATACCGTACATTACCCAAGAGGACTTTAACCATCGCCCTGTGGCTATGAGCCTGTCGGGAGCGTTCTATAATGACGATATTATATACAGCTACAGCGAATATTCAGAGCTTTTAAGGCAGACGGAGGAGTTTGCAAGGATACATAAAAACTACAAAATAAAAAGGCTTAATAACAGAAATTTTATAAATTTGCAGATTGTTATTCACCACGGGGAGTGGGTAATGGTTTCAAAGGAAAAATCACCGGCAATACACTTTATTATACACCATCCAAAGCTTAGAGAGGCAATAGAAAATTATGTTCCCCCGCTTGTAGAGTAGTGTGCCCTTTAAATTGTTTAATTAATTTTATTTACGGCTAAAAATAAGGGAGTTGACCGAAAGGTCAGCTCCCTTTGCTGTTGCTTGCAGTGTATTATTGCAAATAATTATTTGTTTTTGTGTCTAAATTTATGCTTTGTTTTTGTTAAATTTCATAGTCTACAGCTACGCTTGCCTCAATTACACTGTGCATATGCTTTTTAACTACATTGCAGTGGTAGCTGTCCTGCTGGTATTCGTCCAGCTTTTGCGGGCTTTCCAGTGTTACAGTCAATATAATGTCATAGGAGCGTGGCGAGCCAAGAAAATCCCTGCCTACCTCAATGCCCTTTAGCATAGGTACATTGCCGTCCATTGACCTTAGTATATCTACTGTTTTGTTTATCATTTCGTCGCTGTTGTCCTTTAGCTTAAAGCATACTGTGTGTTTAATCATTTGATATTCCACCTTTTGTTTTAATAAATTATTTTACCTCTAAACCGGAGCAGTTTCTAAGAAAAGCCATAAGCTTGTCTAAAATAATGTCAATACCGCCCGATTTGTTGCTTTCTACATTCAGCGGCATAATAGGGTCGTGTACGCTTAGTCTTAGCAGGAACCAGCCGTCACCGTCATTTTCTCCAAAGGATACACGCACACCCTCACGGCTGTCGTCTGCCAAAAGCCAGCCCGGCTGTGCTTTTGCATATTCCTCCAGCTCCTTAATTATTCTGTTGCCTGTTGCCCTAAAGTCGCTGTCGGTAATTTTAAAGCGGATTTCACGGCTTTCTACAGGCTCTTTTAGTGTAGCCGTTAGGTCAGATATATCCTTGCCCTGACTGCGAAGCTGAGCCATTTTTATAATTATCTTTGTACATAGGTACGCACCGTCATCAAGAAAATAATTTTCCCTCATAGCAGCATGGCCGGAGGTTTCTATTGCTAGAGGACAGTCTATACCCTCTTTGTTTAAACGAATTGCCTCATTAATAACATTTTTGTAGCCTCTTTTAAAGCGGTGGTGCTTACCGTGTAAATCCTCTTCAATAAAGGCTTTAAGTCCTGCCGAGGTTGTAGAGTCTGTAACTATTGTGCCACCCTTTGCGTTTTCTAATGCAATGGCGGCGGCTACTGCTACCAAACGGTTGCGGTTAATTTCGTTTCCTGCGCTGTCTACCGCACCGCCACGGTCAACATCGGTATCAAAGATTACGCCTAAATCTGCCTTGTTGTCAAGCACAGCCTTGCTGATAAAGCTCATAGCCACTGCGTCCTCCGGGTTTGGCACATGGTTAGGGAACATACCGTCCGGCTCTAGGAACTGACTTCCTGTTGTGTCTGCACCAAGAGGAGCAAGCACCTTGTCAGCATAAAAGCCCCCTGCGCCGTTGCCGGCGTCTACAACTATTTTAAAGCCCTCAAGAGGCTTGTCGTAGTTTTTGCTGTTTACGCCCTTGCATATCATATCTCTTAAATGTTTGCAGTACTGTGACATATAGTCTACTGCCCTTGTTGTACCGCCGCTGCAGTTATCAACAAAGCTTTTATTCTCTGCATTTTCAAGCAAAGCCGTAATATCCTCCGACTCCAGTCCGCCGTCAACTGTAAAGAATTTTAGGCCGTTGCGGTTAAAAGGGTGGTGGCTGGCTGTTATTTGTACCGCACCGTCACACTTTAGGTCTACGGTTGTCATAAACATAGACGGTGTTGAAGCCAAACCGCAGTTAAGCACCTGCACGCCGCCTGCCATCAGAGCCTTTTCAACCTGCTCCATAATGCGTGGGCCTGAAATACGGCTGTCACGGCCTACCGCTACAGTAAGCTCTGTACTGCTTTTGCCTGTTTTGTCACACAGCCATTTTACAAATCCCTTTGTAATGTCGGTTATAACCTCATTGGTAAGGTTTACGCTTTGTCCCTCTACACCCTCAGAGGCAACTCCTCGTATGTCTGTTCCGCTTTTGAATTGACTCCAAAATTTATCCATATATAAAGCAATCCTTTCAAAATTAATATAGCTTAATTATAACCTATGTATGATGATTTGTAAAACAAAAGATTAGCCCATACTTGCATATATAAACTTTCTTTGTAATTTTAAGTATTATGTGTTAAAATATTACCATTATATAAAAGGTGGTAAATGCAATGGCAAAGGGACTTATAGTAAGGCTGATAGGCGGATTTTATTATGTTGAGGCTGACGGAGAAATACTGGAGTGCAAGGCCCGTGGTGCCTTCCGCAAAAAGGGCTTGTCCCCTGTAGTAGGCGACTATGTAGAGGTAAGCGTTCCTCAAGAGGGCTACGCCGCCATTGAAAGTATATTTCCACGCAAAAATAAAATAGTGCGGCCTGCGATTGCAAATATAGACAAGCTTGTTATAGTTTCCTCGGTGTGCCACCCTGCACCTAACCCTTTTATTATTGACAAAATGACTGCTACAGCTGTTAATAAGGAAATAGAGCCGGTTATAGTTTTTTCAAAAACCGATTTAGCACCCGCCCATGAATACCAAAAGCTTTATGAAAACTCCAAAATACAAACCATAGCCTTTTCATCAAAAACAGGCGAGGGGGCAGAGCAGGTAAAAAAACTGCTTAACGGCAATATTGTGGCGTTTACGGGCAATTCAGGCGTAGGAAAATCGTCACTGCTTAATTATATTTTCCCACAGCTTAATATTGAAACAGGGGATATAAGCAAAAAGCTGGGCAGAGGCCGCCACACAACACGAAGCGTAGAGCTTTATAAAACCGACGGAGGCTATGTTGCGGATACTCCGGGCTTTTCCACTGTTGACCTTGAAAGGTACGAGATTATTAACAAAGACCACATTGCACAGTGCTTTCCGGAGTTTGAGGAGTATTTAGGCGAGTGTCAGTTTACCTCCTGTGCACATATATGCGAAAAGGGCTGTGCAATACTGGAGGCAGTAAAGCAGGGTAAAATAAGCAAGTCAAGACACAACAGCTATGTTGAAATGTATAACGAGGTAAAGGATATAAAGGAATGGCAGAAAAAGTAAAAAGGTGCGTTATAATATGTGCGTCCCCATATTATCAGGGGGACTTTATTAAAAATGAAATACAAGAGGATGATTTTGTTATATGTGCCGACGGCGGCTGCGATATAGCCAAAGAGGTTGGCATAACCCCAAGCCTTATTGCAGGGGACTTTGACTCCTCAAGGCTGACGGTGCCCTCAGGCGGCAATGTAATTGCTCTGCCTGTTGAAAAGGACGACACCGACAGCTTTTTCTGTGCCAAATACGCTGTAAGGCAGGGGTATAAGGATTTACTGCTTTTAGGTGCTACAGGCTGCAGAATAGACCATATGTATGCTAATTTTGCATTACTGCAGTATGTATACAGAAAGGGCTGCAGCGGAGTTATAAAAGACCGGCACTCTGCTGTGTACTACACCGAAGGCAGTCTTACAATACACTGCAAGGGCAAAACGGTTTCTGTACTGCCTTACGGCTGTGCAAATGCAGAGGTAACACTAATAGGCTTTAAGTACAGGGCGGACAGGCTGAAAATGGAGTCCTTTTTCCCAATAGGCACAAGCAATATTGCCACAGAAGAAGGCTCCACAGTTCAGGTTCACAGCGGCGGTGTGCTTGTTATAGTAAACAGCTGAAAGCAAACACAAAAGAGCTTATTTAATATATTGATAACAGGGGTAATACCTAAAGAATCAAATATATTTGAAAATTACCGCTACACCCTAAAGCGGCAAATGTATTTAATAATTAAATATTTCAACAGGGTTAAAAAACCGCACAGTTAAAAACTTTAGAAAAAGGGCGTTGTACCAAGCTGCTTTGCAAGCAACAGGTACAACGCCCCTTGTGTTATGCTTAATTATGCTTTATGTTATTATATTCTTTGATTTTTCCGCTTGTTCAGGTAGTCCTCTAAAATTATGGTTGCCGACAGAGTGTCTACTGCCTGCTTTCTCTTTTTACCACGGGTATCGGTTGCATTTAAAAAGCTGTGTGCTGTTATGGTGGTTCCTCTTTCGTCCTGCATATCTACAGGCAAACCGCATTTTTCGCTTAACAGCTGAGCAAAGGCTCTTGCGTTTTGTGCACTTTCGCCCTCTGTGCCGTCCATATTTTTCGGTAAGCCTACAACAAGTTTTTCAGCTTTTCGCTGTACTGCATATTCCGCAATTTTGTCGGCTACACGCTCAAGGCTTCTGTCTGTAATTGTTCCTATAGGTGAGGCAAGCATTTCGTCCTTGTCGCATATTGCAACGCCTGTTCTTGCCTTGCCTAAATCTACTGCCAATATTACCATAGCTCTATCACCAAGGCTTTATGGTTTTTGTAAGCTCGGTTACTGACTTCATTCCCTTGCTGTCCAAAAATTCGTTTAGTCCCTTGTTAATTTTTACAGGTGCATATGGGTCTTTAAACAATATTGTACCTATTTGCAGTGCTGCAGCACCGGCAATAAGCATTTCTGCGGCGTCCTGCCAAGTGGATATGCCGCCCATACCGATAATAGGTATGCTTACAGCCTGTGCCACCTGGTAAACCATTCTTACAGCTACAGGGAACACAGCCGGGCCTGAAAGTCCGCCGGTGTTGTTCCTTATTATAGGTCTGCCTGTGTTAATATCTATACGCATACCTGTAAGGGTGTTTATCATTGAAATAGCGTCGGCACCCTCTGCCTCGGCAGCTTGTGCAATAGACACAATGTCCGTTACATTTGGCGACAGCTTAATAATCAACGGCTTTTTGCAGTATTTCCTTACAGCCTTTGTAATAGCTCCTACGCTTTCACAGGAGGTGCCAAACTGCACACCGCCGCTTTTAACATTAGGGCAGGAGATATTAAGCTCTATCATATCTACTGCCGTATCAGAAAGCTTTTCAGCCATTTTGCAGTAGTCGTCGTAGCTGTTGCCGGCTATATTGGCTATAATAACGGTGCCTTGCTCCCGTAGCCACGGCAAGTCCTCTTTAACAAAATGGTCAACGCCCGGGTTTTGAAGTCCTACTGCATTAAGTATTCCCGACGGTGTTTCTGCAATTCGTGGGGCAGGGTTGCCCGGACGGGCCTGCAGTGTTATGCCCTTGCAGGAAATGCCACCAAGAGTAGACAAAGGGTAAAACTCACTGTACTCTCTGCCAAAGCCAAATGTACCCGAAGCGGCTATAAGAGGGTTATTAAACTCTACGCCGGCTATACTTACCTTTAAATCTGCCATTACCAAACAACCTCCTCAGCATTATATACAGGGCCTTTTTTACATACATGGCTGTGCTCTACATTGCCGTCTTTATCAAGTGTTTTGCAGGCACATACTAAGCAAGCCCCTATGCCACAGCCCATTCTTTCTTCAAGCGAAACCTGACAAGGGGTGTTATGCTCCTTGCATATTGCCGCCAGTGCTTTAAGCATAGGCGTAGGGCCGCAGGAGCATACCATATCCACCTCATCAATAACATTCTTTAAAATATCGGTTGTAAAGCCGTGAATACCATAGCTGCCGTCGTCTGTTGCTACATACACCTTGCTGCAGACAGACTTAAAATCCTCCTCAAGTATTACGGCGTCTTTATTTCTAAAGCCCAGTATTGCTACGGCGTTATCAGCCTGTTTGGCACTGTACAGCATAGGAGGCACACCTATGCCGCCGCCTACAAAGGCTATTTTCTTGCCCTTAGGAATGGTAAAGCCGTGGCCTAAGGGTGCTAAAATGTCGATATTTTCTCCAACCTTAGCTTCCGAAAGTATCTGCGTACCCTCGCCTTTAATCTGGAAAACTATTCTAAGTGTTTGGTCGGTTGCGTCACATATGGATATAGGTCTGCGCAGTGTTTTGCCCGGAACGGCAATGTGGGCAAACTGCCCTGCCTCTGCCTTTTGTGCCAGCTGTGGACATTCTATTACAAAGTCAAAAATGCCTTTTGCAATTTCTTCGCTTTTTATCAGCCTTGCATTACATACATCGTACTTCATACAGTTTTAACCTCCAAGGTATTATTTAAAGTAAGTATAACACAAATACAGACATTTCCACAATGAGAATATGTAATTTTTGTCGTATTATTAATTTTTATGTTTATGTTAAAAATATAATGGGATTTGTTTTCAATATATTAAAAATTATAACCGTTAATTATGTTGAAATATAAAGAAAAAACTGGTATCATATTATATATAACTAAAAATGGGTGAGTATATGAAAATTAAAATTATGCTGGTAAGCGTGCTTTTGGCAGGCAGTCTGCTTGTAAACGCCGGCTGTACCCTACAGGCGGTGGCGGAGCATCATGGTGCAGACAGCACTCAAAGCACAGCCGAGGCTGCCAAAGAAAAACAGCTGTGTACTTTGCAGATAAAGTCCTTGGATAAGCAGAATATAACCGACAGCGTTCAGTACAAAATTACCCGCTTAGATTCGGATATGAAGGAAACCAAGGTAATTCAAAAGGCACTTGAAACAACAAATGGCATAGTGCAGACAGAGCTTGAAAAGGGCATCTACAGAGTACAGGCAATTAACGGCGACTTTCAGCAGATTATAACAATAAGCAATCAGAAGAAAATGAGTATTAATGCAGAGTGCAACGAAATGTACAAAATTTTGAAAAGCACCGAAAGGATATGCTTTATAGGCGACAGCATTACAATAGGCTCTGCCTCAGGAGGCTACGGCTGGTACGACGGCTTGCTTGCAAAGTTCCCCAATATAGAGAGTGTAGATGTTGCCGCAACGGGCGGTCAAACCTCCGCCTCTGTTTTCGACAATGAAAAGGATATGGAAATTATAAACGAATCTCAGGCGGACACATATGTGGTGGCTCTTGGCATTAACGATGTAATTTACCGTGACAAAACAGACCGTGCCACCTCTTTTACCTCCAGTGAATATATTCAAAATCTTGAAAATCTGGTTAGCACAATATCCGCAAAGGACACATACAAAGCACCAAAATTTGTGTTTGTAGCTCCATTTGAGTATATTAACAGGTATTCTCATGTAATGACCAAATACCTGCGTCGTGACAATACTCATGAGGAATATACCATAGCACTGTATAACTGGTGCAAAATGAACGGCTATGCCTTTACTGCACCAATGAACTATATTAAAAATTCACTGGCAGATATTGACAATGCAAAGGACTACACCTGCGACGATATACATCCGTCATATCCCTTAGGCACACAGCTGTATTCAAACGCAGTGTATGAAAGCAGTGTGCTAAATACAACCGGTACTCTTAACATTGTTCAGCATTTTTATGACGAAAAAGCCAGAAAAAAGACCGACTCAAGCTATGCAGATTATCCTACAGATTATATTGAAGCAACTGTAGACGCAAATGTGCTTAAAGCTACCTGCTTCAGCATTAAGGACTTTAACACAGGCAAGTACCTTGCTTTAGAGCTTGACGAAAAAACAGGACAGTACACATATGTTAAAACGGAAAGCTATAAAAGCTGCTACTATCCTAGGCAGGCTGACGGTCGGCTTACAATAAACAATATTCCGGCAGGCGGCTATATTGTAAGCTGTGAATACAACAGTCAGGGATATTCGGCGTATTTGAAAACAGAAAATATTTTTGTAAACGGCGGCAGCACAGCCTCAAACGCAAATATTCATTTTAAAAATGAAGCAGAGCTGCCAACAGAGCTTGAAACAAAAACAGAATAACCTACAGCTGAAAACAGGCATACCCGTCTTTGGTGTGAATTAAACCTCTTGTCAGTGGCAATACTAACAACAGAAATTGTCATTGGCAGGAGGTATTTTTATGCAGTACAGCAAGGTGGAAATATGTGGGGTGAACACCTCTAAGCTGAGGGTGCTGAAGGAGGAGGAAAAGGTTAGGCTGCTGACAATAATGAAGGAGGGCACGCCCAAAGAAAAGGCAAAGGCTAGGGCAGAAATGATTAACGGCAACCTAAGGCTTGTGCTTAGCGTGGTACAACGCTTTACTAACCGTGGCGAATGCCCCGACGATTTATTTCAGGTAGGCTGTATAGGGCTGATAAAGGCTATAGATAATTTTGATGTATCTGTAGGCGTGCGTTTTTCTACCTATGGCGTGCCTATGATTATAGGCGAGCTAAGACGCTTTTTAAGAGACAACAACAGCGTAAGGGTAAGCCGCAGTATGCGTGACATTGCATACAAGGCAATGCAGGTAAAGGAGCAAATGACAGCCCAAAACAACCGTGAGCCTACAGTAGAGGAAATAGCCAAGGTGCTTGAGGTGCCAAAGGAAAACATTGTGCTGGCACTGGAGGCTATAGTAGAGCCTGTGTCGCTGTATGAGCCTGTTTTTTCTGACGGAAACGACACCATATATGTTATGGACCAGGTAGGTGATAATAACGACGAAAAAAATTGGCTTGAAGAGCTGGCGTTTAAGGACGCAATGGCTAATCTTTCTCAGCGTGAAAAAAATGTTTTGGCACTTAGATTTTTTAAGGGTAAAACCCAAATGGAGGTAGCACAGGAAATAGGCATAAGCCAAGCACAGGTTTCAAGAATAGAAAAGGGTGCGTTAAGCAAAATTAAAAGTGAAATGTAAAATTAAAAAAATAGAGCATATTTATTATTTTCCCCATAGAAAGCTTAATACACAAAAACAGCCGCTTTTTCGGCGGCTGTTAATGTTGTTTTTTGCTGATGCTTCTTGTTGATATTTGTTGGCAGTTGCTGTTGCGTGTTACTGTTTGTCGATACCTTTTGGCGCATTAAAATGGTGTTTTCAATGAAAAAGCTGTAAAAATCACAAAAACAGGTTTGCAAATACTACATATTGTATAATAATAATGCATAAAGCACTAATTAAAGGAGAGAATGATATTATAGGTAAATCAGGTAAAGTGCCATCTATATTTTTAATTTTCCAAAGCTGTTTAGACGGTTTAGGGGAAAAATAAAAACAGCAACGGATAAGGGAGGTGACATTTTGCGAAGATTTATTAGAATATCAACCGTTGCCATAGGAATTATCTGTACCCTTGTTTTAGGTGCAGGCACAGTTTTAAGCAATGCATTGCCTTCAAAGTTTTCTGTAAGCAAAACAGGCTGCGAGGGGCTGTCGGTTTACGGAGTAACCCTAAACAGCTACCGTTCAAACAGTGACGGCAGTAAAACAGGCGGCAAGCTTATGCTGGGAAATATTGTTCCCATAAAAGATGTTCAAATAAATATAAAGGAGAATGAAAAAGTAGTTCCATGCGGTAACCCTTTTGGAATAAAAATGTTTACCAAGGGCGTTATGGTGGTAAAAACCGATAAAATTATTGCAGATAAAAAGGTCTATAATCCGGCAAGGGACAGCGGTATAGAAATAGGCGATGTTATTACCCACATAAATTCACAGCCTGTCAGCTATACCGAGGATTTGCCGATAAAGGTAAACGAAAGCAAGGGCAAGCCAATAGTCCTTACTATAGTAAGGGACAATAAGGTTATCAGCAAAACCATTTTGCCGGTAGATACCGGCAACAGCTGCTACAAAATAGGCGTTTGGGTTCGTGACAGCTCGGCAGGTATAGGCACTATGACCTTTTACCATCCAAAAAGCAGTGCCTTTGGCGGCTTAGGCCACGGCATATGCGATGTAGATACCGGCAATTTACTGCCAATGTCCCAGGGTGAGGTTACCGGTGCTCAAATAGAAAGCGTTACAAGGGCACGCTCAGGCTGTGCCGGAACGCTAAACGGTCATCACTGCGACAACGGCTGCAGAGGCTATGTTATAAGCAACTGTCAGTCGGGAGTGTTCGGCTATTTGGATTCGGCACCTGTAAGCAACGCACCTATTGCCGTTGCTTATAAACAGCAGGTGAAAACGGGAAAGGCACAAATTGTTACTACTGTGGATAATGGCTCCCCTAAATATTACGACATCGAAATTGAGTCTATAAATTACAATGAACGGGCAAAAACTAAAAATTTAGTTATACGCATTACCGATAAGGAGCTGCTGGACGAAACTAACGGAATAGTGCAGGGTATGAGCGGCAGCCCTATTATACAGGATAATCGCTTGGTTGGTGCCGTAACTCATGTGTTTGTAAACGAACCGCAGCGAGGATACGGGATTTTTGCCGAAAATATGATAGAGGATTTTAACGAAGAAAACAAGAAAATTGAGAAATCTGCGGCTTAATGTAAGGGTAAAATTTATTCAAATTTTTTGAAAAAAATTCTCTGTTTACTATTGCTAAATTTACCAATTTATGGTAATATATAGACACCGAAAAAACACAGAATAAATTGGTGAGGAGAGAGTTTATATGAAAAATCAGATTAGCATTATTATTACAGAGGAAATTAGCGATGTAAGTCGAGAGGATCTTGAAATAATGTCAGACTACAATATGGTACCAAGCTATTGCGGCAAAGACGGTGCAGAATTGATGGAAAAGGTACAAACCATACAGCCGGACATAATCCTTATGGATATGTTTATGACTCGTATGGACGGCGTAGGCGTACTAAGGGCATTAAACCGTCAGCAGCTTAGCAAAAAGCCTATTGTGTTTGTGTATTCTACCTTTGACAGCCCTGTTCTTAAAAAGGAGATTATGAACAACGGTGCGGCTTACTTTGTTCTAAAGCCTTACAATTTGGCAGATTTGGCAGAAAGTATGGTTTCTATGCTTAACAACAGCTACGATACCCAAAATGTTACAAGGGTAAACTTCTACCCGGGCACAGGCAGTATGGAGATAAAAATAACCGAGATACTCCACCAAATAGGTGTTCCGGCACACATTAAGGGCTACAACTATCTAAGAGATTCTATTTTAATGTCTATAGAAACTCCTGAGATTATTAACGCTGTTACTAAGAAATTATACCCGTCTGTTGCAAAAAAATACGAAACAACATCATCAAGAGTTGAGCGTGCCATAAGACACGCCATAGAGGTTGCGTGGGACAGAGGCGATGTGGATGTCCTTAACTCGTATTTCGGATATACAATTCACAATGACCGTGGAAAGCCAACCAACAGCGAATTTATCGCAATGATTTCCGACAAGCTGCGTCTACAGCTTAAAAATGCAGGTTAACACACTCTGCCGGATAAAGAAAAAGCACAAAGCACCCTCTGAATGTTATTACAAAATTTCATTCAGAGGGTCGCTTTTTTTAACGAACTATATTATAATGAATATAAGTTGAACAAGTAAGCTGTTACAAAATAAAAGGAGAGGTTAAAAATGGGATTTTTAAATTCACTTATTAATTCGCTTGCCGGCAAAACAGTAAATAAAACTGGCGGTACTATAGCAAGACCCAACCTTACAGGCAAGCTTCAACACACCGATGAGTACACCTTTGGAGATAATGAAACCGGAGATTCAGTGTACTTTTCTTATGAACTGCCGGATAATTTATATGAGGAGGACGCCTGCGCAGCAGAAATTCCTATTTGCTATGCCGTTGCACACTCTGCGGAGGAGTATATGCAGTACGCTGACGAAATATTAGGAAAGCTACCTTATATTTATTTTTGCGACAGCGGTGAATTTGACAACGACATTAAAAAAATGGAAAATGTGGTATGCACCAAAATTGAAGGACACCCTTTAATTGAGGAAAGATACGAATATGACGATACCCGTTCAAAATACACTTCTCATGCGATTACATACAAATTCTATAATACAGAGGGGAACAAGGCTCAGGAGGCAGCTACCGAGCTAAGCCTTGTGTATAACATAGACAAGGTAGATAAAACCCTGCTGCCATATGCAAAGCAAGCCCTTGACCTTATAGCAAGCACCCTTACAAGAGAATAATTGCGGCAATATCTGTATAAGCTGCATTAATGATTTTCAAAATCCCTGTCCAAAACGGTTGAACAACTTTTTGGACAGGGATTTGTTATTTTTTATGGCAAAAAAAGTTGTCCACAGTATTCAGAATACTGTGGACAAAAGTGTATAAAGGGGTAAGTTATTTATTAAGCTATAAAATTAAAGCTCAGCAAAGTACTTAATTGTTCTAACCATCTGGCTTGTGTAGCTGTTCTCGTTATCGTACCAAGAAACAACCTGAACCTCGTATAGATCGTCAGCAATCTTTGATACCATTGTCTGAGTAGCGTCAAACAATGAACCGTATCTCATACCGATAACATCAGAAGAAACGATTGGATCCTCGTTGTAACCGAATGACTCAGAAGCAGCAGCCTTCATAGCAGCGTTGATGCCCTCAACTGTAACATCTGTACCCTTAACTACAGCTGTTAGAATTGTTGTAGAACCTGTTGGTACAGGAACTCTCTGTGCAGAACCGATTAGCTTACCGTTTAGCTCAGGAATTACAAGACCGATAGCCTTTGCAGCACCTGTTGAGTTAGGAACGATGTTAGCAGCACCTGCTCTTGCTCTTCTTAGGTCGCCCTTTCTGTGAGGACCGTCAAGAATCATCTGGTCGCCTGTGTAAGCGTGGATTGTTGACATAATACCGCTCTGAATAGCAGCATACTTGTTTAGAGTATCAGCCATAGGAGCTAGGCAGTTTGTTGTACAAGAAGCAGCTGAAATAATCTTGTCGTCTGCTGTTAGTGTATCCTGGTTAACGCTGAATACGATTGTCTTTAGGTCGCTGCCTGCCGGAGCAGAAATAACAACCTTCTTAGCACCTGCGTCAATGTGAGCCTGGCTCTTAGCCTTTGAGCAGTAGAAGCCTGTGCACTCTAGTACAACGTCTACATCCAGCTCGCCCCAAGGCAGCTCAGCAGCGTTTGGCTTAGCGTAAATTGTAATTTTCTTACCGTCAACGATGATTGAACCCTCGCCAGCCTCTACAGTGTGAAGACCCTGGCCGATTTTGCCGCAGTAACCACCCTGTGCTGTATCATACTTTAGAAGGTTAGCTAGCATCTTAGGATCTGTTAGATCGTTAATAGCTACTACTTCGTAACCCTCTGCATCGAACATCTGTCTGAATGCAAGACGACCAATACGGCCGAAACCATTAATTGCAACTTTTACTGACATAATTAAAATTCCTCCTAAAATTTAAGGTGTTTTCATTATAGTACATTTATTTGATTTCTTCAAGTGTTTGACAAAAAATTAACAGAAAATTCTAACAAATTTTTTCACTTCTGCGAAATAGAAGTCGCTATAGCTGTAAAACTGCCTATAATACTACAGTATTTACAAAAGTTATTATGTTATGCAGGGCGTATTTATATAATAATGCGACACCACATATAGCTATGCAGTTGACATTTCTGTGCGAAAATGTTATTCTTATTTAGGTAAGCTTTTTGCTTTACCCGTTTTTTATTAATTGGACTCTTATGGGGCCGTTATTATATATTATTTTTTTTAATTTTAATTTTGAGTGCCGTTTTTATTTTTATTGTACGGCAGGTTTTAAATCTAAATTGTTGCTTATGCGTTTTTGCAAAACAATACATTTTTTATATATGGTTTAGTACCGTATTTTGTACTTTTAAAATTGAATATAGTATCCCTGATAACGGGCACCACGAGTTTGTGATTATTAATGAAGATTAAAGTATTCTAAAAAGAAAATGAACTAAGGAGGTGCCGTAGACTATGGATTTAGTATTAGCCATTGTACTTATAATTGCAGTAGGTGCGGTTGCAGGTGCAGTTGCCTTTTTTATGGGTGTAAATCACCGTAAAAAGGTTGCAGAAAGCGAGATAGGTTCTGCAGAAGAAGAGGCAAAGCGTATTGTAAACAGTGCTTACAAGGAAGCAGAGGCTAAGAAAAAGGAATCTATTCTTGAGGCTAAAGATGAAATTCATCGCTTAAGGGAAAAATCCGAGAAAGAAAACAACGAACGCAGGAAGGATATACAGCGTCACGAAAGACGGATTCAGTCAAAGGAAGAAACTCTTGAGAAGAAGATTGAAAATCTTGAAAAGAAAGAGGAAAGAGTTTCCCGTAAACAAAAGGCTGTTGAGGAGGAGCTGGCAGAGGCTGAGCGTATTAAAAACAGCCACCTGGAGGTTCTTGAAAGTATTTCCGGTTACACTAAGGATCAGGCAAAGACAGAGCTTTTGGCAAGAATGGACGAAAAGCTTACACACGAAAAAGCAGCCAAAATTCTTGACTACGAGCAGCAGCTGAAGGACGATTGTGACAAAAAGGCAAGAAACATTATTTCTCTTGCTATTCAACGCTGTGCGGCAGACCATGTTGCCGAGGCGACTGTGTCGGTTGTTCCGCTGCCTAACGATGAAATGAAGGGCCGTATAATAGGCCGAGAGGGCAGAAACATCAGAGCTATTGAAACTATTACGGGCGTTGACCTGATTATTGACGATACTCCCGAGGCCATTACAATTTCCTGCTTTGAGCCGGTTCGCCGTGAAATTGCAAGAGTTGCTCTTGAAAAGCTTGTTTCAGACGGGCGTATTCATCCGGCTAAAATTGAGGAAATGGTTGAAAAGGCAAGAAAAGAGGTTGAGGCTACAATTAAGCAGGAGGGTGAGCGTACTGTTATAGAAACAGGCGTAAACGGTATTCATCCTGAGCTTATTAAGCTGCTTGGCCGCTTGCGTTACAGAACAAGCTACGGTCAGAATGTACTGCAGCATTCTATAGAGGTTTGTTATTTGTCAGGTATGATAGCAGAGGAGCTGGGCTTGAACCCTACTATTGCTAAGCGTGCCGGACTTTTGCACGACATAGGCAAGGCTCTTGACCACGAAATGGAAGGCTCACACATTGAGATAGGTGTTGAGGTTGCCAAAAAATACAAGGAAAGCGAAGCGGTTGTACACGCTATTGCAGCTCACCACGGTGACATTGAGGCTAAGACGGTTGTTGCCTGTATAGTACAGGCGGCAGACGCAATATCAGCCGCAAGACCTGGTGCAAGACAGGAAAATCTTGAAAATTACATTAAAAGACTTCAAAAGCTTGAAGAGGTTGCTAACTCATTTGAGGGTGTTGAAAGCTCCTTTGCAATTCAGGCAGGCCGTGAGGTTAGAATAATGGTTAATCCGGAGGTAATAGACGACGACAGAATGGTTCTGCTGGCTCGTGAGATTTGCGAAAAGATTGAATCAGACCTTGAATACCCTGGACAGATAAAGGTTAATATAGTAAGAGAGAGCCGTGCTGTTGAATACGCACGATAATTACAGATATTACATTTAAACACAAAGCATACTCAGCAGTTAAAGTTACTGCCGAGTGTGCTTTTTCTGTTTTTTGGCAGAGTATTAATTTTGCCTGCCGGTTTTAGCAGACAAAAAATTCTGGAAAATTTTTTTATTTTCTGTTGACAACTATACTTGTCATATGCTAATATATTGACAAGGAAACTTGTCAAAAAGCAAACTTTTCTTGTCAAATAGAAATCAATTATAAAACTGCAAAACAGAAAGGGTGGTGAACGGTGCCGCTGTATAACAGACTAAAGGAATACCGTGCAAAGAATGGTATAAACCAAAGTGAAATGGGGCGCCTGGTTGGTGTGTCACGACAAACTATAAGTCAAATTGAAAGGGGAGATTATTTCCCGAGTGTGGTGCTTGCTATAAAAATAGCAAGGTATTTTAATGTATCGGTTGAGGATATTTTCGATTTTAAGGAGGAAGAATAATGAAAGCTAATAAGCAAAAGAAAAAAATCTTTATTATATTTGGTACGGTTGTAATTGTGTCGGCCGTTTTAGGTTTTTTTGCCGGATTTCTCGGCGACAATATTAAAACAGTGCTAACGGGATTTGACGGCGGCACAAGTGTAAATTATTTGGTGCTTTTTGTAATATTTATAGCGTTAAATATAGCTGCGTTAATTGTTACCTTTTACTCTTATTTTAAAGCTAAAAAGGCTGTAAATATGCTGAAGAATGACGACACCTACTTTGACACTGCCGAGAAAACAGTTGATTTGTCAATTACGGTAGAACAGATTGCATTTGTTTTTTCGTGCGTATTAAATATGGTAGCTACAACTATTAATATTGTAAATGTTGAAAAAGTTGATCCGATTATTTATTATTTTGTGGTATTGATTGTAACGGTGTTAGCTTTAATAGTTGGCTGTGTTATAATGCAGAGTTTAATGAAAATACAAAATCAGCTTACACCAAACCTGAATATAAGTGTGTTTGACTTTGACCCTATGAAAACACAGGAGGTTCAAGCTGACGAGGCACAAAAGGAGCTGCTGTATAAGTCAGCATACAAGGCCTTTAGAATTATATCTCAGGTATTTATGGCACTGTTTATCATAATTTCAGTCATAACGGCAGTATTTGAGCTTTCTGTTTTAACTGCGGTAGTGGTAGGCTGTATGGTTATTTTTATGTGTGCCGTGTTTGCTATAATTTCGTATAAAATGCAGCATTTGCAAAGGGATAAAAGCAAGAAAAAATAACCGGGTGATAATTGACTTTTTTCTACCGATATACTAGAATATGCTTGCAAATATATTATTAGTAAGGAGATAGTTGAAATGACAAGGTATGTTTTACAGATTGACGGTATGCAGTGCGGTATGTGCGAAAGCCATATTAACGACGCTGTTCGCAGGGAATTTAAAGTAAAAAGCGTAAATTCGTCCCACAGTAAAAATATTACCGAGATTATCAGCCCGGAGCCTTTAGACGAGGTTAGGCTTGAAAATCTTATTCACAATACAGGCTATGAGCTAAGGTCAATAGTCTCTGAGCCGTACGAAAAGAAAGGCTTTTTTGACCGCTTCAAAAAATAAGGTGTATTTGTCTTTTTAGAGGCAACAGAGAGTACCCTGAAAATTTAAATGGAGTAAGCTGTTTATATGCGGCGATTTTGCCGTGAGTTAATAAACAAAGCCTGTACAAAAAAGCATCAGCCGAAGTTTTTAAATGACTTTAGCTGATGCTTTTTGTTTTACGCTGCAGCAGTGTTATGGGCTTTGCCGCAGCCTAAAGTAATTATTTAAAATGCGTTACTTTAAAACAAAGCCTACTTTCTTCATTGCCTTGTCCAAGGTACGCTGCGAAATCTTGCGTGCAATGTCGGCAGACTTGTCGTAGCATTCCTTTAAATATGCCTTGTCCTTTATAAACCGGTTAAAACGCTCCTGAATAGGGCGCAGCTCCTCTACAACAGCTTCGCCTACAGCAGTTTTAAAATCACCGTAGCCCTTGCCGTCGAATTCCTTTTCGATTTCGTCATAGGTCTTTCCTGTAACAGATGAGTATATGCCCATTAGGTTGTTGATTCCGTCCTTGCCCTCACCGTAGCGTACACAGGCCTCGCTGTCCGTAACGGCACGCTTAAACTTTTTCATAATAACCTCAGGCTTGTCGAGTACAGCAACATAGGCGTTTGCGTTTTCGTCTGATTTACTCATTTTTCTTGTTGAGTCCTGCAGTGACATAATTCTTGCACCGGCCTTCGGAATATAACCGTCAGGTACTTTAAACACATTGCCGTAAATGCCGTTAAATCTTTCTGCTATATTTCTTGTCAGCTCCAAGTGCTGCTTTTGGTCAGCTCCTACAGGTACCAAATCAGCCTGATACAGCAAAATATCAGCCGCCATCAGCGACGGGTAGGCAAACAGTCCGGCGTTGATGTTGTCGGCGTGCTTTGCAGACTTGTCTTTAAACTGAGTCATTCTGGAAAGCTCGCCAAACTGTGTATAGCAGTTTAGCACCCAGGCAAGCTCCGCATGGGTGCTTACATGGCTTTGAATGAAAAACAAGCTTTTTTCAAGGTCTACACCGCAGGCAAGCAGCAGTGCATAGGCCTCATAAATGTGTGCTCTAAACTTAGCCGGATCTTGCCTTACTGTAATTGCGTGCAGGTCTGCCAAAGCGTATATGCAGTTATAATCGTCCTGAAGCTTTATCCAGTTTTTCAGTGCACCCAAATAGTTGCCCAGTGTAATAGTTCCTGTAGGCTGAATGGCACTAAAAATAACCTTTTTCTTTTCCTGTGTTTGTTCCATTTTTATTTCCTCCTTATTGGCAAAGCTCTTTTATAAGCTCGCCCAATATTTTTACTCCCTTTTCAAGCTGTTGGTCTGTCGGTGTTGAGAAATTTACTCTAAAGGTATGGCATTCCTCGGTTTCATCTGTTAAGAATGCGTTGCCCGGCACTACGCAGACCTTTCTTTTTACAGCCTCCTTGCAGAAGTCAAGCATATTTATATTGTCTGGCAGCTTACACATTATAAATAAACCGCCGTCTATTTTGTCGTATGTAATGTACGGTGCTAAGTGCTCGTCCAGCAAGTCCATCATAAACAGAGCCTTCTTTCTGTAAAGCTCTCTTAGGTAGTTTAGATGTTCCTCAAAGTCGTACTTAGTTACATATTCGTGAATAACTATTTGTGACCACATATTTGTGTGAACATCCTGTCCCTGCTTGCAAACAACCATTTTTTGAATAACAGGGTTTGGTGCAACGCACCAGCCCACACGCATACCCGGTGATATTACCTTTGAAAATGAGCCGGCATACATAACTATACCGTCGGTGTCAAGTGATTTTATAGCCGGTACATTTTCCCCAAAGTATCGCAGCTCGCCGTAAGGGTTGTCCTCTAATATCATTACGCCGTATTTTTTGGCAAGGGAATATACCTTTTTCCTTTTTTCAAGGCTCATTGTTACGCCTGACGGATTTTGAAAGTTAGGAATAACATATATAAAGCGTACATTCTTTTCGGTTTTTAGCTTTTCCTCAAGAATTTCGGTGTTAATACCGTCTGACTCTACAGGTACGCCTACAAGCCTTGCGTTATACGAACGGAAGGAATTAAGAGAGCCTATAAAGCTAGGTGCTTCACATATAACCACATCGCCCTCGTTGCACAGTGACTTAGCGGCTAAGTCCATAACCTGCTGTGCACCGGAGGTTATAATAAGCCGGTCGTTTTCCGAGCCGATGCCGTACTTATCCTTCATGTATTTTTTCAGGTAATCTCTTAGAGGGGCATAGCCCTCTGTAAGTCCGTATTGCAGGGCGTCTACAGGGCGGCGGCTTAAAAGGTCAGCCGAAATTTCCGCAATTTCTTTGGCGGGAAAAGCGTCAGGGGCAGGGTTGCCTGCCGACAGCGAAACTACCTCCGGGTCTGCCGCATATTTAAAAATTTCTCTTATTGCAGACGGTTTAAGAGAATTAACTCTGTCACTAAAGGAATATTCCATTAAACTCAACTCCAGATTTCTATATTATTCATTCATTTTACCATAAATTTAGAAGGTATTCAACTTGCAGGGCGTAAAAAAGGCGGTAAATTACAAATAGCTTTGTGCAGCCCTTAATATAACCAATTTGCCGCAGTTATGGAAAAATGCCCTTGAAATGCCCTTGAAAAGAAAAGTTGAATAAGCTATACTATTTTTAATGTAAACTTTTGTATAAATTTTGCGGTAAGGCGGGTGGATTTTGTGCATAGTAGTCGTGAAACTATAATTTTAAACGCTGTATGTGTTGTTCTTGTAGCTATGACAGGGGTTATTCGTCTTATTCGCCATAATTTTCCGCAGATTTCGGGTAATTTAATAATATTTCTTCTGTTTGCAGTATCGGCATTTATATGGATAAGTCAGATAAATAAAAGGCTTATACAAAGCGAGGAACGAAAATATATAATTGCAATGGAGCTTATGATACTCTTTATGATGGTGCTGAGAACTGTAAAGTTCGTGTTTTTGCCTGACGGCAATATTGTGACAAGGTATATTTGGTACTTATACTATTTGCCCCAAACTGTTTCTGTATTGTGGATGCTGTTTGCTGTGCTGCATATAGGCAAGCCGCAGGGGCAGCCCATAAACCCAAGGTGGAAGCTTTTGTACATACCGGCGGCGTTAATAGTGCTGGGGGTGCTTACCAATGACCTGCACGGGCTTGCCTTTAACTTTACGGGAGGAATTGAGCATTGGCACGACAGTAAGTATACCTACGGGCCTGTTTATTATATATCGGTTTTGTGGCTGTTTGTAATGTTTGTTATGATGCTTGCTATTGTGTTTTCAAGATGTAAGGTTTCTGAAAATCGTAAAAGAATATGGCTGCCTGTTGCACCGCTTGCCCTAGAGGCGGCATATACTGTTGCCTATATTTTGGTGCCTGATACTCCGGTTATAAATTTGTTTAGGTCTGCCGAGGTAATATCCTTTGTTTTTCCGGCGTTTATGGAGTGCCTGATTTTAACAGGGCTTTTCCCGTCTAACGACAGCTATGATATGCTGTGGAAAAATTCTAATATAGGCTGTGGAATAATGGATAAAGAAGGTAATATTTGTCACAGGTCGCACAGGTGTATTGTGCCTGCATATGCCGATATTTTGGAAGCAGAGCATGAGGAGGTACTGCTGGATAACGGAAACACCTTGCTTAAAAGCCACAGAATTAAAGGCGGATACAGCTACTGGACAAAGGATATTTCGGAAATTAAAAGGCTTAACGAACAGCTGGAGGCTCTGGGGGATATACTCGAAAAGGAAAATTCGATTTTAGAAAACGAAAACAGGCTTAAAGAAAAGCGGCTAATGCTGGAGGAAAAAAACAGGCTGTACAGTGACATTGCGTCTAGGGTAAAGCCGCAGCTTGATAAGCTGAGCCGACTTCTTAACGCCCCTCCCGAAGACGAACAGGAGTTTGAGTCTACTATGAAAAGGGCGGCTGTGCTGAATGCATATATTAAAAGGTACTCAAACATTCTTCTGTTTCTGCATAAAAACAAGAAAATCTACAGCGACGAGCTTTCCCTGGCTTTTTCGGAATCCTTGGAATATGTAAGAATGTGCGGAATTTACGCCCACGGGGAATACAAGGGAGAATGCGTACTGCAGGAGAAGGCTGCAATGCTTTTGTACGAGCTTTTTGAGGAGGCCTTGGAGCTGGCAATGCCCGATGTAAGTGCGGTGCTGGTAAACCTGAATATAAATGAGGATATTACGCTTCGTATAGAGCTGAGCAGTCCGAGCAAATTGCTGTGTGAAAATTATAAAGAGGACACAATAAAAATGCTTAATGGCAGACTTAATGTTCTGGAGGAGGACGGCATTGAGTATATATGCCTTGTCTTGCCCGAAAAAGGAGGATAAAATATGATGCCCTACGGAGAGCTTTCTGTCAATGCACACGCATTTTTTGGCGGCTATGCCCTGTTGCTTACTACGGCGGCTATTTATTTGCTTGTTAATACATTTGCACTGCATTTCAGTCTGCAAAGCAGAGCGTCTTCGGTTTGCCTTGCTTTGGGGTGCGTCTTTGTGCTTATGGGTATGGGAGATACGCTCATAGACGCACCTGCCATGTCAAAAACGGCAGGGTGCATCGTAAGGCTGTCGGCTGCGGAGCTGGCACTTGTTTTGCTTATGCTTACGGTGCTTGCTGTGATTTTTTATATTTTTTTAAGAAACCGCAAAAAGGATATGATTACAAAGGAGTCAATAAAAGAGAGTCTGGACGCCTTGCCGGACGGTGTGTGCTTTTACAGCGAAAACGGTACGCCTCTGCTTGTTAATGTGCAAATGAGCAGTATTTGCGAGGAGCTTTTTAACAGCGGAATTATGAATGTAAACAGCTTTGTACAAAGGCTGAGGGACGGAAATTTCTGCAGCGATGCAGTGCGTGTAAATACCAGGCGGCCGGTTATTACGGTAAAAACAGCAGACGGACAGGTGTGGGATTTTCGTAAAAGCTCATTGCTTGTGCAAAAAACCGTAGTAAATGAATTGGTTGCTTATAATGTAACTAAGCAGTACCGGCTGAATTTGCGTCTTAAGGAACGCAACAGGAGTATGAACGAAATTGGAAAAAGGCTTCGCAGGTACAATAAGGAGGTAGCGGACACAGCCCGTGAAAAAGAAATATTAAATGCTACCGTAAGGGTGCATGACGACCTGGGCAGGGCACTGCTGATGCTTAGAAAATATCTTGTTCAGCCCTGCGAACAGCGTAACCGTGAAGAATTGCTGATGCTTTGGCGGTTTAACACAGAGGTAATGAAAAACGAAGCGTCTGCGGTAGGGCCGGGCACTAACTGGAATTCATTTATTCGTTCGGCAGAGAATATAGGCGTAAGGGTTGTTCACCGAGGCACTGCTCCTAAAGAAGAAAGCGTTAAGTTTGTGCTTATTGCAGCACTTAGCGAGTGTCTTACAAATGTGGTTAAGCACGCCGGAGGCAATAGAATTGATATTGAAACAGCCCAAACAAGCAGCTTTGTTTTGGCTAAAATAACCAACAACGGCTTGCCGCCAAAGGAAAAAATAAAGGAGGCAGGCGGACTGAAAAGCCTGCGAACTATAGTAGAAGGGTCAGGGGGCAAAATGACCATAGAAAGCAGTCCGAGCTTTGTTATGAAAATAATGCTGCCAAGGGGAGAGGCGGAAAATTATGGAGAAAACTAAGGTTATGATAGTTGACGATTCCCGTGTTGCAAGGGAATTGTTTGAAATGTATATAAAAAACAGCAATAATTGCAGTCCGGTGCGTGTAGAGGAGTCGGCAATGTTTGCCGATACCTTTTTGAAAACCAACACCGACATTGAGCTTGTTATAATGGATATTCTTATGAATGACGGTTCAAACGGCTTAGAGGCCGCCGCAAAAATAAAGAAAATACGGCCGGACATAAAAATTGTTGCCGTTACCTCTATGGCAGAAAGCTCTTGGTTAAGGAGGGCCCGTGAAATAGGCATTGAAAGCTTTTGGTTTAAAGAAACATCTAAGGAAACCATAATGGATGTAATAAACAGAACTATAGCAGGGGAGTCGGTGTATCCCGACAGCACGCCAAGAGTAAAAATAAAGCTGGCAGGAAGCGAGGAGTTTACAGAGGGGGAGCTTAAGGTGCTGCGTCTAATGACGGCGGGAATGCCAAATGCCGAAATAGCACGAAGGCTGAATATTTCGGAAAGCACGGTAAAAAGCCACATTCATAATATGCTTGAAAAAACAGGCTGCGAAAACCGCACTGTTTTGGCAATAGAGGCAAGAATAAGCGGCATAGCCATAAATATTGACTTATAGGGTGCGGCTGCTTGAGTATGCTTAAATGTTAATGTGACAGGTATTGTTCCGGTATGTAGAAAACTTTTGTAAAAAATTCCACAAAAAATGGCAAAATCAATCTTTCGATGGATGTGCTCCGTAAGAAAAATATGTATAATCTAACTATGGAGGAGGTTAGCTGCTTTATTATTAAAACAGCTAAATTAATTCATAAGGAGGTGTGCTTTTAACATACATATTTATTGGTGACATATCCATAAGTTAGTTAACAAAGTACAAAAATCCGAAGAAAATTTTCAAATTTAACGAAGGAGGTTCATTATGGAACAATCAACAGCAAAGGGTGCCGGCTTCTTAAAGGTAACCGGTATATTAATGATCATCGGCGGCGCTATCGGAATTATTTTTTCAATAATTGCATTGTTGGGTATTGCCGCACTTGCTACACTTGCCGACGCTCACTATGAGCTTGGTGTGCTGTATGCTGCAGGTGCTGTGGCACTTGTAGGCTCAATTGCACAGCTTGTTGCAGGTATTATCGGCGTTGCGAACTGCAAAAAGCCGGAGAAGGCAATGACTTGCATAGTATTTGGCGTTATCGTTGCTGTGTTCAATGTAGCGGGTGTTATATTGAATGTAGCCGGCGGAGGCAGCTTCAATTTTGTTTCACTGATTACAGGTCTGATACTTCCTGTATTGTATGTTATCGGTGCAGGCTTGAACAAAAAGGCTCAGTAATTGCAGCGCAGCCTAATCTAAAAAATATGAAATATAAGGCGTAATGTGCCTTGCTGTGGGCAGACACAGTATGCCACGACGGGATTTTCCAAAGGAAAATCCCCTTCCGAAAGATGACAGATTGTTTGTTATATACCTGTCGTTTTTCGGAAGTTTAATTTAACAAGGAATTTGTAAACCGTGTGTTGCGGTTAAGAAAAGGAGGCTGAGTAAGTTGAAAAGGATTGCAATAAGTATGGGAAACAGGGTGTTTTCCGACAGTGTTTATTTAATGCTGAAGCGTACAGGCGATTTTAGGCCCTTTGTAATTCCTGCATTGCCGCCCGGCAATATTGTACAGAATTGCAAAAATGCAGACGCTGAAATTTTACTTATGGATGTTACTCCCAATTTGCCGCAGTTGGATCTTGCCGGCAGGCTGAAAATTATTACCGAAATGCACAATGAAATGCCGGGGTGCAAAATAGTGCTTTTGTGTGACGAGGTTGCGTACCCCGAGCTTGCCCGTGATGTTATGCGAACCAAGCAGGTGGGGCAGATAGACGGCTTTTTCTATGCGTCGGTTACAGGAGATTATTTAACCGCAGCCTTAGACGCTCTTTAATTATTAATTATAAGGTTTTAAAAGGACTGTCACAGATTGACAGGAGGGTGTATGCGGCTGTTTGGCAAGAGGAAAAATGTAAAAATACATACTGCGCAGGAGCTTAACTGCATAAGCCTGTCGTGTAATCATATGAATTATAACTATTGCTACAGCTTTTTTGCTGAGAAAAAGAATGAGGTATGGCTGTTTTCTGCAAAAAGCTATGTTGAATCGCAAGATAGGACAATTGAGCTTGAAAAGGAAATAATAGACAGCACCCATGTGGAGCAAATGTATAAGATTATTAAGGAAAACGGTCTTATTACCTATATTGAAAATTATAAAGAGCCGAAGCAAAAAGCAAAAATATTTTTGTCGGACGCTACGGAGTATTATTTTGGTATGGGCTTTAATGACGGCTTTTCGAAAAAAGCAGGCTCACTTTCGGTTAATGACAATTTGGAGTGCTTTTTCTTTGAACTTGTACAGCAGTACTGCGGCAAGGCGTGATATGTGGCGTTTACTGCTGCTTGCTATATAGTAATAAAGGAGGAATGATATTGATGAAAACAATGCAGGATTATAAATGCCCTTGCTGTGGCGGTGCAATAGCATTTGATACAGAGTCACAGAAAATGAAGTGTCCCTATTGTTACAATGAATTCGATGTAGAAACACTAAAGCAGTATGACCAAGAATTCCAAGACCAAGCGGCAGACGATATGAAATGGGAAACGCCTGCTTCTCAGCAGTGGCAGGACGGTGAAGAAGACAAGCTAAGGGGCTATGCTTGTAAATCGTGCGGAGGAGAAATAGTAGGCGACGCCGACACGGTGGCAACAGAATGTCCTTACTGCGGCAGTCCTGTGGTGCTTACGGGACAGATTTCGGGCGGTCTGCGTCCGGATTTGGTTATTCCGTTTAAGCTTGACAAGGAGGCCGCTAAGGAGGGGCTTAAAAAGCACCTGTGCGGCAAAAGGCTTTTGCCGAAGGTGTTTAAAGACCAAAACCATATTGAAGAGGTTAAGGGAATTTATGTGCCGTTTTGGCTTTTTGACGCCGACGCACAGGCAAGCATACGCTACAAAGCAACTAAGGTAAGGCACTGGAGTGACAGTGACTATGACTATACCGAAACAGCTTATTTTTTGCTTAATCGTGGCGGAAGCATCAGCTTTGCAGATGTTCCTGTAGACGGCTCTTCAAAAATGGAGGACGATTTAATGGAATCAATAGAGCCGTATGACAATGCCGGTGCGGTTGAGTTTCAAACTGCCTACCTTGCCGGCTATATGGCTGACAAGTACGATGTAACAGCCGAGCAGAGCATTGACCGTGCAAACGAGCGTGTAAAGCATTCAACAGAGCAGGCCTTTGCAGACACTATAAAGGGCTATACAACCGTAGTACCCGAAAACAGCAGCATACAGCTGAAAAACGGTAAGGCGAAGTATGCACTGTACCCGGTATGGATTTTGAATACCATTTGGAATGACGAAAAATATACCTTTGCTATGAACGGTCAAACGGGAAAATTTGTAGGAAATTTACCGGTAGATAAGGCGGCGGCAGCAAGATGGACTATAGGATTGGCTGTTTTGTTCAGCGGCATTACATACGGTTTGGCATGGCTTGTATGGCTACTGGGCATTTTATAAGGAGGGCAGAGCTATGAAAAGAAGTATTGTGGCAATTCTGCTTGCCGTTATTTGCTGTTCGTTTGCAGTTGTAACTGTATTTGCAGATGAGGTTACAGAGCCAACCGACTCAGAATCAGCACCCGAAAGACTGGTAGACGGTGCAGACCTGCTTACAGACAGTCAGGAGAAAGCACTGCTTAAAACGCTTGACGAAATAAGCAAAAGGCAGAAGTGCGATGTTGTAATAGTTACAGAGGAAAATCTACAGACAAATACAGCTCAGGACGATGCCGATGATTTTTTTGATTATAACGGCTACGGCTACGGCAAAAACAGAGACGGAATTTTGCTTCTTATAAGCATTGGCGACCGTGACTGGAGTATATCAACCAGAGGCTTTGCTATTAAAGCCTTTACGGACAAGGGACAGAAGTATTTGGTTGAACAGTTTAAGGATGACCTTTCGGCGGGCAATTATAACGAGGCCTTTACTATATACGCACAGCAGTGCGACGAGTTTTTAACACAGGCAAAAACCGGAAAGCCTTATGACGGCTCAAACCTTCCAAGGGAGCCTTTGTCTTGGGTGTGGATACCTATTTCTATTGTAGTAGGAATAATAATAGCATTAATTATTGTCAGCGGAATGAAAAGAAAGCTAAAATCTGTAGCAAAGCAAAAGGCTGCCAACAGCTATGTAAGAAATGGAAGCCTAAATGTAACAGACAGCCGTGATTTGTTCTTGTACAGAACTGTGAATAGAAGAGAAAAGCCTAAATCAACATCAAGCGATTCCGGCAGCAGCACACACACATCTTCTTCCGGAGCAACACACGGCGGCAGCAGCGGTAAGTTTTAACCAATAACACAGAATTTTTTACAGTGCTTTTGCACTGCAGCAATGAGGTATTTAATTAAAAAAACGGAGGTATATATATGGGTATTTTTGACAGACTGAAAAACGCCGCTGTAGGTTCGGTAAGCAATGCAGTAAGTGCGGCAGCTGCCTCGGCAGGCAACAAGAGAGAAACTTTTACATTTGAGGCTTTGCCGGAAAGCGTTGAACAGCTGCAGAGCTTGCCGCAGGCAAGCCTGGACTCTCCATTCAAGACAGCTGCTCTTACTGTATGTGCACTGTGTGCCTACGGTGCAGACAAGCAAACCGGTATTGATATGCTTAACTGGTTAAGAGGTCCCAGACCGCTTACGGGACATGACATATCCTTTTTAGACGACCGCTTTAGAGGAGAAAGAACCTATATTCCTTTTTCCTATTTTGCAGGTGCAACACCGGAAAATGACTACACACCAAAGACTCCTTTTACAATTGTGGTGGAAAGTAATCATACCTCTGCGGTCGAACAGGGGTATATGAAATTATTCATTCCTTGTGGAGGTGCAGACAGCCCAAGACCTATAAAGCTGCGTATGAAAGGCGACGGCAGGTGGTTCTTGTGGGAGCAGTATTTAATGACAGATATTCGTCAGCCAAAATCGGCAGACCCGTGGGCATAACAATATGTAAGGCTCAACAGCATAAAATCAATGCCTGAAAATATTCAAAAAGCCAACAGCCACTGCGTTTATTGCAGTGGCTGTCGTTTTTTGGGACTATGTATAGTAATGTTGTTTTGTATTCATACTATATTCTCGGTAAGGTGCTGCCTAAAATCAGCAAAATAAATGTCCAAAGCCTTGCAGCTGTAATACGGCACTATTTTCTGTGCAATATACAGTTAGTGTGCTTTTAAACAGTATCTGCTGTTGCTTTTACATATAATTAAAAATCAATTTCCTTGTCGTAGTAGCAAGCATCAAGCAGCTTTTCCATTTCTTCCTGTGTAGGTATACGAGGGTTAGAACCTGTACAAGCGTCGCTTATTGCCAGTGCCGCAACATCCTTTAGCTTGTCGTTAAATTCTTTTTCATCAATTATACCGCCCTCATAGTCCTTAATGCATGACGGAATATTCAGTGAAACATTCATTGCCTTAATTTCAGCGATCAAAGCGTCTACCAAAGCCTCTGTAGAATCGCCTGTTAAACCTATAAATCTTGCAATATCTGCATATCTTTCAGCTGCTTCTGCGTTTTTGGAGTTGTACTTAATTACCTTTGGCAGGTACATCGCATTTGCACAGCCGTGTACAATGTGTCCGCCTGAATAAGCGGCACCTGTTTTGTGTGCCATGGAGTGTACAATACCCAGTAAAGCATTAGAGAACGCCATACCTGCAAGGCACTGAGCGTCGTGCATATTGTCACGGGCTGTCATATCGCCGTCGTATGACTTCTTTAGGTCACGGTGTATCATCTTGATAGCGTGCAGTGCAAGAGGGTCGGTGTAGTTGCAGTGAAGTGTAGAAACATAAGCCTCTATAGCGTGTGTCATAGCATCCATACCTGTGTGAGCTGTAAGCTTTTGCGGCATTGTTTCTGCAAGGTCAGGGTCTACAATGGCAACATCAGGTGTAATGTTAAAGTCAGCCAAAGGATATTTAATTCCCTTTGCATAGTCTGTAATTACTGAAAAAGCAGTAACCTCTGTAGCTGTACCTGAGGTTGACGGAATAGCACAGAACTTAGCCTTTGTACGCAGTGTAGGGAAGTTAAACGGCTGTATTAAATCCTCAAAGGTTGTGTCCGGATATTCATAGAAGGTCCACATAGCTTTTGCAGCGTCTATAGGGCTGCCTCCGCCCATTGCAACAATCCAGTCCGGCTTAAACTCAGACATTGCCGCAGCACCCTTCATAACTGTTTCTACTGACGGGTCAGGCTCAACATTTTCAAAAAGCTGAACCTCCATACCTGCTTCCTTTAGGTAGTCAACGGCCTTTTGCAGAAAGCCAAAGCGCTTCATTGAACCGCCGCCAACTACAACAACCGCCCTGGAGCCTTTAAGGTTTTTCAGCTCCTCCAAAGCGCCCTTGCCGTGGTATAAATCTCTTGGTAATGTAAATCTTCCCATAGTATTCTCCTCCTAAATAAAAAATTGTTTTGACATAGAAATTGTCGTATGGTTTTTGTGAAAAATAAATAAATACAGCAGAAATTATGAAATATTTATAAGTAAGTTTCCTGCTAACGCCTATATAATAACATTTTTTTGGGAGAATTTGTTAACAAAGTATTAATAAAATGTATAAAGACTATTGCAAAAGAAAGGGCTGTCTAGTATAATCTAAATTGTGCAGTTTGTACTTATGTACAAGCATATTTATTACATTATATGGGAGAGTGAAACAATGGATATGTTGGAAAAGTTGTTCAAATTAAAAGAACACAATACCAATGTAAAAACAGAAATTGTCGCAGGTATTACGACATTTTTGTCAATGGCTTACATTTTAGCTGTAAACCCTTCTATGCTTGCCGCAGCCGGTATGGATCAGGGGGCAATATTTACAGCAACTGCGGTTTCGGCTGCATTTGCAACATTACTTATGGGCTTTTTGGCTAACTACCCGGTAGCCCTTGCCTCAGGAATGGGATTAAACGCCTATTTTGCGTACACCGTATGTCCTATGATTGCGGATATGGGTGTTAAAGACCCTTGGCAGGTTGCTCTAACTGCTATTTTGGTAGAGGGCATAGTGTTTGTTATTTTGTCGCTGTTTAAATTCAGAGAAACACTGGTAAACAGCATTCCGCAAAATCTAAAGTACGGCATTTCTGCCGGCATTGGTTTATTTATAACCATTGTAGGATTAAAGGGTGCCGGTATTGTAATAGCAGACCAGTCTACACTTGTAACCTGCGGTGATGTTTCAAAACCGGAATTTGTACTTGCAATGCTGGGCTTGCTGGTAATAGGAGTTATGTGGCACTTTAATGTAAAGGGCGCCATATTGTGGGGAATCCTTATTACATGGGTACTGGGCATAGGCGCACAGCTAATAGGTTGGTACCAGGGTACAAGCCTTATTCCGCAGTTCTCACTTGATAATATTATACCGCCGTCATTAGAGCCAACATTTATGAAGTTTGACTTTAGCTTTATGGTTCAGCATGTAGGCAGCTTTATTGCAGTAGTATTTGCCTTCCTCTTTGTTGACCTGTTTGACACAGTAGGAACGCTTGTAGGCGTAGCAGACCAGGGTAATCTTTTGGACAAGGACGGCAAACTGCCACGAGTAGGCCGTGCCCTAACCTGTGACGCTGTAGGTACTATTGCAGGTTCTATACTGGGTACATCTACAGTTACAAGCTATGTTGAGTCAACAGCAGGTGTTGCGGCAGGCGGTCGTACAGGACTTACAGCTGTTTCTTCGGCAGTTATGTTCCTGCTGGCACTGTTCCTGTCACCTATATTTTTGGCTATTCCAAGCTTTGCAACAACCCCGGCTCTTGTGTTTGTAGGACTTCTTATGATGAAATCAGTTAAGAAAATGAAGTTCGAGGGCGACATTGCCGATGTTTTGGGTGGCTTTGCAGCACTTACATTTATGCCTTTTACCTACTCAATAGCTACAGGTATTATGTACGGTATGATTACCTGGGTTATTCTAAAGGTATGCACAGGCAAAATAAAAGATGTTCACCCGGTAATGTGGGTGGTTATAGCTTTGTTTGCTATAAGAATTTACAGTCTGATAGCAGGTGCCTAATTTAATATATACTCAACAATAAATAAAGTATACCCTTGCAAACTGAAAAAGCTATGGCGCAGTTTGCAGGGGCCTTTTATGTGCTTTAAATAAAGCTTTTTACAGCGTAAAAACGCCGTAAGCAATACATATACCAATATACCACAATAACGGCAGCGGTAAAATTGACAAAAAAGGTTAGGAATGGTACAATAGGCAAGGACTTTGCTTGATATGCAAAAAAAATCAAAAAAAGCCTTGACTATGTATAATAAATATGATATATTATATTTACCTCGGAAAAAAGGGGCTTATTTTTTTGTGCTCATTTTTGAGGGAGGCTAAATTTACCGCAATATCGGAGGTGCCGTTAATGAGAGTAAAAGTTACATTAGCTTGTACAGAGTGCAAACAGCGCAATTACAACACAATGAAAAACAAGAAAAACGATCCTGAGAGATTGGAAATGAAGAAGCATTGCAGATTCTGCAATAAGCACACTCTTCACAAGGAGACAAAGTAATACGGAGGTAGAGGTTATGGCTGATAAGGTCGAAAAAAAGACTGATAAGAAAAAAGATAAGAAGCCTAACATTTTTGCGAGAATTGCAAAATACTTTCGTGAATGCAAAGCAGAGATAAAGAAGATTACTTGGCCTACACCAAGGGCAACTTTTAAGAATGTGGGTATAGTTCTTGTAATTATAATAGTAATGGGACTCTTTATTTTTGCATTGGATCGAGGTCTTTTTGCATTGCTGAACCTTGTTATGGACACATCAGCAGGCTAAATTGCGTGAGAGGATGATGTGCAATGTCAGAAGAAGCAAAATGGTATGTTGTTCACACCTATTCCGGTTATGAGAACAAAGTAGCTTCTACATTGGAGAAGACTGTTGAAAACAGAAATCTTCAAGATGTTATCCAGGGAGTAAAGGTTCCTACAGAGATTGTTACGGAAATCGGTGAAAACGGAGTAGCAAAGGAAGTAGAACGCAAGCTTTACCCGGGATATGTATTTATTAAGATGGTATACACAGACGAAACCTGGTATGTTGTAAGAAACATTCGTGGTTGTACCGGCTTTGTAGGGCCATCGTCTAAGCCTGTTCCGCTTACCAATGAAGAAGTTGTTAAGATGGGCGTAGAGGTTAAGAGCGTAGAGGTTTCCTACAGCGTTGGCGATTCGGTAAGAATTATAGACGGCCCGCTTGAGGACTTTGTAGGCGTTGTAGAGGAAATTGATACCGATAAGAACATAGTAAAGGTAACTGTTTCTATGTTCGGCAGAGAAACTCCTGTTGATTTAGAGCTTTCACAGGCTGAACTGCTGGAGTAATTAACTTGATTAATAATTTTGCATATGCACAGCGTATGCAGTTATTATTGCTTGAGGGACTTTGCTTGTCCCTTGTGGGAGGAATGTAAATTTTTAAAACATTCCGCCATATACCACGAATTTTGGAGGTGCAAAAATAATGGCTCAAAAGGTTGTAGGCTTTATTAAGCTGCAAATCCCTGCCGGTAAAGCTACCCCGGCACCACCAGTTGGTCCTGCACTGGGTCAGCATGGTGTAAACATTATGGCGTTCACTAAGGAATTTAATGAGCGTACAAAGAATGAAATCGGTATGATTATACCGGTTGTTATTACAGTTTATGCAGATCGTTCTTTCTCATTTATTACAAAGACTCCACCTGCTGCTGTACTAATTAAGAAGGCATGTAATATCCAGAGTGGTTCTGGTGTGCCTAACAAAACTAAGGTTGCAAAGATTACCCGTGAGCAGGTTAAGCAGATTGCTGAGCACAAGATGCCAGACTTAAATGCTGCTAATATCGATACAGCAATGAGTATGATTGCCGGTACAGCTCGTAGTATGGGCGTTGAAGTAGTCGATTGATCTAACTGCCCAGGTGGGAGGAAAAGATCCGATTTTACCACTTTATAGGGAGGAACACAATGAAACACGGAAAGAAATATGTTGACAGTGCTAAGCTGATTGACAGAACAAAATTTTACGATGCTGACGAAGCATTGGATTTGGTTGTAAAGACATCAACTGCTAAGTTTGACGAAACAGTTGAAGTACATGTAAAGCTTGGTGTTGATAGCCGTCATGCTGACCAGCAGGTTAGAGGTGCTATCGTACTGCCAAACGGTACAGGTAAAAATGTAAAGGTTCTTGCTGTATGCAAGGGCGACAATGTAAAGCTTGCAGAAGAAGCAGGTGCTGATTTTGTAGGTGCCGAGGAAATGACACAGAAGATTCAGTCAGAGGGTTGGATGGACTTTGATGTTCTTATTACAACACCTGATATGATGGGTCTTGTTGGTCGTCTGGGTAAAATTCTAGGTCCTCGTGGCTTAATGCCTAACCCAAAGGCAGGTACAGTTACACCTGACATTGCTAAGGCTGTAAAAGAAGCTAAGGCAGGTAAGATTGAGTACCGTCTTGATAAAACAAATATTATCCACTGTCCTATAGGAAAGTCATCATTCGGCAAGGAGAAGCTGGTTGAAAACTTCAACACACTTCTTGAGGCTATTGTTAAGGCTAAGCCGGCTGCTGCTAAGGGTCAGTATATTAAGTCTTGTGCCGTAACAAGCACAATGGGTCCTGGCGTTCGTATTAACCCTAACAAGGTTGGCGGACAGACAACAGAGGGCTGATTTTAATAAATCCTTTACTTTGTGTAATGGTATATATGCTGTTCAAAGACAGCAGGTGCGTAATGCGTAAAAGGAAATATCCTGCCTGCCGAGGACAAGCTGCTTAGACATATTTTGTCATAGTGTGCCTTTTCCTCGTGTGGGAAAAGGCACTTTTTAATGCATTGCATGTATTACTTTATGGAGGTGAAATATTTTGGCAAGTGAAAAGGTTCTTGAACAAAAGAAGGCTTTAGTTGCTGAGCTGACAGAAAGACTGCAGAGCTCTATTGCGGGTATCGTAGTTAAGTATGAAGGTATTACTGTAGAGGACGACACAAAGCTTCGTAAAGAGCTAAGAGAAGCCGGTGTTAAGTATACAGTTGTAAAGAACACATTGCTGTCAAGAGCTGCTGACAACGCAGGTCTTGCTGAAATGAAGGAAGTACTGGAGGGCACAACAGCTCTTGCTACTTCAGATGAGGATTATGTAGCTGCTGCTCGTATCCTTTGTAAGTTTGCTGATTCTCACGATAATTTTGAGGTTAAAACAGGCTATATGGATAGCGACATTATTGATATGGACAAAATCCAGAGCTTGGCTAAGCTGCCTACTCGTGATGTACTTCTTGCAAATGTACTTGGTGCATTCCAGGCACCTATCGCAAGCTTTGCTCGTGCGGTACAGGCTATCGTAGATAAGGGCGGAGTAGAGGCATGTGAGGCTCCTGCTGAGGAAGCTGCACCTGCAGAAGCTGCTGAATAATTAATCGGCAGATTTATCTAAATTAAAAAATAATTTTATTTTATAACATGGAGGTTATTTATCATGGCATCTGAGAAAATTACTGCTATTATTGAAGAATTAAAGACTCTAACAGTTTTGGAGCTTTCTGAGCTTGTACACGCTGTAGAGGACGAGTTTGGTGTATCCGCTGCTGCTGCTGTAGCTGTTGCTGCTCCTGGTGAGGCTGCAGGCGCTGCTGCTGAGAAGACAGAGTTCGATGTAATCCTAAAGTCATTCGGCGCAAGCAAGATGAACGTTATCAAGGCTGTTCGTGGTATCACAGGTCTTGGTCTAAAGGAATCAAAAGAGCTTGTTGAGAGCGCTCCAAAGGCTATTAAGGAAGGCGTTTCTAAGGACGAGGCTGAGGATCTTAAGAAGCAGCTTGAAGAGGCTGGCGCTGAGGTTGAGCTTAAGTAATTTCACTTTAACAGGTGTAAAATTACCGGCTTAAATATTAAGCAATTTACAAGGGTACCCGTGAGGGTGCCCTTTTTGCGTTAGCCGTAGAATTTTGTTCGGCATTTTTCCACAGCTGTCAACATATATCCCTTTTATCATAACACTAATACAAAAACGCACTTGTATTAATTGTTGGTTTTATTATTAAATAAGAGGTTATTTTTAGATAAAATGTGCAAAAATTCAGGTGGGTTATTTTTTCCCTTGTAGTTTTTTTGCAAATATCTTATAATATAAATGTATATTTGTTTAAATTATTAAGTACGAACGGAGGAACATAGATGGGAACAGAAAATCTGTCAACAATAAAGGCAGAGATTGAAAAATCATCTGCGTACAAGAATCTTTCAAACCTTTTTGATGAGGGTACTTTCACACAAATTGACGCTTACACTATGTCAGGCGAAAACCCGACTGAGGTAATTGCAGGCTACGGCACTGTAAACAGCTGCCCTGTATATGCTTTTGCACAGAACAGTGAAATTTGCGGCGGTGCTATGTCAAAGGCCCATGCAGCAAAGCTGCAAAAGGTTTATGACCTTGCAGAAAAAACAGGTACACCTGTAGTAGGTATGTACGATTCAAACGGTGCAAAGCTAACAGAGGGTATTGATATGCTGGGCTCTTACGGTGCTGTTATTAACAGCGTCAGCAAGCTTTCGGGTGTTGTTCCTCAAATTTCAGTAATTTTAGGCAACTGTCTTGGTACAGGTGCTTTAAACGCAGTTAGCGCAGACTTTGTAATTATGTCAGAAAAGGCAAAGCTTTCTCTTGATGTTACAGGTGAAAACGCTTCTGCACAGGACGCTGCTAAGCTTGGCGTAAGTCACCTAACAGCAAAGGATACAGACAGTGCTATTGAGCTTACCAAAGAATTAGTAGCAATGCTTCCATCTAACAATCTAAGCGTTTCTCCTATTATGGACGCTGACGAGCCTGCCGATGACGCAAAATGTCCTATAGCTAAAATTACAGACGCTGACACATTTATTCAGCTGAAAAAGGGCTACGGCAGCGAGGCAGTAGTTGGCTTGGGCAGAATTGCCGGCGTGGTAACAGGTATTGTTGCTACAAAGGGCGGCACACTTGCCGCTGAGGATTGCGACAAAATAGCTTCATTTGTAAGCTTCTGTGACGCTTTTGCAGTTCCTGTAGTAACACTTGCTGACAGCACAGGCTTTGCAGGCGTAAAAGAGGCTGCAAAGGTTACTGCCGCTTATGCCGATGCAACAACTGTTAAGGCAACTGTTATTACCGGCAAGGCTTACGGTGCATTTTACATTGCTGTAGCGGGTGCGGCTGCAAATGCAGATATTACATTTGCTGTTGATACTGCTTCAATATCACCGCTTGCACCTGTAACTGCTGCGGCTGTTATGTGGTCTGACAAGATGGCAGTGCCAAAGGACGAAAGAGATAAGGTTGTAGCTGAGTACGAGGCTAAGGAGTGTACTCCTGCTAAGGCTGCCGCTGCGGGATATGTAAACGATGTTATTTCAGCAGCCGATATTCGCTTTAAGTTGTACACAGTACTTGAAATGCTTTCAGGTAAAAGAGTTGCTACAATGCCTAAGAAGCACGGTACAATTAACTAATATAATTTATTTATTGAAATATAAAATTTGTTATAAAAGAGGATGAACAATATGAAAAATCTTAGAATTACAGTAAACGGCAACAGCTATGATGTACAGGTTGAAGAGCTTGCAGCAGGTTCTGCACCTGCTCCTGCAGCAGCTGCTCCGGCAGCAGCACCTGCCGCTGCACCAAAGGCAGCACCGGCTCCGGCAGCCGGCTCGGGCGAGCCTGTAAAGTCACCAATGCCTGGCGTTATTCTTGACATTAAGTGTTCAGCAGGTCAAGCTGTTAAAAAGGGCGACTGCCTGTTTATACTTGAGGCAATGAAGATGGAAAACGAAATTTTTGCTCCTGTTGACGGTACACTTGGTGCAGTTAATGTTTCAAAGGGCCAGAATGTTGAGTCAGGTACAGTTCTGACAACTATTGCTTAATTAAATCCACACTTGAAAGGAATGTGCTAAAATGCCACAAAAGAAGATTCTAATTACAGAAACAGTACTTCGTGATGCACACCAGTCTTTGTTTGCTACAAGAATGACTACAGATGATATGCTGCCAATTCTTGAAAAGCTTGATCAAGTTGGATTTTATTCATTGGAGTGCTGGGGCGGTGCAACATATGACTCCTGCCTTAGATTTTTAAACGAAGACCCATGGGACAGACTTCGTATTATAAGAGATAAGTGTCCTAACACAAAGCTGCAAATGCTTTTCAGAGGTCAGAATATGCTTGGCTACCGCCACTATGCAGACGATGTTCTTGAATATTTTGTACAGCGTTCTGTAGCTAACGGTATTGATATTATCCGTATTTTTGACGCTCTTAACGATATTAAAAACCTTCAAACAGCAATTAAGGCTGCTAAAAAAGAGGGTGCTCACGCACAGGTAGCAATTTCCTATACTGTAGGTGAGGTTTTCACAACTCAGTATTATGAGGAATATGCGAAGAGAATAGCTGACGCCGGTGCAGATTCTATCTGTATTAAGGATATGGCGGCTTTGCTTACACCGCAAAGAACAGTTCAGCTTGTTAAGGCTCTTAAGAGAGCTGTTGATTTGCCAATACAGCTTCATACACACGCTACCTCCGGCTTGTCTGAAATGTGCCTGTTGAAGGGTATTGAAAACGGTGTTGATATTATTGATACTGCAATGTCACCGCTTGCTTTGGGTACTTCTCATTCTCCTACAGAGTCTATGGTAGCCGCACTTAACGGCACTGAGTATTCTACAGGCTTAGATTTAAAGCTTCTTAACGAAATTCGTGAATACTTTATGGGTATTCGTAAGAAATATATCGACAACGGTTTGCTTGACCAGAAAATGCTTGCTACAGATACCAACGCACTTATGTACGAGGTACCGGGCGGTATGCTTTCTAACCTGCTTAACCAGCTAAAGCAGGCAGGCAAAGAGGACAAGCTGACAGAGGTTCTTGAGGAGGTTCCTAGAGTAAGAAAGGACGCCGGTTATCCTCCGCTTGTTACACCTACATCGCAGATTGTAGGTACACAGGCTGTATTTAATGTAATTACAGGCGAGCGTTATAAAATGTGCAACAACCAGTTTAAAGACCTTGTTGCCGGTAAGTACGGTACAACACCTGTAAAAATTGACCCTGAGTTCAGAAAGAGAATTATTGGCGACCAAAAGGCTATTGACTGCCGTCCGGCCGACTTAATCGAGCCTGAGCTTGATTCACTTCGTCAGGAGTGCAAGCAGTGGACAGAGCAGGAGGAGGATGTATTGTCCTATGCAATGTTCCCTGAGGTTTCAGTTAAATTCTTTGAAAAAAGAAGACAAAAGGAGCAGGGCGTAAACAGTGACCTTGTAGATTTAAAGAATAAGGTTCATCCGGTTTAATAAGGCTCTGTGCCGACAGTCGGGCAGGATAAAGCCCGAAAAACGGAAAATTTAAAAGTATAAAAACAGCGGCTTGGAAAACCCAGTGCTTATGCACTCCGTTCTAAGCCGCTTTTAGTTTGCACATTTTTTAGTATGATAAAGACAATGTTAGAAAGTTATAAAGTTTTTGAACCTATTACTTTTTAACAGTGTTAAGTACAGCAAGAGAATTTATAATTTGGATTCAAATTCCGTTCTTAGCATAGAAAAATACAGTCTTCCGACATATTCACCATCCATGTAAAAATAATCACGCAAAGTTCCTTCATATGTAAAACCACACTTTTCTATTACTCTCTTAGAAGGTTTATTGATAGTTTTAGTACAAATTTGAACCTTGTGTAGATTCATTTTATTAAATCCATATGCAATAACTGCCTTTGTTGCTTCTGTAGCATACCCTTTGCACTGAAAATCAGAGCCTATGCAGTATTCGATTTCTGCAAAATGATTTTTATTGTCTACAAGAAAATATGCTATCTGACCGATACACTCACCGGATTTTTTCTCAACAACTGCCCAACGGTAGTAATCACTTTTATCATATGAGCCAATGTACTTGTCAAGTAACCCCTTTACTTCTTCTTTTGTGGAGTATACAGGCTCTGAATATAATGACTGTATTTTTTCGTCGGCAACCCAATATTTCAGCATAGCCTCGTCATCAGTATATTCAAATTTTCTAAGTATCAGTCTTTCAGTTTCAATAGTATTAGTTCCAATATGTGTAAGCATTTTATCCTCCTAAGAATAAGTATAGTATTGCAGGTGTAGGTATATTGCCGCATAAAAAGCAATAGGGACACATATAGTGTCCCAAACGCTCTAATTTGCTAATTATTCTTCTACAGAAGCAGGTGCAGCCGCAACAGCTCTTGTTACCTTACCTGAACGCAAGCAACGAGTACAAGCGTAAACATGCTTAGGTGAACCATCAACGATAGCCTTTACACGCTGTACATTTGGCTTCCATGTTCTGTTTGATCTTCTGTGTGAGTGAGAAACCTTGATACCAAAAGTTACACCCTTATCACAAAATTCGCATTTTGCCATATTTCGGCACCTCCTTAGTGCTAAATAGAACTTATATGAATACAACGCTTTATATAATAACAGATTTTTAAAAGAATTGCAATAGGTTGAGAAATATTTTTTAAGAAAGTATATACGATAAAGCAGCTATTAACTATAGCCGATAGAGCAGCCAAAAAAGCTTTGGTTAATTGTGCTTTATACGAAAATGATTGGTAAAATTTACGCACGAATATACAATTTTTGCATACGGAGGCAGGCACAGCTTTTTTTGTGCTTTTCTTCAAAGCGGCATTGTTTTGTACTATGTGTTGCCGCCTCGCTTTTTAATGGGCCGGGTTAAGCAGAAATTTTGGCAAAAGAATAAGCACTGTAAAAAATTACAGTGCTTATTGGTGCGGGTGAAGGGACTTGAACCCCCACGTCTGCTGACACTAGAACCTAAATCTAGCGCGTCTGCCAATTCCGCCACACCCGCATACGGTGTGTTTCTTACCAAACAAACAGTATTATACAGTATATGCGTTTAAATGTCAACACTTTTTTTGAAATTTAGGATAATTTGTAAAAGGCTGTTGGGTAAGTTGCCTTATCCCAACAGCCTTTTAATAAGATTTTGAAGTATTCAAATGTATTATTGGTTTAAAAGCCTTATTCTGCCTATTATAGGCAGCTCTCTGGCATAGCCCTTAACGGCGTTTGCAATGCCAATGGCAATTAACAGTAAAACGCATAGGTTGGCAATAAGTGTAACGGCTATTGAAATGTAAGAACCCACTGCACCCGGAACGGCGGCGTTGGCAATGGCACACAACAGCACATCTACAAATTCCAAACCTGCAAATGTGAGAAACATTGTTAGTCCCTGTATACCGTGGTAGCGTAGATAGCCGCTGGCGGGTTTAATTATCATCGGAATAAAAAACATAAACGGTATATAGCTTAGCACTGCCAAGGTTGAGTTGCTTTCTATGTCGGACTGCTTAAAGCAGCTGGTTTCGTCCTTTGTACCAAAGAAAAATTTTGACATAAGCTTAAACAGCTTGCTGTCGTTGTCTGCCGATAGTGGGCTTTCTTGTACAGGGCTTGCGGTGCGGCATGGGCTGTAAGCGTCAGAGCTGCCTTCGCTTACTGTGGTGCCGTCCGCAATGTGGGCAGCAGGGGTGCTTTTTGCATTATCGTATTCGGCTTCGCTTTTTTCGCTTTCTTTGTCAGACTGACTTTCTGCATTGCCGGCTGAATTGTCAGTGCCGCTGATTTGATTTGCCTGCTTAACACGGTTAGAGGAGCTTGCCTCAGCGACCTTTGCATTATCTGAATCGTCCGAGGCCTTCGAGTAATTTTTTATATAATTTTCTTTGTTGGCAAGAGCTGCCTTTGCTTTATTCAGGGCTGCCTTGTCAAGCTTTGTAAAGGACTTTGTCCTAGCTCCCTGTGTTATCAGCATTTTGTTTAAATCGTCTACAGAAATGTCAGTGTGCTTGGCTGTGTTGTGTACATAAAAGCTGCTGTCAATAACAGGAGAGCCGCATATAGCACAAAAAGTACAGCTGTCATCGTTTTCGAAGCCGCAGTTAGGGCATTTAATCATAACAAATACCTCCAAACAAAATTAAAATCACATTAATTATACATATGAGTCAATTATAACCAATATATCGGTAAATGTAAATTGTACAATTTTTAAATTTTTTTGTTTAAAATATTCTTTTTATTAGCTGTGAAGACCTTTGGCACATTTGCGTCGGCTTACAAAATATAAATTAAACAGCAAAAAGGTCTGATTAAGCTAAAATTCCGGCATATGCTCGGGCAGCTTCTGCTTGCAGGTAATTTCATACCGATATTACGGTTAATTCTCCTAAAGCACTCTTGTTTTTGGATTATAATACTTGATTTTATTGGGTATCTCGACTATAATTATATCTTGAAATGTGATAATTTGATGGGAGTGTGGCACTTATGATTAGTGGTGCTGAGATAATGGTAAAATGCCTAGAGCAGGAAAATGTTGAAATCCTGTTTGGCTACCCGGGTGCAGCCATTTGTCCGTTTTACGATTCGCTTATGGACTCACCTATAAAGCACGTTCTTGTAAGACAAGAGCAAAATTCAGTTCATGCGGCGAGCGGCTATGCTCGTTCTGTAAGTAAGCCGGGCGTCTGTGTTGCAACATCCGGTCCCGGTGCAACAAACCTGATTACCGGTATAGCAACTGCATATATGGACTCTATTCCGATAATTGCGATTACAGGTCAGGTCAGAAGCGACCTTATAGGCAGAGATGTTTTTCAGGAGGCAGACATTACAGGTGCCTGCGAGCCGTTTGTTAAGCACAGCTACCTTGTAAAAAATACAGAGGACTTGCCAAGGGTGTTTAAAGAGGCTTTTTACATAGCAACCACCGGCAGACCGGGGCCTGTGCTTATAGATGTACCTGTAGATATTCAGACAAATAAAATAGATAAATTCGTTTATCCTGAAAAAGCAGATATACCCGGCTATAAGCCCAGCGTACAGGGACACATTAAGCAGATTGAAAAGGCAGTAGCACTTATTCAGTCAGCCTCAAGACCTGTTATTTGTGCGGGCGGCGGCGTGCTTACCTCCGGCTCTAAGCTAAAGCTTGTTGAGTTTGCAACAAAGACGGGTATTCCTGTTGTTTCTACAATGATGGGCATTGGCGTAATGCCTACCGAAAACCCTTTGTATTTGGGTATGCTTGGTTCTCATGGCAAGGGCGTTGCCAACCGTGCAATTCATGAGGCTGATGTTATTATTCTGTGCGGTGCAAGAGTAGGCGACAGAGCCGTAGCGTCACCCGACCAGCTTTCTGCTCATTCTAAAATTATACATATAGATATTGATCCGGCTGAAATAGGCAAAAATGTTGAGGTAACAGTGCCTATAGTTGGCGATATGAAAAATGTTATTAATAAAATTAACGATACTATAGGCGACTACCATGTGCCTCATATGTGGGCAGATACAACAGAGCGTTGGAAAAAGGAGCTGTTTAGAACTGCACCTAGATTTGAGGGCTGTGTTGAGCCACGCAGCTTTATAGCAAAGCTTTCGGAAATGCTTCCGAATAAATCTATTTTGGTTGCCGATGTTGGACAAAACCAGATATGGTGTGCCAATAACTTCCGCATAAAGGAAGGCAGATTTTTAACAACAGGCGGTATGGGCACTATGGGATATTCCGTACCTGCTGCCGTAGGTGCAAAGTTTGCCAGACCTGACAGAGAGGTTGTTGTAGTGTGTGGTGACGGCTCATTCCAAATGGGAATGAACGAGCTGGGCACTATTGCACAGAACCACTTGAATGTTAAAATTATAATAATGCGTAACGACAGGCTTGGTATGGTTAGAGAGCTGCAAAAGAATTTGTATCATGAGCGTTACACCGCTACATTCTTAGACGAAGAGACTCCGGACTTTATGAAAATAGCAGAGGCATATAACATAGACTCCGCTTATGCTACTTCTAACGAAGAGGCTGAAAAATACGCAAAGCAGATGATAGAGTCTGACAAGTCGTTTGTTCTTGTATGCCGTGTCAGCCCTGACACACCATCTATTTAACAGACAGAGGGGACATTGAAATGAAACATACTATATATATATTGGTTGAAAACCATGCAGGTGTTCTTAGTAAAATTACAGGTCTGTTTTCAAGACGAGCATTCAACATAGAAAGCCTTGCAGTAGGTGTTACCACAGACATAAATGTGTCCAGAATAACAGTAGTTGCCGACGGCGACGAGTATGTTGCAGAGCAGATTAAAAAGCAGCTTAATAAGCTTATACCTGTGCTGGAGGTTAAAATTCTGAAGGAAAGCTCTTATATAAGCCGAGAGCTGGCACTCATAAAGGTAAAGAGCAACACAGGCAGCAGAATAGAAATAATGAAGATAGCAGAGCTTATGGACGCAAAGGTGATTGATGTAAGCGTAAGCACAATTACACTGCAAATTGCAGATACTGTTGACAACCTGGAAACACTTACAAACCTGCTGAAGCCATACGGAATTAAAGAGATGGTTCGTACAGGAACGGTTGCCATAGAAAAAGGAAGTAATTTTGCTAAATAATTGACAATTTATGATTGTTGATGTATTATATTAAGTAGCCACAGATATGGCACAAGGAGGAATTTGCAATGGCAAAAATTTATTATCAAGAGGACTGTAATCTAAGTCTTCTACAAGACAAAACAGTAGCAATTATCGGCTACGGTAGCCAGGGTCACGCTCATGCGCTAAACCTACATGAAAGTGGCGTAGATGTTATCGTTGGTTTGTACGAGGGTTCAAAGAGCTGGGCAAGAGCTGAAAAGGCCGGCCTAAAGGTTATGACAACTGCAGAGGCTACTAAGAACGCTGACATCATTATGATTCTTATTAATGACGAAAGACAGGCTGATATGTACAAGAAGGATATTGAGCCTAATCTAACAGCCGGCAAGGCACTTGCTTTTGCACATGGCTTTAACATTCACTATCAGCAGATTATACCACCAGCTGATGTTGATGTATTTATGATTGCACCTAAGGGTCCGGGTCACACTGTAAGAAGTGAGTACCAAGAGGGTAAGGGTGTTCCTTGCTTAATTGCTGTATATCAGGACGCTACAGGTAAGGCTAAGGATATTGGTCTTGCATATGCGGCAGGTATCGGCGGCAGCCGTGCAGGTGTACTGGAGACAACATTTAAGGCAGAAACAGAAACTGATCTATTTGGCGAGCAGGCTGTTCTTTGCGGCGGTGTTACAGCTTTGATGAAGGCAGGCTTTGAAACATTGGTTGAGGCCGGTTATGCACCTGAAAATGCATACTTTGAGTGTATTCACGAGATGAAGCTGATAGTTGACCTAATTTACAACGGCGGCTTCTCAAAGATGAGATATTCAATTTCAGATACAGCAGAGTTTGGTGACTACGAGACAGGTAAGCGTCTAATCACTGACGAAACAAAGAAGGAAATGAAGAAGGTTCTTTCTGAAATTCAGGACGGTACATTCGCTTCTAAGTGGATTGCTGAGAACAAGAACGGCAGAGCTCATTTCAACGCTACAAGAAAAATCGAGGCTTCACATCAGCTAGAGGCTGTTGGTGCTGAGCTAAGAAAGATGTATTCTTGGGGCGGCGAGGACAAGTACGCTGACTAATTTTTAGCCGCTGTATTTCCTTGTTTATACATAAGTATTTGGCACACCGCAGGCACAGCCTGCGGTGTTTTTTGCTTTGCACCTTATAATTCGTTTTGCAGGCTCTTTTCCGTACCCCAGCTTTTATTAATAGAGCCCTTTTATTTAGAGACTTATTATATAGTCGTTAAATAATGCCATAGACAAGCCGCTTTACCTGCTCTTAGGCTATCCTCGGCAGGTTAAGGGCATAACAAAACCGCCCCTTTTACGGGGCGGTTAGCTGTTATCTAACAGCGGAGCATTCAGCCTATGCTCAAGCTGTATTGCGTGACCTATTATCTGTTGGATTTTCAGAATTAAGTACACCAACGCTTAAAATTGCTGTTATCTTACCGAGCTTTTTCTGTATTTCTTTAAATTCTGTATTAAAAGCATTTAGAATTTCTTCTGTAACATTCTTGTTAAATTACATAGTCGCTGCAGTAGCGGTCGTGCTGCTTGTCCAGAATGTCCTGTAGTGTTATGCCGTCAAGATAGTCGGTAATAACCTTGTAAAGCCCCTGCCACACAGGCAGTGTTGCACATTCGGCGGCTCTTTCACACTCTACCGGATTTTTGTCAAGACAGGCTACAGGCGAAATACTGCCCTCGGTAATTCTTAGAATGTCGCCGACAGTGTATTTGTCAGGAGTTCGTGCCAGTCTGTAGCCGCCTTGGTAGCCACGGTTTGTATTTAGAATGTCTGCCTTGTTTAATATAGGGACAATTTGCTCCAGATATTTTTTAGATACATTTTGTCTTTTTGCAATGTCCTTTAACGCAATATATCCGTCGCCTTGGTGTTCAGCCAAATCAAGCATCATACGCAAAGCGTAGCGGCCCTTTGTAGATATTTTCATAAGTATGCCCTCCGTTTATATATACATATAATACCATATGTTTAGTAGGCTTTCAAGGGGCATATTTATAAGGAAAAGCTTTTTTAAAAAAATAATTAGAATTATTTAAGGCCTACAAACAAGGCTCTAACGCAGAAACGGTTGAAATCAGGCAAGGGTTTTCCGGCTTTTCTTACAGGTAATGTATTTTATATGGTCAGCAGTAAAAAACAAGTGTGCTTTGTTTGTTTTGGCTATGTATGACAAATGCTTTATCGCAGCCTTTGTTATAGTAAAATGACGGTATTATGCTTTTTCTGCAGGTAATTATATAAAAAAATTAGTTTATTTTGTGCAATAGCTCCAAAAACACATATTGCCATTTTACTAATGTGATGAAATTAAAAATAATTGAGGCAATTTTTTAGAAAATAGTGACTAAATTTAAAAATTGTGTTATAATAACCGTAATGCGTAGAAGTAGGTTTTACTATATTTTTTAAAAATATGTCAGTTTTGTTGTTTGTTACTGCCATATAATTTAGGCTGCTGAACTGAAGGTGAAAATATATTGGAGCAAATTATTAACATTGAAAGAATAGAAAACGCTGTGGCACTTTTTGGCAGCTTTGATGAAAATATTAAAACCATTGAGAATGAATACGCTGTAACCGTGGTTGTGCGTGACGAGCATTTGAAAATCAGCGGTGACGCTGAGGATGTAGCAAAAGCCGGTAAGGTTATTGAAAGCCTGCTGCTGCTTTTAAACCGTGGTGAAACAATAAGTCAGCAAAATGTTCACTACTGCATTTCATTGGTGAACGAGGGCAGCGAGGAGAAAATAGAAAGCCTTGCAGGCGACTGTATATGCATTACAGCAAAGGGAAAGCCCTTAAAGCCCAAAACCCTTGGGCAGAAAAAATATTGCAGTGCAATTAAAGAAAACACCATTACAATAGGTGTAGGGCCTGCCGGCACAGGCAAGACATATCTTGCCGTTGCTATGGCTGTAACCGCATTTAGGGCCGGCGAAATAAACAGAATTATACTTACAAGGCCTGCTGTAGAGGCCGGTGAAAAGCTGGGCTTTTTGCCGGGAGATCTGCAAAGCAAGGTTGACCCGTATTTAAGGCCGCTGTATGATGCATTGTTTGATATGCTTGGTGCAGAAACCTATCAAAAATATGTAGAGCGTGGAAATATAGAAGTGGCACCGCTTGCTTATATGCGTGGCAGAACACTTGACGACAGCTTTATTATTCTTGATGAGGCACAAAATACTACACGAGAACAAATGAAAATGTTTTTAACCAGACTTGGTTTTAATTCCAAAATGGTCATTAACGGTGACATTACACAAATAGATTTGCCCAACGGCAGTAAATCCGGTTTGCGTGAAAGTATAAGAATACTGAAAAACATTGATGATATTAAATGTATCACCTTTACCGAACGAGATGTAGTGCGTCATAAGCTGGTACAGGATATTATTAAGGCTTACGAGAGAAATAACGAGGAGGCTAAAAGGAAAAATGGATAAAATCCGTGTAATTATTACTAACAATCAAAAGAAAGTAAAAATTCCTACCGGGCTTAGAATGCTGGTAAGGAGATGCTGCCATGCTGTGCTGCAGCTGGAAAATTTTCAGGGCATTGCAGAGGTCAGCGTAACATTTGTAGATAATGACGAGATTCATAAGCTTAACAAGCAATACAGAAACAAGGATATGCCTACCGATGTTCTTTCATTTGTAATGGGTGAAAACGGAGTGTACGATGTTGACCCTAAGACAGGTGCCCAAATTTTGGGAGATGTAGTTATATCTATGGAAAAGGCTGTTGAACAGGCTGAAAGATACGGACACAGCCTGCAAAGGGAGGTTGGCTACCTTACAGCACATTCGGTTTTGCATTTGTTGGGCTATGACCATGAAAATAATATGGAACGCATACGAATGAGAGAAAAGGAAGAAAAGGTAATGTCGCAGCTTGGCTTGCCTGCTTCTACAAGCTATGTAAGAGAGGAATAAGCTTTATGAGCTTTCTAAAAGGCTTTTATTATGCCTTTAGAGGTATTGTGAATTGTGTTTGTGAAGAACGCAATATGCGAATACATATCGTTGTAGCAATTTATGTTTTGTATTTCTCCGGTTTTTATTCTCTTAGTGTTACTAGGTTTTGTCTGCTTATAGCGGTTATTGCCTTGGTGATGGCACTGGAGCTTTTAAATACCGCTGTTGAGCGTACCTGTGACGCTATACAAACAGAAATATCTCCGCTTATTAAAATGGCAAAGGATGTTGCCGCAGGTGCAGTGCTGGTGGCGGCAGTGGGCTCGGTGTTTATAGGAGTTTTGCTGTTTTGGGATACCGAGGTTTTATGGAATATAGTTTCGTATTTGTGCAATTCTCCCGAGTATCTGGCTATCTTTGTGCTTAGCCTGTTAATTAGTGCCTTGTTTGTTTTAATAGGCCCTAAGGGAATTGTCGATAATGTTCATTCCATTGTTGAGCTAAAGCGAGAGATGAAGCAGGACGAGGCCGAGGCCGAGAAAAAGCCTTGAAAAATGATGAGATGGAATTAAAGCCGATGCTTGCTGTATTCATAAAAATAACGAAAAGGGGCTGTTGAGTTTTTTAACTTAACAGCCTTTAAAATTTGCATTGAATATGATATAATGATAATGGAAATTTATAATTAAAAACGGAGATTATTATGAGCGAAAATAATTTTAACGATAAGTCGGCGTTTATTGCCATAGTGGGCAGACCAAATGTAGGTAAGTCGTCAATTCTTAACCGAATTTTGGGGCAGAAAATTACTATAGTTTCAAGTAAGCCTCAAACAACCCGTACCCGTATTATGGGCGTGCTTACAGAGGGTGAAACACAGCTTGTTTTTATTGACACACCGGGTATTCATAAGCCACGCACAGAGCTTGGAAAATATATGGTACGCTCGATAGACGAGTCTGTGGCGGGTGTTGACGCTTGCCTGCTTGTAACAGAGGCCTGCAGAAATATTACCGATACCGAGCTAAAGCTTATGGAAAAGTTTGAGGCTATGGGTGTGCCGGCAATTTTGGCAATAAATAAAATTGACACAGTTAAGGACAAAAGCGACCTTATGCTGCAAATTGCCAGATACAGCGAAAAATATGATTTTGACGCAGTGGTGCCTGTATCGGCACAAACAGGCAGCGGTATAGACCAGCTGAAGGACGAACTGAAAAAGCAGGCACAGGAGGGCGGACATCTGTTTGACGAGGACACCATTACAGACCAGCCGGAGCGTGTGCTTGCCGCAGAAATGATAAGGGAAAAAATGCTTAGGCTTCTTGATAAAGAAATACCCCACGGTACGGCTGTGGTTATAGAAAGAATGAAAACCCGTGACGACAAGGATATAATAGATATGGACGCCACTATTTATTGCGAAAAGGCCAGCCACAAGGGCATTATTATAGGCAAGGGCGGTTCAATGCTGAAAAAAATAGGAACCTATGCCAGACAGGATATGGAGGCCTTTTTTAACTGCAAGGTAAACCTTACAATGTGGGTTAAGGTTAAAGAGGACTGGCGAAACAGAGAGAACCTGCTTAGAAGCTTTGGCTACGACAACAATGACTTTGAATAGTGCAAATAAATTTAATTTGTTTTTCAGCCTTCCAAATATTGCTATTTATTATTCTACAAATTACACCCTATAAAACTTTTCAAAAGAGTTATACTGTAAACATAGGCTATATCAAGGCATATACTTTTATATAGCTTATACTTAGCACCGATGAAAATGTAAAAATCTATGGCTTGTGTTATACCTGTCGGTATTATAAGAAACGCCGTTACCGCTGCTTGTGCAGTCGGTGTTTTGCGTATAATTTACAGCCAAATGATTTTTTACAGCTCATGGTATTAAATTATAAAAGGGTGTGTAGTTATGAATATTTACGACGCATGGTCTGATTTTGCAGAATCAGGAAGTATAATAGATTATTTACGATACGCCTCATTAAAAAATTCTAAGGAAAATTTCCCGGAATATTATGACGACGAGGAAGATTTTGATATTCAGGAGGACGATGATGAAGCTTTCTACGGACGGACTGATAATAGGGGAACAAAATATTGGTGAGCAAGACCGTCTTGTAACCGTATTAACCCAAAAGCGTGGTGTAATACGGGCTTTTGTTAAAAATTGCAGAAGCTTAAAAAGTGCCAAAGGCTCTTCAACAAGACTTCTATGCTATTCCCGATTAACTCTTTATGTTAATCGGGATACCTACATAGTAGACGAGGCTGTTTGCCAAGAAATGTTTATTAGCCTGCGGGCAGATATTACGGCTATGTCTTTGGCACAGTATTTTTGCGAGCTGTTTGGCTACCTTGCCCCAAAGGAAACAGGGGCTGACGAGTATTTAAAGCTGATTTTAAACGCTCTTTATTTACTCAGCCGAAAAAAGCGGCCAAACGGTATAATAAAGTCGGCTACAGAGCTTAGGCTAATGTGCTTTTGCGGCTATATGCCGGATTTAGTATGCTGCAGTAACTGTAAATGTTACGAAAGCAAGAGGATGTTTTTCCTGCCAAAGTCGGGCAAGCTGCTTTGCGGGGATTGTATAGAGCAGTCGGATGAATACAGCATAGAGGTTGGTATGGGCGTTACAACGGCAATGAGGTTTTGTATATATTCCGAGTTTTCAAGGATGTTTAATTTTAAGCTTTCGCCTGAGGGTACAGAGCTTTTGGAGCGTTGCTGTGAGGAATATATAGCCTTTATTACAGAACATAATTTCAAAACGCTTGAATTTTATAAGACTATCAGATAGCTTGTACATAATTGTTTATATGTATTTACATAACGGAGAAGATAAATGGATAAAAATTTAAAAGCCATCGAGCTTGATAAAATATTAAATATGCTGGCAGAGGAGACAGCCTTTGCCGACGCAAGGGAAGAGGCCCTTAGCTTAAAGCCGGCACAGGATATTTATACCGTAAACAAGCTGCTTAAGCAAACAGACGACGCTTATGTGCTTAGCGGCAGATTTGGTTCACCCTCCTTTGGGGGAATTACCAATGTTGTAAACAGCCTGAAAAGGGCAGAGGCAGGCGGCTGTCTGACAATGGGCGAGCTGTTGAAAATTGCAGAGGCTTTGCGTGGAATAAGAGGGCTAAAGCAGTGGCACAGCAAGTCGTCTGGGCTGGAAACTGTTCTTGACAACAGCTTTAACGCTCTTACACCAAATAAATTCTTAGAGGAAAAAATATTTACAAGCATTGCCTCTGAGGACGAAATGAACGACTGCGCCTCGGTTACGCTTTCCGCTATCAGAAAGAAAATTAAGCAAACATCACAAAAGGCACGAGAGGTGCTGGACAAAATGGTGCGTTCACAGGCGTACCAAAAGTTTTTGCAGGAGCCTATTGTTACTATTCGTGACGGCAGATATGTTGTGCCTGTTAAGGCGGAGTGCCGTGGCGAGGTAGCAGGACTTGTACACGATACATCTTCAAGCGGAGCAACCGTATTTGTAGAGCCTATGGGTGCGGTAGAGGCAAACAATGCCGTAAAGGTGCTGAAATCAAAGGAGGAGGCTGAAATTGAGCGAATACTGTACGAGCTGTCAGCCACAGCCGGCACCTTTGCACAGGATATTATAAACAGCTACTATATAGCCGTACAGCTGAATGTAATTTTTGCCAAGGCATCGCTGGCATATAAAATGAAGGCAAGTATGCCTGTTATGAATGACGACGGCATTATTAATTTGAGAAGGGCAAGGCACCCCCTTATTTCAAAGGAGGCTGTTGTGCCTATAGATGTTTACCTTGGAGAAAGCTTTACATCTCTTGTTATAACAGGCCCTAATACAGGCGGTAAAACCGTAGCCCTTAAAACAATAGGTCTGCTTACGGCAATGGCTATGTGCGGACTTATGATACCGGCCGCCGATGAAAGCAGGCTGTCGGTATTTACGCAGATTTTGGTTGATATAGGAGATGAGCAAAGCATAGAGCAGTCACTTTCAACCTTTTCTGCCCATATGACAAATGTTATTAAAATTTTAAAGCAGGCAGACCATAAAAGCCTGGTGCTTATTGACGAGCTGGGAGCAGGTACAGACCCTGTAGAGGGAGCAGGACTTGCCATAGCAATACTGGAGCAGCTAAGAAGCCAGGGGGCAAGGCTGGCGTCTACAACACATTATGCCGAATTAAAGGAGTATGCACTGCAAAGCAAATATGTTGAAAATGCTTGCTGTGAATTTGATGTAGCTACCCTAAGACCTACATACAGACTGCTTATAGGTGTGCCGGGCAGGTCTAACGCTTTTGCAATTTCCGAGCGGCTGGGAATGGACAAGGAGCTTGTGGATAAGGCACGAAGGCTTGTGTCAGACGAAAGCAGACAGTTTGAAGATGTTGTTCAAACGCTGGAGGAGCAAAGGCAGGAGCTTGACGAAAAGATTAAATATGCCGAAAAAATTACCCTGCAGGCACAAAAGGACAGAGAAAATGTACAGCGTGAAATACAGCAGATAAAAAAGCAGGTACAGCTTGAGCTGAAAAGAGCAAGGGAAGAGGCATCACGCATTGTATCGTCAACCAGAGCAAGCTCCGACGCTATTATGGACGAGCTTAACGACCTTAGAAAAAGCAAACAGCTTACCCCGGAGGAAAAGGCAAAGCTCCGTTCTGACATAAAAAATATGGAAAACTCTGCCGACCCTATAGAGAAGAGCAAGGAAGAAGGCTATAAGCTACCACGACCGTTAAAAAAGGGTGACGATGTTCTTATTTTTGACATTGACAAGAAGGCGGTTGTTCTTGAAGAACCAAAGGGCGACACCGTTATGGTGCAGGCGGGTATAATAAAAACCAAGGTAAAGCTCAGCAATTTGCGTTTGTTGCAGGAAAAGAAAAAACAGCCTGTGCAACGGTCGGTTAAAAGAAATGTTAAAAGCAACGCCACTGCAAAGGCTGTTACCGAGGTAGATCTGCGTGGTATGACTGCCGCCGAGGCTGTTATGGTGCTTGACAGAAGCCTGGATTCCGCTATCCTTTCGGGCATTCATCAGGTTACAATTATTCACGGAAAGGGCACAGGTGTGCTTAGAAAAGAGGTTCACAGCTACCTAAAACGCTGTAAATATGTAAAGACATACCGCCTTGGCGTATTTGGCGAGGGCGAATCGGGCGTAACCATTGCAGAACTGAAATAAACGGTTTAAGGAGGTTTATTCATTGAAAAAAGCAGGTAAAATATGGGTAGTGGTTTTGGTTATCCTATTGGTGCTGACTGCTGCGTTGGGAGCAGGTGCATATTTTATTTACACATCGGCCACCGACCTTTCGGAATCAAATAAGGTTAATAAAACCGAATCGGATTCAATTTTAGAGCCGCTTGTAAAGTCCATTGTTTTGGGAGAGGAGCAAACCATAACAGACAGTGACATTAACGGTGCACTGGCTATGGTGATAAACTCCTACAACGAAAACCTAACCGACAGCCAAAGGAAAGATGCCTTCATAGTTAAGGGAGCGTCAATATATCTTACGGGAAATAATACGGCAAAAATATATGCCGAGCTTAATTATAACGATATAAAGCTTCTGTTTTCCGCAAATTCAAAAATAGTTTTTAATGAAAACAGTGATTTTATTTATTTTGAGGTATCCGACACAAAGTTGGGAAGTCTGCCTATACCTACAGAATTTATAATGTCTAAGCTTGCAGACGGCATAGACAGCATTAACAAGGATTTTCGGGTTAATGGCAACAGGATTATTATTCCGTCGGAATATACCTTTGAAATTTTGGAAAGGGAGCTGACGCTCAGAATAACTGCTCTTAATGCTTCTGACGGCAGTGCTACCGTAAAAACAACAAGTGCTATGAAATTTTTAGAGGGGTTAATATCTGATATTTTCAAAGATCTTTTTAGCGATTAAAAGCAACAGGGTGTACGCATTAATTTGCATACACCCTGTTTTGTTTTTATGATTTACAAAATATAAAATTTAAAAATTACATACTTTCCGGAGCGTTAATTTTCAGCATGGTAAGCACATTTTTAATTACAATTTTTGCTGCAATACAAAGGTTAAGTCTTGCCTGTGTAAGACTTTCGTTGTCGCCCTTTACTCTGCAGGCATTGTAGAACTTGTGGAACAGAGCCGCCAGCTGTAAAACATAGCGTGTTACCTTTGTAGGGTCATAATCCTTTGCAGCTGCAATAATTTCGTTTGTATAGCCTGCAAGGTGGTTAATAAGCTCCTTTTCCTCAGGTGCGCTTAGCAGTGCAAGCTCCTCGTCTGTACACTCTCTGGGAGTTATGCCGTCGCTTTCCAAGGCCTTAATTATGCTGCATATTCTTGCATGGGCATACTGTACATAGTAAACAGGATTTTGAGAATCCTCTGTAACAGCCAGGTCAATGTCAAAGTCCATTTGAGTGTTTGCCTCACGCATATTAAACAGGAATCTTGCGGCGTCAACAGGTACTTCTTCTATTAGTGTGCTGAGCGTTACAGCCTTGCCCGAACGCTTAGAAAGCTTGTAAACATCGCCGTCCTTAATCAGTCTTACCATTTGCATAATAATAATGTCCAGGCGGTTGGAGTCTACTCCCAGTGCCTCCATAGACGCCTTTATTCTAGGTATATAACCGTGGTGGTCTGCACCTAAAATATCTATGGCAGTGTCAAAGCCACGGGTAACCAGCTTGTTGTAGTGGTATGCAATGTCAGGCACCAGGTATGTTGGCACACCGTTGGCACGCAGCAGAACTCTGTCCTTGTCGTCGCCAAAGTCTGTAGTTTTAAACCACAGTGCGTCGTCTTGGTAATAGGTATGACCGGACGCCTTTAGTTTTTCTATAATGTCCTTTACAGCGCCGCTGTTGTGCAGTGAGCTTTCAAGGAACCAGTTGTCGTATTCTATTCTGTATTTTTGCAGATCCTTTTTAAGGTTAGCAATGTTTATAGGCAGTGCGTAATCACACAGTGCCTGCTTACGCTCCTGCGATGGTACATTAACATACTTGTCGCCGTACAATTTGTTAAAAGCCTCTGCGTGTGCTGTAATGTCGGCACCTTGGTAAGCGTCCTCCGGCATTTCTATTGTGTTGTCATAAATTTGCAGATACCTAACCTCAAGCGATGTCTTAAACTTCTCTATCTGATTGCCGGCGTCATTTACATAAAATTCTCTTTCAACATCATATCCGGCTGTTTGCAGTACGCTTGCCAAACAGTCGCCCAAAGCACCGCCACGGGCGTTGCCTATGTGCATAGGGCCTGTAGGATTTGCAGATACAAACTCAACTAAAATCCTCTTTCCCTCACC
>FR891346.1:101608-103765 GCA_000435335.1 Clostridium sp. CAG:964
CCCTGCCGTAGCTGTCCTTTTCGCTTTCAATAGTCTTAACAACATCTGCATAGTAGCTTTTGTTAAGGAAGAAATTAATAAATCCCGGGCCGGCTATTTCGCACCTTTCAATATAAGTGCCATCGGTTGACAAATTATCAACAATAGCCTGTGCAATGCTTCTTGGGGCTGTTTTAAAGGCTCTTGCACATACCATTGCGGCGTTTGTAGCAAGGTCGCCGTTTTTTCTGTCAGCAGGAACTTCAATAATAAAATCAGGTGTAGGTGCGTCAGCAAGTGCACCCGACGCCTTTGCTTTTTCTATAGAGGACAGAATAGCCTCTTTTAATGTGTCTACAGATTTTTGAGCAATGTTTGCCATTGTTATTTTCCTCTCCTGTTAATTTTCTCTTATATTTATTTTAAATGTATTTTCGCTTACCGTTTCGGAGTCAAAATCAAGAGTATACGCTACATCAATACTGCCGCCCCGCTCATTTAGGCTTATATCCATCACCTTGGTAAATACCCCTATTATAAGCGAGCCTACAGGTGTGTGGTAATGACACTGGTGGCGTTTGTTGCATTCCAGTATAAGCTGAGAAGCATATTCGCCGCTGCGTGTAATTGTAACCTGTCGGTCAGAAATTTTTATGATTGTGTTTTTAAATACAGAGGGATTTTCCTCGTCATATTCCTTATAGCGTATGAATTTATTGCCTGTTGAGGCCACCCTGTAGTCGCCTGTTGTAGTTACAGTAACAGAATCCTGTATTTCGTCCTCTATACACTGCGTACCTATAATATCAATAATATATTTATCTTTACTCATTCGTTCACCTGCAAAATCAGTAGTGCTGAATATTTATTTGGTGCACCTCTTGGTTAAAGGTGTTTCCTAAAAACAGGCTTGCTACCTTGCTAAAGCCGTCTACACGGTCGCTTACAAAGTATTCACAGCTGCCGGCTTCCTTTTGAGGGTTTTCAAGCCCGTTTTCTTTTATAAGCTTTGCCGCATATCTGGCGGTTTCTCTGCCGGAGTCAATCAGCACAACGCCGTCGCCCATAACATCTGCTATAGCCTCCCTTAAAATAGGGTAGTGCGTACAGCCTAAAATAAGCGTGTCAATGCCGCTGTCAATAAGCGGCTGAAGGTAACGCTGAACTACAGTGCGTACAACAATGTCGTTTTTATCTATAAAGCCGTTTTCAACCAGCGGAACAAACAGCGGACAGTCCCTTTGGTAAACATTAAGGCTGCTGTTCATATTTTCTATAGCGTGTTTATAAGAACTGCTGTTTATAGTTGCGGTTGTACCTATTACGCCTATTTTACCGTTTTTTGTGGTGCTTGCGGCGGCATAGGCTGTAGGGTTTACTACCCCTGTGTACGGCATATGAAATTCATCGCCCAAGTTGCCGGCTACAGAGCTTACCGTGCCGCAGGCAGCTATTAAAATTTTTATATCCTTTGTTTGCAGAAACCTTGCGTCCTGCATAGCGTAGCGTGTTATAGTTTCTTTACTTCGGTTGCCATACGGAACTCGGCTGGTATCGCCAAAGTAAACGATGTTTTCATTTGGTAAAAATCTAATTAATTCCTTTACAGCGGTTAAACCGCCTAAGCCGGAATCAAATACTCCTATAGCTGAAGTTTTTGACATAATTTATCAGCCTTTCGTTTTATGTAATTGGTCTTATAGCGGGGGTTGCCGTATTTAAAAAGCAACTCACATACAAAACCCATTCTAAAATACAATTTTACCATATACAATTAATTGGTGCAATGTATATTTTTCAAAAATTGTAGTGACAAAAGTAAAAAATAAATGTATAATAGATATGTTTTACAATGTTAATAAGTAAGGATTGATAACTATGGATTTTTCTTTTATGGATATAATTACCGATAAGGTAGCGGCGGTTCTTGAACCACAGGGCTATAAAAGACAAAAGGTAGACAACAGCGACAAGGACTATGCCGCCTTGTTTACCGGCGAAAGCAACGCATATATGGTTGTGTACAACGCTAAGAAGCAGCTTGCAGCACTAAAGGTGTGCGGTATAGATTCAGACGGGCCTGACAACAGGTGGAAAAGTATAAACACCTGGATGTTCGACCCTGAAAAGGACGATAACAAAGAGGCAAGAAGTATCGGCAACGACTTTGCCGACGCT
>FR891346.1:103841-117840 GCA_000435335.1 Clostridium sp. CAG:964
GAAAAGCAGTGACGACGGAAACGCAGACCCTAAATTTTTCTGCAAAAGAATGGTTAATGTTTTCCCGGAGCTTAAAGAGGAAATTTGGGAGGAAGAGGACGGCTATGACCCGTTCAGAGGCGTAACCTTTGCACAGAAGCATATTGTTCCAAGGGTAAACGAGCTTTTGAAAAACGGAAACAAGCAGTCAATAAGCAAGCTGGCCGGCATACTTAACTCACAATATATTGCCGGTGATTTAAGCACCCGCTCAATTATTACTATTGTAGTGCTTAACGGAATTAAGCCGGAGCTTGACAGCAAAATCGAGGGTGAGCTGAGCGATGTGCTTGGCAAGGCTTGGAGCTTTGCAAAAAAATACAGAACAAAAAAGGTTAAGCCTGAAAAGGTGAAAAAGGTAAGCAACAAGTTTGCCGAAAAGCTGGGACAGTAAAGCCAGCCTGAAAAGCGGCTTGGTGCAGGCAGAGGGTTAAGCTCAAATGCTTGTTTAGGTTTACCTGCAGCTAATATTTAAACATAATAAGCCTACAGCTTGTGCAGAGCCTTGCCTGCATAAGCTGTAGGCTTTTTTTATTGGCTCAATAACAAGGGCTGTCTGCTTTGGGAAAAAAGAAGAGCTGTTTGTTTGCTGATTATCAAAAAATTCATATTTACCGTATTTTAGCGGCAGGTCGGTTTGTGCTGACATGCCGCTTTTTGCGCTTAATAAAAGGAATTGTATTCCGGTACGGTATGTTGTCATAACGGCATACCGGCTTGAATATACTTAGGGTGTAAACACACTGTCGCAACACAAGGACAGGTATTTGAAAAGGAGAGATAAATATTATGGATTACAGCTTGTTAAAAAAATCTGCTTCAATAAAGGAAGTAGTGTTTGACGGATGTACAGAGCAGCCTGTTGACCTGGACTTAACATTGCCGGATTATTGTCCCGACATTCTTAGAATACTTAAATGCAGAGTTACACCCAAAATACTTACAAAAAGCATTTCCGGTGACAGACTGGATGTTGACGGTACGGCTGAAATTAAAATTTTGTACATTGATTCAATAAAAAAATCAATAAGGTGCAGTGACCATAACCTGCCCTTTACCTGCTCGTTTGGCATGAAGCAAAGTCCGCAAAACGCCATTGTGTCGGCTAAGGTAAAGACAGAGTATATAAACTGCCGTGCACTCAGCCCACGCCGCCTTGATATTCACGGGGCCTTTTCAGTGTGTGCAAAGGTAATTTGCAAAACGGAAAAGGAATTTCCTATAGGAATAGATGATGAAAATGTACAGGTTAAGGGCACGCCTGTTAAGCTTTCTACGCTGGAGGGAATGGGACAGCAGCAGTTTATTTTAAGCGATAATGTCACCTTAGGACAGGGTGCGTCAAATATAGAGTCAATTCTGAAAAGCGACGCCGCTATTGTTAAGGGCGACTGCAAGGCAATAAGCAACAAGGTTATGGTTAAAGGCGATGTCAGCATAAGGGTGCTGTACCTGGCGGATATTAACACGGGAGAAACAAAAATTTTTGACTATACAATGCCTTTCAGTGAAATTTTGGACGCAGACGGTGTAGATGAAAAATGTATGTGCGTAACAAACCTAGAGGTGCTTAACCATACTGTGGCGGTAAAGTCCGACTATTCCGACAGCAACAGCGTTGTCAGCTTTGAGGTTAAAATAGGTGCAACGGCTCTGGGCTTTAGCAATAGCGAAATAGAGCCTGTGTGCGACGCATATTCAACAGAATATGATTTAAACCTTGTGTACAGCCAAATGCAGCTTACAAACATAGTTAAAAACTACAGCGAAAGCTGTATTACAAAGGCAACTGTAGAGGCCGGCAGTGACAGCATTATGTCAATAGTTGACCTGTGGTGCGAGCACTGCGGCATTACTGTGGTAAACGAGGACGAAAATACACTTATAAAGGGCAGACTGAATATGTGTATTCTTGCAAAGGATAACGAGAATATGCCGTTTTATTCCGAAAGAGTTATCGATTTTACATACCCTGTTGCACCAAGTGAGGAAAATACCGCAGTAGAGGCAGAGGGTGTGGTGCAGTCTATAAGCTACAGAATAAACGGCAGCAATTCCATTGATTTCCGCATTGAAACCAAGCTTGACATTACGGTGCTTGACAAACAGTCTGTAAGGCTTGTAACTCAGGCAGAGGCAGACACAGAGCATCCGAGAAAAAAGGATACCAAGGCGGCCCTTACCCTTTACTATGCGTCAAGAGGTGAAAGCGTTTGGAGCATTGCAAAGGAATACGCTGTATGCCGTGATACCGTTATGAGTGAGAACGAGCTTACAGAGGACGAAATAAAAACAGCAACAATGCTGTTTATACCGAATATGTAAGGAGGATTGAAAAATGGAAGAGAGAAATATTTATCGGGATATTGCCCAAAGAACCAACGGTGATATTTATATAGGAGTAGTAGGCCCGGTAAGAACAGGCAAGTCAACCTTTATTAAAAGGTTTATGGATACCATAGTTATACCAAACATAGACAACAACAGCAGGCGTGAGCGTGCCATTGACGAGCTTCCGCAGTCGGCCTCCGGCAGAACAATAATGACCACCGAGCCGAAATTTATTCCGGAGGACGCAGTAGAAATTACACTGGAGGACAATGCGAGCCTGAGAGTAAGAGCGATTGACTGTGTTGGCTATATAGTGCCCAGTGCAATAGGCTATATAGAGGACGAACAGCCCAGAATGGTAAAAACCCCATGGTTTGACGAGCAAATTCCCTTTAATCTTGCGGCAGAAATAGGTACTAAAAAGGTTATTACCGACCACTCCACCATAGGCTTGGTTATTACCACAGACGGCAGTATAAGTGATATTCCAAGGGAGGAATACGCCGAGGCGGAGGAAAGAGTTATAAACGAGCTTAAGGATATTAACAAGCCCTTTATAGTTTTGCTTAACAGTATGTATCCACAGTCTGCCGAAGCTGTACAGCTTTCCCGGGAAATCGGCTCAAAGTACAATGTACCTGTTGTAGCGGCAAACTGCCTAGAGCTTGACGAAATTGAAATTAAAAAAATATTGGCACAGATACTTTTTGAGTTTTCTGTAAGGGAAATAAAGGTAGATATGCCAAGGTGGGTTACATCTCTGGAAAAAAACCACTGGCTGAAAAGCTCTATATATTCCGCTATAGAGGGTACGGCTGCAAAGGTAAGAAAAATACGGGAAATTCAGCTTATTACACAGGCGGCAAACGGCTGTGAGAATATTCAAAGGGCAGAGGTTTCGTCTATTGACCTTGGCAAGGGTACTGCAAGAATAGCTCTTTCGCTTGATAACAGCCTGTTCTATAAGGTGTTAGGTGAAAAAACAGGGCTAAGCATAGCCGATGAGGGCGATATGCTTAACTGTGTAATGGAGCTTGCAAGGCTGAAAAGTGATTTTGATAAAATTAAGGGAGCTTATGACGATGTAAACGAAAAGGGCTATGGTATTGTAATGCCGTCTATGGAGGAGCTTTCTCTGGAAGAGCCTGAAATTATAAAGCAGGGCGGAAAATACGGTATTCGACTGAGAGCCTCGGCACCGTCTATCCATATGATGAAAACAAATATTACTACAGAGGTAACGCCGATAGTAGGTTCTGAGCAGCAGTCGGAGGAGCTTGTTTCTTACCTGTTAAAGGAATTTGAAGAAAATCCTATAAAAATTTGGGAATCAAATATTTTTGGCAAGTCGCTGCACGAGCTTGTAAACGAGGGCCTGCACAACAAGCTAAACCGTATGCCGGTTGACGCACGAAATAAAATGAAGGAAACTATTGAAAGGATTATAAACGAAGGCTGTAACGGCTTGATATGCATTATACTTTAATAAAATAATATATATATTCTATATTTTTCAGAGCATTGTTTAACCACAGTGCTCTGCTTTTTTTATCCTATAATCAATAACATAACAACTATAAATTTACAGCTGTATTTGTGTAATTTGACGAAGTTGTGAATAAACTAAAAAATGGATATGATTAATTATTGAAATTAATTTTGAGGTGGGTTATAATAATAACTAAATTGATAAAATGGCTTTATGTTGTTTTATTCTATATTAAAGGAGGAGATGACGGTAATGGATTTGTCAGAAAAGCTTACTATATCACTAACCGTACTTATTACAGGTTTTGTTGTAGTGTTTGCCGTTTTAATTTTGCTTATTCTGCTAATTATGATTTATGGAGCAATCGTTTCAAAAATACAGAAGTCAGCAGATAAAAAGAAAGCAAAAAAAGAAGCTGAGCTTGAGGCTGAAAAGGCCGCAAGTGCTGCAAGTGCTCAGCCTATTACAACACCACCTGCTGCAGTGCCTGCAGCTGCTGACGGTATGTCAGACGAGGTTATTGCGGTTATTGCTGCTGCGGTAGACGCAGTGTATGGTAAAGGTGCAAAGGTTAAGTCGATTAAGAAGGTTCCACAATCCCGTCCGGTATGGAGTACAGCAGGAATTTTGGATAACACAAGACCGTTTTAATGTACTGAAATTATCGGAGAAAGGAATGTTTTTATGGAAATTTTACAAGGATTTTTAGAGTCCATAGTAGACCTTTATAAAAATTCAGGTCTATGCTATTTGCCTTGGCAAAACTATGTAATGATTTTGATTTCTATAGTTTTGCTTTATCTGGCTATTAAAAAGCAGTACGAGCCAATGCTTTTGCTGCCTATAGCCTTTGGTATGCTTTTGGTAAACCTATACCCGGCTATTATGTCAGCACCGTCCACCGATTTGGTGCCTGTTACAGACTATATTGCCGCTCATAACGGCGAATCCGCCAGCTATGCCATAACCACGCTGCAAGGTGTCGATTATTACAATGTGCCTACAAACGGCGGCTTGTTCTACTATTTGTATCAAGGTGTTAAGCTTGGTATTTACCCACCGCTTATTTTCTTGGGCGTAGGTGCGATGACAGACTTTGGGCCGCTTATTGCTAACCCAAAGAGCTTTATCTTGGGTGCTGCTGCACAGATAGGTATTTTGATTACATTTATCGGTGCTATATTCTTAGGCTTCTCGGGTGCACAGTCAGGTGCTATCGCTATTATAGGCGGTGCAGACGGCCCTACAGCTATTTTTGTAACATCAAAATTAGCACCGGAGCTGCTGGGACCTATAGCCGTTGCGGCTTATTCATATATGGCGCTTGTTCCTATTATTCAGCCTCCTATTATGAAGGCTCTTACAACAAAGAAAGAGCGTACTATTGTTATGAAGCAGCTAAGACCTGTTTCAAAGCTTGAGAAGATCATATTCCCTGTTCTTGTTGTAATTGTAGTTGCTATCTTCCTGCCGGATGCTGCTCCGCTTGTTGGTATGCTAATGCTTGGTAACCTGTTCCGTGAAAGCGGCGTTGTTGACAGACTGTTCAAGACAGCACAGAACGAGCTGATGAATATTATTACAATATTCCTTGGCGTAACAGTTGGTGCTACAGCTACAGGTTCTGTATTCCTAAAGATAGACACACTAAAGATTATCGCTTTGGGCTTGATCGCATTCTGTATCGGTACAGCCGCAGGCGTATTGTTTGGTAAGCTAATGTGCGTTGCTACTAAGGGTAAGGTTAACCCGCTTATCGGTAGTGCAGGTGTATCTGCCGTACCTATGGCTGCCCGTGTATCACAAAAGGTTGGTCAGGCTGAAGACCCTACAAACTTCTTGTTAATGCACGCTATGGGACCAAATGTTGCAGGCGTAATCGGTTCTGCTGTTGCAGCCGGCGTACTGTTGAGCATATTGGGCTAATTAACAAAAATTATATTTTTTAAATTACACACCCCTGCAGGCGAGCTTTTGCTTGGTGCAGGGGTGTGCTGTTGTTTGTAACCGGACAAAATTCCTATTGAATGAAGTGGTACGGAGATTAAACACTTTATTAAGTCAGAGAAAGCAAACCCGGGCGCTTGCAATGAGGAAAAATAATGGGCAGAAAGTGTTTGGAGTGGATTGGAATTGTCCGGAACCAAAACATAAAGCACTAAAAGAAACAGCCTAGCATGGGTAAAAACTACCGTTGCTAAGGCTGTAACATTGTTTATAAGTTGTTTATATTGTTGTTTACTGTATTATTGAGAGATTTTCTTAATTAGCTTTTCCAGCTTGAAAAATTTAAGTGCGTTCTTGTACATCAGCTTTTCGTATTCTTCCGGAGTAATTAATTCCTTAAGCTCATTAAAGTACTGTTGGTACAGCGACCTTTCGCCCTTAGGGTTGGTGCCTAGGGTGTCAACACCGTCTATTGGGTTGTCGGTACCAAACATTATTTTGTCGGCACCACATTCCTTTATGGCAAGTACCGCAGACTCCATCGGTACCCAGGCAGTGTCGCCGTAGAGGTTTTTCTGCTTTTTAATCATCTCTATGGCTTCTGTGTTGTCGGTACCAAGTCCCATATGCCCCATAACGAAATTTACTTTTGGATATTTTTGTGCCATTTCGTATACGCTTGCACAGCAGGATTCCAACGAATTTCCTGTGTGGGTAAGAACAGGCAGGTTAAAGCTTTCGGCAAGCTTTATATATTCCTCTACCTGCGGCGAATTGAAATTTATAAACGAGTGTACAGGGTGGATTTTTATGCCTGCCGTAATATCCAGATTTTCTTTAATCATAGCAACAAGCTTTGGCGTAACCTTTTCGTAGTGAGGCTTTACCCAGGGCATAACGGCAATTTTGCCCGGATTATTTCGTGCAAAGCTTATACTTTCGGCGTAGGTTTCCTCCTGAGACTTTTGCTCTGTATAAGGCAGGGTTTTGCCTGCATGGTCAAATGCCGCCGATTCACAGTTTGAGCAAATAGAAAAGTCAATACCGTATTTGTTCATAGATTCAATTAAGTTTTCCTTTGGCATTTTAAAATTCATAATACAGCCAATATGTGAATGCATATCAATAATCATACAAACCACTCCTAAATCATAATACAGATATTTTATATTGTCTTGATAATGCTTATTATATCACGAAGTAAACGAAAATCAATTTACTAATGTGTAACAACTTCTAGGAAAAATGTAATAAAATGTAAATAAAACTTTCTTTCAGGTATTGACAACTAAAAAAAGCAGGTATATAATAGCCACAAATGATGATATTAAAAACCTGTGAGCAGGAGTAGTAACAAATCCTACGGTACAAAGAGAGTTTTGCGTTTGGTGTAAGCAAAATTGCCTAAGGCTTGCGAATGGACCTGTGAGGGCAACCCGAAAATTATTCAGTAGGCGTTGACGGTTACCTTATCGTTAACAAAGGAGCGTATGTTAGTGCGTGATGAGTGGGTGCTTTTTGGCGTCAATTTGGGTGGTACCGCAGAAGTTTAGCTTTTGTCCCTTTTGTAGAGGGATAGGGGCTTTTTTTTATTGTCAAAATTTAGAAAGGAGTATTTAAAAATGATAAAACCAAGCTTAGAAGAAATTAACAGCTTAGCACAAGGCTATAAGATTATACCCGTTACCAAAGAGATATATGCAGATACTACTACACCTATTACACTGCTTAGAAAAATTTCTGCTATATCAAACAGATTTTACCTGCTGGAAAGTGTAGAGGGCGGTAAAAAATGGGGCAGATACTCCTTTGTAGGCTTTGACCCTAAGTCCAGAATATACTATAAAGGCGGCAAGGTTGTTATTGAGGGCGAGGGTGCTAAAGAGATAGCAACAGACAAGCCGTTTGACGCAGTTAGAGAGTTTTTGAAAAATTATACATCGCCTAAATTCGACGATATACCGCCGTTTACCGGAGGACTTGTAGGCTACTTTGGCTACAGTATGATAGCTGTGGCAGAGCCTGTTTTAAAGCTGAGAGAAAGTCAGTTTAACGACTTTGACCTTATGTTTTTTGACAAGGTAGTTGTTTACGACCACCTAACGCAAAAAATGATAGTCATAGTTAATATGAAGACAGACGATGTTGACTTTCAGTATAAAAAGGCTTGTGCCGATATAGAAAAAATTGTTTCTATTATAACGGACAATCAGCCACTGCCGCCTACTAACCCTTACAAAAATGTAGAATTCAAATCCAATATGACCGAGGATGAATTTTGCAAAATGGTTGAAAAAACCAAGGAATATATTTATGAGGGCGACATTTTCCAGTGTGTAGTTTCAAGACGCTTTGAAAGTGAGTACAAGGGTGACCTTATTGACGCCTACAGGGTGCTGCGTATTACAAACCCGTCACCTTATATGGTGTATATGAGGTTTGACGACAGCGAGATTATAAGCACCTCGCCTGAAACTCTGGTAAGGCTTAAAAACGGCAGACTTTCCACATATCCTGTTGCCGGCTCACGACCAAGAGGAGCAACAAAGGAAGAGGATGAAAGGCTTGAAAAGGATTTGCTAAGCGACCAAAAGGAGCTTGCAGAGCATAATATGCTTGTTGACCTGGGCAGAAACGACATTGGCAGAATTGCAAGGATTAACTCTGTAGAGGTAACAGCCTACAAGGTAATTAATAAGTATTCAAAAATTATGCATATAGCCTCTGAGGTTGAGGGTGACATTCGTGATGATATGGACGCCTTTAATGCCATAGAATCGGTTTTGCCGGCAGGCACGCTTTCGGGTGCACCTAAAATAAGGGCTTGTGAAATTATAGAGGAGCTGGAGCAGTACCCAAGGGGAATTTACGGCGGAGCGCTGGGCTATGTAGATTTTAACGGTAACCTTGATGTTGCCATAGCAATAAGAATGGCTGTAAAAAAGAATGACAAGGTTTATGTTCAGGCAGGTGCCGGCATAGTTGCAGACAGTGTACCACATTCGGAATATATGGAAACCTACAACAAGGCTTTGGCAGTAATGAACGCAGTGCAGGGTGCGGCAGAGGCCGACCTGCCATAAGGAAAAGAGGAGATAATTTTATGATATTACTTATTGATAACTACGACAGCTTTTCCTACAATTTGGTTCAGGTTGCCGGCAGTGTGGAAAGCGATATACAGGTTTACAGAAACGATAAAATTACAGTTGAAGAAATACGCCGACTAAACCCTACACACATTATTCTTTCTCCCGGTCCGGGTTATCCCAAGAATGCCGGTGTGTGTGAAGAGGTAGTACGCCAGCTAAAGGGTGAGTTCCCGATTTTGGGCGTTTGTTTGGGACACCAAGCTATTTGCGAGGTGTTCGGTGCTGAAATAACCCACGCAGTAAAGCTTATGCACGGAAAGCAAAGCGAGGTTACGGTGGATAATAGGTGTAAAATATTTCAGGATATGCCAAGCAGTATTAAGGTTGCCCGTTATCATTCATTGGTGGCAACTAATTTGCCGGAGGAGCTTATTGTAACATCTACAGATGTTGAAAACGGCGAGGTTATGGCAGTTAAACACAGAGATTACGAAATATACGGACTGCAATTCCACCCGGAATCTATTATGACGCCACAGGGCGGAAAGATGCTGGAAAATTTTATAAGAAAGGTTGGAAAATAAAATGATTAAGGAAGCAATCAGCAAGGTAATTAACAAAGAAAATTTAACACCTGCCGAAACAGAGGGTGTAATGGAAGAAATTATGACAGGCAAGGCAACCAATGCACAAATGGCTGCTTTCTTAACAGCCCTTAGAATGAAAGGTGAAACCATAGAGGAAATTACAGCCTGTGCAAAGGTTATGCGTAGGGTTGGTGTACATCTGAACCACAGTACAGAAGTTCTTGAAATTGTAGGTACAGGCGGTGACGAGGCCTTTACCTTTAACATTTCTTCGGTATCCTCTATAGTAACTGCTGCGGCAGGGGTTCCAACTGCAAAGCACGGCAACAGAAGCGTGTCAAGTAAATGCGGTGCCGCCGATGTGTTTGAGGCACTTGGCGTAAAGCTGGATATTACAGCACAGCAAAACGAAAGGGTGCTTTCCGACACAGGAATGTGCTTTATGTTTGCCCCTGTTTACCACGGTGCAATGAAGTACGCCGCACCGGTTAGAAAGGAAATGGGTGCAAGAACAATTTTTAATATTTTAGGGCCTTTGTCGAATCCGGCTTCTGCTACTATTCAGCTTATGGGCGTGTACAGCCAAGAGCTGGTTAAGCCTATAGCAGAGGTTTTAAAAAATCTTGGAGTTGAAAAGGGTATGGTAGTTTACGGTCAGGACGGAATCGACGAGGTTTCATTGGTGGCAAAGACTACAGCCTGCGAAATTAAGAACGGTGAAATTACCGAGTTTACAATCAACCCTGAGGATTACGGATTTACAATGTGCAAGAAAGATGACCTTGTAGGGGGCAACCCACAGGAAAATGCGGAAATAGCACGAAAGATTTTGAACGGCGAAAAGGGCGCTAAAAGAGATGTAGTATTACTTAACAGCGGTATTGCAATTTACATAGCGGGCAAGGCTGACAGCATCGCTAAGGGTATTGAGATAGCCGCACAAACTATCGACAGCGGCAAGGCTAAGGCTAAGCTGGAAGAATTTGTAAAGGCAACTAACGAGGTGTGCCGATGAGTGATAAAATACTTGATACACTGGCTGAATGTACAAGAAAGCGTATTGAAAAGAATAAGGCTGAAATACCTCTTGAGCAGCTAAAGGAGCAGGCGTTTGCACTGAATACAGATACAGGCTTTCCTTTTGAAAGGGCTTTGTCAAAGGCGGGAATGTCCTATATTTGTGAAATAAAAAAAGCTTCCCCCTCAAAGGGAATAATAGCCGAGGATTTCCCATATGTGGAAATAGCAAAGGAATATCAGAGTGCCGGAGCAAGTGCAATATCTGTTTTGACCGAAACCGATTATTTTTTAGGCAGTGACCAATATGTTAAAGAGGTAAGCAAGGCTGTTAATATACCGATTATTCGCAAAGACTTTACTGTTGACGAATATATGCTCTATCAGGCAAAGGCTATGGGGGCGTCTGCTGTATTGCTTATTTGTGCTTTGCTTGATACGGAAACAATAAAAAGATATATAAAAATTTGCGACAGCTTGGGACTGTCCGCGTTAGTAGAGGCTCACGACGAGCAGGAGGTACAGTCCGCTATAGATGCCGGTGCAAGAATTATAGGCGTAAACAACAGAAATCTAAAGAATTTTACGGTGGATATTAACAACAGCACACGCTTAAGAAGGCTTGTGCCAAAGGACGTTATTTTTGTTGCGGAAAGCGGAATAAAAACTCCGCAGGATATTGCCGCACTTAAGCAGGCAAATGTAGACGCAGTGCTTATCGGTGAAACCTTTATGCGATGTGAAAATAAAAAAGAAATGCTTACGGCTTTAAACGGCGGTGAAGTTAAATGAGTATGGTTAAAATATGCGGCTTAAGCAGAGAATGTGACATTGACTATGTAAACAGCAGTAAGCCGGACTATGTAGGCTTTGTGTTTTCAAATTCAAAGCGTCGGGTTACGCCTAAGCAGGCAGAAAAACTAAAGCTAAAGCTAAGCAGTGGCATAAAAGCCGTGGGGGTGTTTGTTAATGAGCCTTTGGAGCTTATAGCAGACCTTTGCAGGCAAAATATTATAGATGTTGTACAGCTGCACGGTGACGAGGATAATGATTATATATCCAAGGTAAAAAGTATAACCGGCAAGTCTGTAATAAAGGCGGTGCGTGTACAAAGCACGCAACAGATTTTGCAGGCGGAAGCTCTTAATTGCGACTGTTTGCTGCTTGATACCTACAAAAAATCCACATATGGCGGTGTAGGCGAAAGCTTTAACTGGCAGCTTATACCTACTGCATTGAAAAAACCGTTTTTTCTGGCAGGAGGCTTGAATACTGAAAATGTTGAAACGGCAATCAAGACAGTTCAGCCTTACTGTGTGGATGTAAGCAGCGGTGTTGAAACCGACGGCTTTAAGGACGAAAAAAAGATAAGGAATATTATAGAAAAGGTTAGGAGGACACACTAAATGTCAAAGGGAATGTTTGGCTGTCACGGAGGACAGTTTATACCTGAAACACTTATGAATGCTGTTATAGAGCTGGAGGAGGCTTATAACCATTATAAAAATGACCCTGAATTTCAAAAGGAGCTTACACAGCTTTTAAATGAATATGCAGGCAGACCGTCAAGACTTTATTATGCAGAAAGAATGACTAAGGATTTAGGCGGTGCAAAAATATATTTAAAGAGAGAAGACCTAAATCATACAGGCTCACATAAGCTTAACAATGTGCTTGGTCAGTGTTTGCTTGCCAAAAAAATGGGTAAAACCAGAGTAATAGCCGAAACAGGAGCAGGTCAGCACGGTGTTGCAACAGCAACCGTAGCCGCTTTAATGGGATTGGAATGTAAGGTTTATATGGGCAAGGAGGATACAGAAAGACAGGCTCTTAATGTTTACCGTATGCGTTTGCTGGGGGCAGAGGTTGAGGCTGTTACAAGCGGAACAATGACCTTAAAGGACGCAGTAAACGAAACACTGCGTGAGTGGAGCAACCGTATAAGCGATACTCACTATGTTTTAGGCTCGGTAATGGGCCCACATCCATTCCCGACTATAGTGCGTGATTTCCAAAGTGTTATTAGTAAAGAGATTAAAGAGCAAATGCTGGAAAAAGAGGGCAGACTGCCGGATGTTGTAATGGCGTGTGTAGGCGGCGGAAGCAACGCTATGGGTGCCTTTTATAATTTTATCGAGGATAAGCAGGTTCGCCTAATCGGTTGCGAGGCAGCCGGTAAGGGAGCAGACACACCGTATACAGCAGCAACAATGGCAACAGGTACAGAGGGTGTGTTCCACGGTATGAAGTCCTATTTCTGTCAGGATAAGTACGGCCAGATTGCACCGGTTTACTCAATTTCGGCAGGACTTGACTACCCGGGGGTAGGGCCTGAACACGCTTACTTAAAGGACATTGGCAGAGCCGAGTATGTTCCTGTTACAGATGACGAGGCAGTAAATGCCTTTGAGTATTTGTCAAGGACTGAGGGAATTATACCGGCCATTGAAAGTGCACACGCTGTTGCCTATGCAATGAAGCTTGCACCTACTCTTGATAAGGAAAAGCTTATGGTAATAAACATTTCCGGCAGAGGAGATAAGGATGTTGCCGCTATAGCAAGATACAGAGGAGAGGATATATATGAGTAATACAGCCAACGCATTTAAACACGGTAAAGCATTCATACCTTTTGTTACAGCAGGCGACCCTAACCTGGAGGTAACAAAAGAAATAATATTGGCTATGGAAAAAGCAGGAGCTGACCTTATAGAGATAGGAATACCTTTTTCCGACCCTGTAGCCGAGGGTGTGGTAATTCAGGCGGCTGACGAAAGAGCCTTAAAAGCCGGTACAACAACAGATAAAATTTTTGATATGGTAGCAGAGGTTAGAAAGGAAAGCAACATTCCTCTGGCCTTTATGACATACATAAATCCGGTATATGTGTACGGCGTGGATAAGTTCTGTAAAAAAGCCGCAGAGCTGGGAGTAGATGCCCTTATTATTCCGGATGTACCTTACGAGGAGAAAAACGAGGTTGCACCGTTTTGTGACAAATACGGTATTGACCTAATATCTTTTATAGCACCAACATCACACGACAGAATAAAAACCATTGCAAAGGAGGCACAGGGCTTTGTTTACTGTGTATCCTCCATGGGCGTTACAGGTGTTCGTCAAAAAATCACCACTAATTTAGGAGAGATGACGTCACTTGTACGAGAGGTTACAAATGTGCCTGCAGCTATAGGCTTTGGCATTTCAACGCCTCAGCAGGCGCAGGAAATGGCACAGTATGCCGACGGTGTAATTGTAGGCAGTGCTATAGTTAAAATATGTGCACAGTACGGTGAGAGGTGCGTCCCATATGTTTATGACTATGTTAAAGAAATGAAGGACGCAGTTAGGAATGTTTAATTTATTTTGATAATACTTTTCGGGGAAATCACAGCTTTTCTGATTTCTCCGAAAAATTAAAAAAATATTCAAAAAACTTAAAAAAATGCGTTGACAAGAGGGTGGAGGTTTGATATAATAACAAAGCTGTCGCAAAC